>CBEUCC010000093.1:0-10084 GCA_965541515.1 uncultured Thermoplasmata archaeon
GGCGATGACCTCCGCCAGCACGCGCTGTCCATTGCCGTCCACGCCCCCCACGCCCGCGCCCAACCTCCCCATCTCCAAGCTCGTGGGGTCGCAGGCGATGCCCGCGTCATCGATTTCGACCGCGGCTTGCCCGCAGTGCCGGTCGCCGGTGGCGGTCGGCGCCCTCAGGTGCCCGTCGTGCGGGCTCACCCTCCTGTGGGGCTAGGACTGGTGAGCCACCGGCAGGACGTGCACATGCCTGCCATCCACCCTGAGCCGCCCCTCCGCGAAGAGCTGGATCGACCGCGGCAGGAGTTCGTGCTCGCGATCGAGGATGCGGCGGGTCAGCGTCTCCTCCGTGTCGCCGGCCTCGACGGGGACGGCTTCCTGTAGGATGACCGGCCCCGCGTCCACCTCGGCGCGGACGAAGTGGGTCGTGCAGCCGGTCACGCGCACCCCCGAGTCGAGGGCTTGTTTCTGTGCGTGCACGCCGGGGAACGAGGGGAGCAGCGCGGGGTGGATGTTGATGATCCGGTCCGGGTAGTGGTCGATGAACGCGGGCGTGACGATCCGCATGTACCCGGCCAGCACGAGCAACTCCGGGCCGTACCCGTCGATGATCGCCGCGGCCCGAGCGTCGTACTCCTCCCGCGCCATCCCGGAGGACTCGAGGACCTCCGTCGGCACCCCGTGGCGCCGCGCGCGCTCGAGCGCGGTGGCGCCCCGCTTGTTGGAAAAGACGAGCACGACCTCGGCGTCGAGGGTGCCGGCTGCGCAGTGGTCCAGGACGGACTGCAGGTTCGTCCCGGACCCGGAGACCAAGACCGCGACACGGAGGCGCTTGGCGGCTCGCTGGGGCACGCGCAGCGATCCCCCAGCGGCGTCTAAAGGCTTCGGGCGGTGGCGGCGCAGACTTTTCTACGGGCGGCACGATCGCCCGCCGGGGCCGGCGCCGTGGCTGGGCAGATCATCTCCGGAAAGGAGATCGCAGCGGAGATGCGGGGGGAACTCAAGCCCCGCATCGCGGCCGCGACCGAGCGGCTCGGGCGGCCCCCCGGCCTCGTCGCGGTCATCGTCGGCGACGACCCCGCCTCCGAGGTCTACGTGCGGGCCAAGGCGAAGGCGTGCGCGGAGATGGGGCTCTTCCACGAGACGCTCAAGATGGCCGCCGACACCCCCGAGGAGGCGCTGCTCGCGCGCGTCCGCGAACTCAACGGGGACGAGCGGTTCCACGGGATTCTCGTCCAGTCCCCGCTTCCCAAACAGATCCGCGAACGGACGGTTTACCAGACCATCTCCCCCGCGAAGGACGTCGACTGCTTCCACCCGTTCAATGTCGGCAAGCTCGTGATCGGTGAGGAGACGTTCGCCCCCTGCACGCCGAAGGGAATCGTCGAGATGCTCGTGCGCTCCGGAAACCCGCCGGACGGGAAGCACGTCGTCGTGGTCGGCCGGTCGAACATCGTCGGCAAGCCGCTCGTGAACCTGCTCGTCCAGAAGCGGGAGGGGGCCAACGCGACCGTCACCTGCTGCCACACGGGCACGCGCGACATCGCCTCCCACACGCGCGCGGCCGACATCGTCGTCGTGGCCGCAGGCCACCCGAAGGCGCTTACGGCGCCGATGGTGCGCGACGGTGTCGTGGTCATCGACGTGGGGGTCAACCGCATCGAGGACCCGAGCTCCCCGAGGGGCACGCGGCTCGTCGGGGACGTGGACTTCGAGCCCGTCGCGGCCAAGGCCAAGGCCATTTCGCCCGTCCCGGGGGGGGTCGGCCCCATGACGATTACCATGCTGCTCTACAACACCGTGCACGCGGCGGAGACGGCGGAGCAACCCGCCTGAGGCGCGGGGCCAAACGCTCAAATATGCTCCTTGGGGTGGAACGCGCCGTTATTGGGGGCTTGTCGTGGCCGCAGCGACCGCTGACGGGAGACTCATCAAGGGGCAGCGCTCATGGGCGCCGCTCGGCCTCGGGGTCATCTCGATCCTCTGCTTCCTCTACATCGCATTCCTCTATGTGGTCGCGAGCAACCCGTCGGTCCGGGCGCTCGGCTTCGCGACGGTCGCGGACATCCAGCAACTGTCCGCGCTCTTCTTCGTCTTGCTCTTCTTCGCGGCGCTGGCGGTCGAGCACTACGCGCCCGAGGCCGCTCCGCGCGCCGCGACGCGTCCGGCCAGTGCGTCCCCCGGGGCGCCGCGGCACCCCCCACGGGCCCAGGGCGCGCTGGTGAGCCTCAAGGACCCGCACGCCAGGCCTGGGTCGCCCCCGCCGATGAGCATCCCGCATGTCTTTGCCGACCAGCTGGAGGGCGGGTGGGAGCGATGGAAGTTCCCTTCCGAGCGCACGGGGGGCATCTACATCGACACCGACGTGGTCGCAGACGACATCGCCCCCGAGGCGGCAGACGAGGACGGGCGGGGCCTCTTCGTCCTGCGGCTGCGCGACGAGGTCGCGCGAGTCTGCGTCCGCTGCGACCTCATCGACCACTGCCACGGCAAGGTCAAGACGCTGATCACCAAGGCCGACATGATGGAGAACCACGAGTGCGTCGGGGGCCTGCGCTACATCGCCGCTGCCAAGATCGAGCGCGCCAACGCGGAACGCGCCGCGAAGGAGGCGGCCGCCGCCGCGGCCCCTGCGGCCGCAGGCCCTGCGCCCGAGGCCGAGGCAGGGGAAGCCGCGCCCGCGCAGGAGGCGCCCCCGCCCGGACCGGTCGGGCCCGCGGAAGGCGCCGGAGATAAGCCGGAATGACGCGCTGTCCAGCCGCTGTCAGGCCGCCGCTGCGCGACCCGTGAGGGTTCTTATACAAGAAGCGCATAGGCCGGTTTCCGCCCCATAGGTGAATGATGGCGCGCATCCAGACTCGAGGACGGGGCCAGTCGGCTTCTCGAAGGCCGGTCAAGTCGAAGAACCCGGACTGGGTTCAACTCGAAGCGAAAGAGGTCGAGGACCTCATCGTCAAGTACCGGCGGGACGGCGCGTCATCCGGGCAGATCGGCCTCAACCTGCGAGACCTGCACGCCGTCCCTTCCATCAAGCTCGCTACCGGCAAGAGCCTGAGCCAGGTGCTCAAGGAGAACGACCTCGCCGGCGACGTGCCCGACGACCTGATGGCGCTCATGCGCAAGGCAGTCAACCTGGCCCGGCACCTGGAGAAGAACAACAAGGACACACACAACAAGCACTCCCTCCAAAACATCGAGGCCAAGATCCGCCGCCTCGTGGCCTACTACCAGTCCAGCGGCGACCTGCCCACGTCGTGGCGGTACTCGCTCAACAGCGCGAAGCTGATTGTGGAGTAGTGGCGCCATGGTGTCCCCTGAGGGGGAAGCCGCGCACGGCGACCTCGAGACACTCGTCGGCGAGCCGATGGCCCGGCGCCTCGAGCAGGCGGCGCGGCTCTTCGACGCCACGCCCGGGGTCGCGCGCGTCCTTGTCGACGCGGACGCCGACGGCCTCTCAGCCGCGGGTGTGCTCGTGACCGCGCTCACGCGGCGGGGCCGCCCGTACCACCTCACGGCGCTGCGTGGGATCGACGCCGCGGTTGTGCAGGGGATCACCGAGGACAAGCCGGCCGTCCTCATCACGTCCGACGTCGGCTCGGGGCAGGCCGACCTGCTGGAGCCGGTGGCCGACGCCGGCACGCTCGTGCTCATCCTCGACCACCACGTCCCCGTCTCGCAGCGTAGCGACGACCGATTCGTGCAGGTCAACGGCCACCTCTTCGGCGTCGATGGCTCGTCCGAGCTTTGCGGCGCCTCGACGTCTTTCCTCTTCGCGCTGGCGCTCGACCCGAAGAACATGGACCTCGCCCCGCTCGCGATCGCCGGTGCCATCGGCGACCGCCAGCACGTCGGGGGTTTCCGCGGCGCGACCAAGCGGATCGTCGCCGCGGCCCAGGCCGCCGGTCTCGTGAACGTCCGCCGCGGGCTGAACCTCGACGGGGACGACGTCCTCGACGCGCTCGTGCGGTCGAACGACCCATTCCTGCCGGGCGTCACGGGCGACGAGGTGGCGGCGCGCCTCCTCCTTTCTGAGGTCGGGGTGGCGCCGGAAACGCCGGTCAGCGAGGTCGGGGATGGCCCGGCGCGAGCGCTCGCGTCGCGGCTGGCGACAGGGCTCTTGGAGCACGGGGTCGACGCCTTCTACGCGCAGGAGGTCACGACCGAGCGCGTCGAGATCCCCGCGCGCCGGATGAGCGCCAAGGAGCTGCAGGCGCTCGTCAACTCGGCCGGCCGGGCAGGCGAGCACGCGGCCGCCGTCGGCGTGGCGCTCGGCCAGCCGTGGGCCTTCGAGCGGGCGCGCACGCTGTCGACCGCCTACCGGAGCCAGGTGCGAGCGGGACTCCTCAGGCTCGTTGCAGACCCGCCGAAGAAACTCAAGGCCGTCCAGTACTTCGAGACGGACGACGCGCTTGTGGCTGCGGCCGTCGCGGGCCTTGGCGTCATCTACCTCTTCGACCCCGCCTACCCCGTGGTCTGCTTCTCGCCGCGCAATGGAGGGTGGAAGATATCGACGCGCGCCACGCGCCGCCAGTTGGAGCGCGGGGTGGACTTCTCGATCGCCGCCCGCAAGGCGGCCGAGGCGGTAGGCGGCCGGGGCGGCGGCCACCCGGTCGCGTCGGGTGCGACGATCCCGAAGGACGGCCGAGAGCGGTTCCTCCAGGAGATCGACGCCATCGTCGAGGCGCAGCTCGCCGGCGGTGCTGGGCCGCCCGCCTGAGGTTCCGCTATCGCCGCTTCCCGTAGCCCTCGCCGTAGAGCTTGCGGGCCTCTTCGACCTGGGAGTCGCTCATCCCCTGGTACTGCGGGGGCCGCTTGCCCGGCTTCTGGTGGGACTTCAAGTAGTCGCCAATCTCATCTTTCTTGCCCGGCGCCTGCGCAGGGGCCTCCCCGTCGCCGTAGATCGAGGCATACAGTTCCTCGTCGACCTTGGGTGTGCGCACGAACCGGTACCAGTACCCGAAGCCCGCAAACGCGGCCACGGCCGTGCCGGCTGCGACCGGCACGATCGGGAACGGCACCTCCTCAGGCGGGAGCTGGAGCGCGCTCGTCGGCAGGACATCCACGATCACCGAGGCCATGTTGTTCTGGGGGCTGGACTCGGAGTTCATGGTGAGGGTGAACGTCAGCCGGTGGGGGTTGGCCGGCGGGCTGTCCCCTTCGCAGAGCACGGGGTCGGCGATGCACAGGTAGTCCGGCGCGAAGTAGACGTAATCCATCGCCGTGGCGTTCCCTAGGTTGCCGGCCGTCAGGTTCAGCGGGAGCGTCCAGATCGAGAGCGTGCGCTTGCCGCACGTGTCGTTGCCCCCGCTCGTCGGCGCCCGTTCGCAGTTGAGATCGTCGGTCACCGTCACCGTCACCGTGTTGATGGCGAGCGCCCGGTCACCGCGGTTCTCGACAAAGAGGCGGAACTTTACGTAGTACCCCTCGATCTGCGTCACGCGTGGCATCACGCTGACCTGCGGCTCATCATCCGGGTGCTGGGGGTCCTGGACGAAGAGCTGAACGTTGGTGTTCACCGCACCGTCGAGGTTGAAGATCGTCACCCGGTATTGCGACGTGCACACGGAGGACTCGTTGATGATCGAGGTCGCGTTGATGTTGACGGTGTAGAGGCCGGGTGGCACCGACGCGTTGGCGGTCAGCGTCACCAAGACCGCCTTGAACTCCCCGATCTTCAGGCTGAGCGTCGAAGGCGCGAGGTTGACCGTCATGCCCTCGGGGCTCGTGGCGGCCAGCATCACGGTGTCCCCGCCGTTTCCGAGGTTCAGCACCGAGAGGATGAAGTTCGCTTCCGACACATTGCCTGGCGCCGCGTAGGGGTTGAACTCCTTGTCTGTGCTGGTCGGGTCCATGACGCACCCCACGAGCGGGTTGATGATTACCGTGAGGTTTGCCAAGACCGCGATGTCGAGCCCGTAGTCGGTGGCGTACACCGAGCTGATGCGGACAGTCGTGTTGTACAACCCCACCGGCGCATCGGCCGTCTCCCTCGGGACAATGATCGTGACTCCGAATTTCTGCGACTCACCCACATTCAGGATCTTCTCGCCGATCGGCGGGTCGAGGAAGACGCGCCAGTCACTCAGGTTGAAGATCTGCAGGCGCAGCGAGTCGAGCCCGTTGCCGATGTTGATGATGGTGAACTCAAAGACGACCTCCTGGCCGAGCGAACCCGTCTGACGGGGCGTGACATCCGTGATGAAGGGGATGAATTCCTGGAGCACGCTGACCTTGAACCGCAGGGGGCACACCGGCGTGTCGGGGGTTGTCGAGCTCACGTTGATCTGGTACTCGTAGGTCGCGATAGGCGTGGCCTCCGGGATGCTGACCCGGAACTCGCCCGTGCCGTCATCCCCCGGGTCTGGCGGCGTGTTGAGGTCCCACCCGTCGGGAGTGATGAGCGTCACCCATGTGACGTCGCCGGAGTACAGGTACGCCGTCGCTCGGTCGGGGCCGTTGCCCTGGTTGTACACGCGGAACGAGAACGTTAGGTTGTCGCCTGGGATCCCTTCGAGCAGGGTGGCCCCTACCTCGTCGGCACACACCCAGTAATACTGGATGACCGACACGCGCGTGTACGGCGGGAAGGGGTTGCGGCTGGTGCCGTGGCCAAGCAGGAGCGAGGTCTCCGAATCGCACGTCAAGGACACGGTGGAGTTCTCCTGGGCGCGGGCCGTCTCCGGCACGACCACCTCTACTTTGATCCGGTCGTTCTCGGCCGATAAGTTCTGCCCGGGAGCCGTAAAGTTCGTCCGCCCGTGGGTGGCGTTGGTGAATTCGAAGCCCTGCAGGAACCGCCACGACCAATCGGCCCGGGGCACGAAGACGGTGCAGTAGTACCGGTCGTCCGTGTTGCCCGTGTTGCGCACCCAGAAGTCGACGACCACCGTCGAGTTGCCGGCCGCGCTTATCTCGAAGGTCGGGTCGAGGGGATCACCGTACGTGAAGTTTCCCACCCTGTACCATGGGTCGGGCGGAATGTTGACGCAGAGCTGCACCTTCTTAGTGATGGTGGCAACGCCCATGCGGTCGGTCTGGGCTGTGACGTTGAAGTACCAGTCCTTGTTGAGGCTCTTGAGGCTCGGCGTCAGCAGGATGCTGACCGTGGCCGACGACGCGCCGCCGGACCGGGCCTGCCCGAAGAGCGCGAGTTCCAGCGTCGTGCCGTCCTCCGGCGGGGGGTAGGCACCGTCCCCGAACGCCTGCGTCTTCGACCGGTCGGAGTCGAACGCGTCAGGCGCCGGCGGGGGCGGCGCCCCTGCCGTGAGCAGGAAGATCCAGCCGTGGGCCCTTGCCGGGATGTTGGAGTCGTCGATGAAGATGAAGGTGGGTGTGGTCTGCGACGTCGTTTCGGTCCCGTTTTGCATCAACGTGAGGTTCCACTGCACCTGGTCGGAGGTCCTGCCGTTCCACACCTGGCAGGCCGCCTCGCCGGGGTTCAGGTCGAACCGGAGGTCCACGGCGGCGGCGCTGGCGCTGCTAGTGAGCACGAGCGGGAGGACGACGGCGGCAATTCCAGCGATGAGAAGTCCGATGAGTTGGCGTCTGCTGAATCTCAACGGAACACCTGGCCACGAAGCGATCCCGACCAGCCGCGGTTCGGGATATATCGTTTGTGGTACCGGCGATGCGATCGTGGTGAAACGCGCCAGGGCCCAACATCGGGGCGGGCGCGCGCGTGTTGCTAAACGCTTTTGGAGTCGGACACGGTTGGCCCGGCGGGGGTCCGTTGGAACCGAAGGAGACGCCGGTGGAGCGGCTGCGCCGGCTGCGCGAGGAGGCCAGCGCCGGCGGCGGGGCCGACCGCGTCGAGAAGCAGCACGCCGCGGGCAAGATGACCGCGCGCGAGCGGATCGACGCGCTCGTCGACCCGGGCTCCTTCATGGAGCTCGACCCCTTCGTCCTCCACCAGGAGACGAACTTCGGGATGGCCAAGCGTCGCGTCTACGGCGACGGCGTCGTGACGGGGCTGGCCACGGTCGACGGCCGGCCGGTCGCGCTCTTCTCGCAGGACTTCACGGTCTTTGGCGGGTCTCTGGGAGAGATGTTCGCCGCCAAGGTGACGAAGGTCATGGACCACGCGGTCAAGAACGGGATCCCGGTCATCGGGCTGAACGACTCGGGCGGCGCGCGGATCCAGGAGGGCGTCAAGTCGCTCGGCGGGTACGCGGAGATCTTCTTCCGCAACGTCATGGCCTCCGGCGCCGTCCCCCAGATCTCCGTCGTCCTGGGGCCGTGCGCCGGTGGCGCGGTCTACTCGCCCGCTATCACGGACTTCATCGTGATGGTGAAGGACACCTCGCACATGTTCATCACCGGGCCAGAAGTCATCAAGACAGTCACACACGAGGAGGTCACCTTCGAGCAGCTCGGGGGCGCGCTCACCCACGCGCAAAAGAGCGGGGTGGCGCACTTCGCGTCCGACAACGAGGAGGACGCGATGGCGACCGTACGGCGCCTTTTGTCCTTCATCCCCCCGAACAACCGCGAGGCGCCACCTCGCGTGCGCAGCGACGACCCGGCCGACCGCCGGGAGCCCGCGCTCAACACCATCGTGCCCGAGAGCCCCAACAAGCCCTACGACATCGTCGAGGTCATCCGCCACGTGGTCGACGATGGAGAATTCCTGGAGGTCCACGAGCTCTTCGCGCGCAACATCGTCGTCGGGTTCGCGCGGCTGGACGGCTATTCCGTCGGCATCGTCGGCAACCAACCGCGGGTGCTTGCCGGGACGCTCGACATCAACGCGTCGGTGAAGGCCGCGCGCTTCGTCCGGTTCTGCGACGCGTTCAACATCCCGCTCGTTACCTTCGTGGACGTCCCCGGGTTCCTGCCCGGCACGGACCAGGAGTACGGCGGCATCATCGTGGAGGGGGCCAAGCTCCTCTACGCCTACAGCGAGGCAACGGTCCCGAAGCTCACGGTGATCACGCGCAAGGCGTACGGGGGGGCGTACGACGTCATGTGCTCCAAGCACATCCGGTCGGACCTGAACATCGCGTGGCCCACGGCGGAGATCGCGGTGATGGGGCCGGAGGGCGCGGTGAACATCATCTTCCGGCGGGAGATCGAGCAGGCGAAGGACCCGGCCGCGGAGCGCAAGCGGCTCGTCGAGGACTATGTGGAGCAGTTCGCGAACCCCTACATTGCAGCTGAGCGGGGGTTCATCGACGACGTGATAGAGCCGGACGAGACGCGGCCGCGCCTGGCCCGGGCGCTCGCGCTGCTCGAGGGGAAGCTCGAGGCGCGCCCCGAGAAGAAGCACGGGAACATCCCGCTGTAGCGCGGGGTCAGTGCACCCACCACGGCAGGCGGTCGTCGAACCCGGCGAGGCGCGCGCCCGAGAGTGCGGCCGCGTCGTAGGTCGTGGCGCGCAAATTGTCGCGCGTGAGGTCGCGGGGGTCGGCGCAGCCCGCGTGGCGCGCGACGCGCCGTGCATCGCTCCAGACCACAGAGAGCGCGTGGGCAAGCTCGTCGCCGTGTGCCTTCCAGTCACCAGCGAAGGACCCCCCATTCCTGACCGCCGCCTCCACGGGGCCGGCCGAGAGGACCGTTCGCGCTCCCGACGCAAGCAGGGTGCTGAGCGCGAAACCGTCCGGCGGCTCGCCCCGTGCGAGCAGGCAGGGGATCCCGCTGCCTGCGGCGTCCGCCTGCGCTGCCCGGCCCACGGCCGCAGCCAGTGGCTCGCGGGCGCTCCACACGCCCTCCTCGAAGAGCACGGCCCCCAGGCCGGCCGCGCGCGCCTCGGCGACCGCCCACCAGGGGGGGCGCCGCCCCGGCGGGATCGACGCGGCGACGGGCGCCTCGTACCCGGCACTCGCACGGCACGCCTCGACCCACCCGGGCAGGGCCGCGCCGTCGAGCAGGGCCGGCACGCCCTCGCGCGAGGCCATGCGCAGGAGCACGGCGCCAGCCGCCCGCGCGGCGGCAGGCACGGTCGGCCCGTCCGGCCCGACGGCAAGGAGCGTTACGACGCGCGCGGCGCGGAACACCTCTGCGCGCGCGGTCACCTGGGCCGGCGAGAGGCAGACCGCGCAGCCCACGGCCGCGGCGGCCCGCGCGAGCGCCAGCCCGAGCTTGGGGGGCGCTTGCCCGA
>CBEUCC010000094.1:0-10065 GCA_965541515.1 uncultured Thermoplasmata archaeon
TCGATGTAGAGGACAACGTCGGGATCGACCGGGTGGAGGTCCGGTTCATCCGGTACGCGGGGGAGACAAAGGACACGTTCCGACCAGGCACGGCCGGGTGTGGTTCTTTGCAGTGCCACATCGTTCGGGTGTACGAGTTCTCGATCTTCGAGGCACTGGTGGCGGGTGCGGACGTCAACATCACGGCGTTCGATGTGAATGAGAACGGGGCGTCGGGGGAGTTCCATGTGGATTCCGTGTTGGAGGCGATCGCGAAGGCAGTCGCGGCGTTCTTGAGCGCGATTGCGAAGGTGATCATGGAGGCGGCAAGCTTCCTCGTGGATCTGTTTGTAGCAATTGGAAAGGCAATGTTCGAGCCACTATTCAACCTGATAATGGATGGCATCGAGGGTTTTGCACGAATGATTCAAGACACTCTCTCACAAACCGTCGCTGCCTTGGGCGGGTACCGAGCAAACGGAGATCCAGCGGACAATGCCTGGACCATATTTCAAGGCCTGTTCGTCTCAACGTTCTTTCTAGCATTCATGGCGTTGTCGGCCGTAATCATTGGGCTAGATTTCTTGATCCTGCCCCTGCAATTCACTCCCATCTTCTTTGTAAAAAATATCCTCATGGATTTGCTAGTGTCAGCGATCATAGGTGCCCTAGGCGCAGCCGCTGTGGCCGGACTAGAAGCAACCACGGGTAACGAAGGGTTCACGACCGCATTCACGTTTCTTTTGGGGAATTTCGCAACCGGGATTGCCATCGGCAAGGCCGCTAAGGAATTCTGGCTGAAAATGGCGCCGAAGGCCAATTCTCGAGTGCCGGGTGGCGCACTTGTGCTGGCGTTGTTCGGCATCGTCTTGGCGGTTGCGGGGGCGATGAATCCTCGAATGGGTTGCGACTATCAACTAACCTTGGCCCTGACGGGCCTGGCTCTATCTGTGATCTCTCTTTTCAAGTACCTCAATGAGAAGAAGACTCCTTTGATGAAACTCTTTACGATCACGCCAGCCGTGGGGGTGGCTGGTGTTGCGGCCGCCATAGTTATCTCAGGTCTCGCCGTTGCAGGGACGGCAGTTTCTTGTCTCTCAGAGGAGTGATTCGCACGCAATTGGCAGCATCGACACCTCTTTTCGATAGCCGTCAGTACCAAGCAGATCACCCGTATGGATCCAGTGATGGACCACTGATTGGTTTGCTTGCGTTTGGCCTTGTGTTGGTCACTGCGGTTCTTGTGTATGCGGCAACGTGGTCGAGCGTTTCCGTCCTCTATCGTGGACTTCTTGCGCTCATTCTTGGAATGAGCGCATTCGTTTTGGGGTCGATGCTGGCGTCAATGACCGCGCGCGCTGTTGGTCGGCTGCCGATCGTGCTAACACACGACGGAATGAATTCTGTGCTGCCGCTTTCTCGCTTTCTTCCAATACCGCGCAAGCCACTCGTTGTTCGTTATGACCAGATTCAAAGTGTGACGTTCAAGCGCAATGGGAAGGGCCCCGAGCTGGCGGCGTTCATTGTGGTTTCGGGGGACGGAACCACTGTCCGTTCGGGGAATCGTCCGGTATCAGAAATGAACCGAATCCGTGAAGTTCTCAGTCGCAAATGGCCAGGTGAAGCTGCTTACCATGACGGACCCTTGGCTTGGCCGGCGGAGGATGTGGGGATGAACATCAGTCGACACGCTCATCGTTTGAATCCGAGCCGCTTCACCGCTGAGATTCCAGGATTGGTGTTGGGGCAACCCCGATGCCACCGTCGACCTATTGGAACGGATGCGTGTGGAGCTGTAGCAGAGTGGAAGGGACGAGCAAAACGATGGTACTGTCCACGAGAAGGGTGCTTCATTACCGATGAAATCCCGATTGATCCGGCTGAGATACAGAAGCCAGGCAGACCCGCATTCCTAGCGGATTGAAACGATAGTCCGGGCTGATTCGAAATCCCCACTGTTCGGATGTGTGGGAATCCGATGAGCGCGAGTGGAAATGGGGGCGCCCATGATTGGGGTCGACCCTACGTACGGCCTTCGTCGCTTTGAACACTGACGGCGTCGGCATCGAGGATCCCGACGGCGACGGCCTCGACGACGGGGTGGAGGACGCCAACCGCGACGCGGTCCAGAACGCGCCGGGCGGCGTCTTCAACGAAACCTCTCCGATCGACCGGGACACGGACGCCGACGGTCTGTGCGACGGCTGGTGTTCCGGGGAAGGCGAGGATGAGAACAACAACGGGATCCGCGACCAGGATGCGAACGGCGACTGGAACGAGACGGACTTCCCGGCCAACGACTCGGACGTGGATGGGGTTCTTGACGGCGACGAGGTCAACGGCTCCTACTGCTTCAAGGGTGGCTCGTGCGCCAACAGCGCGCACCCGCTGGACCCCCTCGACGCCGACTCGGACGCGGACGGCCTGCGCGACGGCCAGGAGCTCGCGGGGTGGATGGTCGGGATCTGGTACGAGCGAACGATGGAGAAGAAGCTCAACTACACGGTCACGAGCGACCCGTGGGACGACAACTCGGACGGGGACACGCTCACGGACTTCTCGGAGTTCTTGAACGGGAGCGACCCGCGGTCGACGGACACGGACGGGGACCAGATCAGCGACACGGACGAGATCGCGCTGAAGTCGAACATCACAGGGATCGAGGGAACGCCGCCGCAGATCGCGAACGTCAGTCTGAATGTGGGGATCAAGTGGGACTGGTGGGGTTTCCTGTACCTCCCCATGCGGGCGACGGTGACGGTGGCGTTCGATGTAGAGGACAACGTCGGGATCGACCGGGTGGAGGTCCGGTTCATCCGGTATGCGGGGGAGACAATGGACACGTTCCGGCCCGGCACGGCCGGGTGTGGTTCCCTGCAGTGCCACGTCCAGCGCATGTACGAGTTCTCCATCTTCGAGGCGCTCGTGGCGGGGGCGGACGTCAACATCACGGCGTTCGACGTGAACGAGAATGGGGCGTCGGGCGAGTTCCACGTCGACTCCGTGCTGGAGGCGATCGCGAAGGCCGTCGCGGCGTTCCTGGAGGCGATCGCGAAGGTGATCATGGAGGCGGCGAGTTTCCTCGTCGGGATCATCGTTGCGGTAGGCAAGGCAATTTTTGAACCCGTGTTCAACATCCTCATGGATGGGATTGAGATCTTCGCCCGGTCGATTCAAGATCTGCTTGGGGATTTCCTGGGTGCCATCGGAGGCCACCGAACGAGTCACGAGCCAGCAGAAGATGCCTGGGCGGTCGTGGAACGATTGCTTGCTTCAACGATCGTTCAGGCGTTCATGGCGCTGTCCTTTGTTTTGATTGCCCTTGACTTGATGATGCTGCCGCTGCAGGTTACGCCGATCTTCTTTGTCAAGAGCATCCTGATGGACTTCGCCATTGCGGCCATTATCGGCGCCCTTGGGGCTGGCCTGGCCGTGGGAATTGAGGCCATTTCAGGGGAAGAGGGTTTCGCTGCCGGGTTCACGATTATCCTCGGCCAGTTTGCTACGGGAATTGTTCTCGGCAAGGCTCTCCTTGGTCTTTTCTCGATAATGGCGAGCCCGTCAAAATCTGGAACGCCCGGTGGTGCAATTGTTTGGGCGCTTCTTGGCATCGTTATCGCCGCCGCGGGAGCACTGAACCCGTTTCTTAGCTGCAGCGATCAACTAACCATAGCCCTCTTCGGGCTCGGCTTGTCGGTCTTTTCTCTGTTCAAGTATCTGAGCTCGAAGAAGAAACCCGAGACCAAGCTACTCACGATTACTCCCGCGGCGGGACTTGCGAGCGTTGTCTCCGCAATGGTTATTTCGGGAGTTGCAGTTGCAGGAACAGCATTCCTTTGCCTGACCGAGGACTGATGGATTCTTCAAATGATCCTGCAGATGTGCTCTTCGACAGCAGTGACTATCGGACGGATGACCCGATAGACTCTGGATACGGGCTCCCGATCGCCATGGCGCTTTCCCTCCTCGCAACTGACGTTGCCATTCTCCTTGCCGTGACGACGTGGTCATACGTCCCGTTGTGGAATCGCGGCCTATTGGCCCTCCTCCTGGGGCTGGTGCTCTTTGCCCTTGGTTACTCACTCGCTTTGGACCTCTCGCGTGCAATCGGTCGGTGGTCGCTGGTCATACGGACGGATGGGATCGCGTTCAAACGGCTGCTTCGGTCTGTCCTTGGGATCCCCCCCAAATCAGGCTTCATTCAATTTGACCAGATTCGCCGTGTCGTCTTCGTACGCAACAGCAAGGGACCGGAAATCGTTTCCATGCGAGTCGTTGGCCCGGGTTGGAGGGTCATTCGTTTCGGAAGCCGATCCATTCCCGAGATGAACGTGATCCACGACATCACGACTGGACGCTGGCGTGGCAAGCCCGAGTATCTCGACGGGCGCCTAGTCTGGTCCGCCGAGCAAATGGGGGTGAGCATCAGCCACCATGCAAACCGCCTGAATCCCCAGCGGTTCCCTGACGGGATTCCGGGGTTGGGGCCTGGCCAGCCTCGCTGTCCGCGGAACGGTGTCGAAGGTGGAGCCTGTCGTTGGGTAGCTATCTGGAAATGGGAGGAATTGCAATGGTATTGTCCGGGGGAAAGGTGCTACGTAACCGATGTCATCCCGCTTGATCCAGAGGAAATACGAAGGTCGGGGCCCTCCGTTCTCCTTGTCGGGCGGCAATCGACGCCATCTTGAGAGCCTCCCTTACAAGGACAGAGATCCCAACACATTCCCGGCGGTCTCTCGGTGTGTATGAGGGGACGACTAGTAATCTCGGCGTGATGGTCACGCTCTATCAAGCGGCACGCTTTGCAAGGAATCCCAAACAGTGGTAGTGTCGATCGACCCGAGGTCATTGCCAATGGCAACAGACGAGCGCCAAATGCGCGACTTGAAGAGAATGGGCTTCGGCCTAGGATTCGCGGCGGTTGCCGCCGGGATAGTTTTGGGCTACTTCTCGATTTCCCTAGTGGCGGGTCCGCAAAGTGACCCATTGGTGGTCGCAACGGCGCGCCTCGGGTCATTGGGAGGTGGGGCTTTGATAGCTACCTTGGGATTGTGGATTGTTGGAATGGGGAGAACCACCGGATTCTTGGCGATCCAGGATGGTCGGGTCTTCGTTCCGCAACTCAATTGGTGGGACCCCTCGCGGTGCCTCGTTGCCCCCGGCGATGTGTTGGCCATTCGCTTCGACAAGCCAGCGCTTCCGGCCCCCATCATAAGCTCGATTTCGAAGCGCCTGAGGCGTTCGTTGTCGCGTGTGGAGCTCGATCTACTCGTGGAGCCGCAGCCGCTTCACGTAGTCGTCGTGACGACCAGGGGTGTTCACCCCGTGACTCGCGAATACGTGCGAGCCGCTGATATGGAGGCCGTGATCACGCTTGTCGGAAAGACGGCGGCCGATTGAACATCTTGGTAAGGGGCATCGCAGGGTGTTCCGCGGTTCGAGGCTCCGGCCCGCCGGGCAACCGGTCCTGGCAACGTATTTGTTCGGGCCGTACAAACATAGATCCACGAGCAGGTTTGCGACCAATGAGAGGCACGATGGCCGCAGCAGATCGTTCGCCCAGCGGTTTTCCGCTTTCCTCAGTCGCGTTAGTCGTCGCGGTTCTCGTAGTACTCATCCTTCTCGTTGCAGAGGCAAGTTTTCGAGAAGCGGCGGGGTTCATTGGGCTCGCCAACCCCATTCTCACAGTGTGGTTCATCCACGGTCACGCAGCGAAGAAGGGGTTGCTTAGGCCTCGACGCCGAGGAGGCCGCGCTGGTGGCACCGTCCCCAACGCCGGGAACGCGCGCCCCCTCGTTTTCGGGCTTGGTGTCAGCTTCACCGCGCAGGTCGCAGCCTCTTTCTTCATCATTGCTTCCGATCCGATCTCCTCGATGGCCGGCGGATTGCTACTGTGGAGCATTCTCGTCTTGCCAATTGCCGGACCGATCATTTGGATGGCGAGAAGGCAATTGTCGCCTGTGGGCTAGGCTAGGGCGCGGAGGCGGGAGGGAGGCGTGCGATATGCCATCCCGTCCGTCATGAGCGGACGCCGGCTGAAGCGGCCACGCGGCCTGGGGCAACGATAGCCACTTGCGCGAGCTCGACCCTATGAGCCCGGACGTCAAGGGGCACGGGATCGATGACGGGCTGGAACTCGTCGTCGTTACTGAAGTCCAAGACTCAGGCAGTCGAACCCGTCGGACTTTGTTGGGCTACGCCTCAAACGGCCCGCGCCTCCCCGCCCAACTCCTTGGTCATCCCCATCTCCTTCCGCGCCTCCTCGACCTCACCAGATGAGAGCGCCTCCGCGGAGCGCTCCGGTACCGGAAGCTGCGGCGACGATGGGTCGGGAGTTCCCTCGACGTTTGCTTCGTCATCCACGGATGGGGACGATCGAACCTACAGTACCGAGGCGATACGACCGATTTCCGTCCTAACGGGAATGGTCATTGAGATGGATGAAGGACCCCACAAGATTGATCGGATCACCCTATCCATCGATGGCGACCCGCTGCCCGTTAGCGACGAATCAACTCAACCTTACGTCGCGGTGGCCCGTCCCGGCGCTTGCAGGCACCTGGCTCATCCTCGCCCTCTTGGGGGTGGCCGCAACGGAGCTCGCAAACCGCCGAATGCCGCCCTCCATTGGACGTTGCCCGTGAAATCGGGGCCCCCACGCAACAGTCGATGGCCTCGGCGACGCCGCGTGGGTGGGAGTCTTCTCCCGGACCAACGCCGTGGCCGGCGACTACGCGGACGCGAGCGCGCGGATCTCACCGGACGTTAACCCCTACACGCCCGTAGACCACGATTCCACGGCTCCAACGAACCTCTACGTGTGGGTCTCGGACGGCGTGACTGCGAAGTTTGTGAAGTCGGGGAGCACACCGGGCGACTGGTCAGACAGCGAGACGCCGGACGACACGTTCACGGCCGGCCGGCAGGAAACTTACGAGTGGCGCAAGGCGCTGGACGACGACACGGACCATGACGGACTCCCCAACCCGGATGAGACCGCGTGCGGGACCACGACGACCAACCCTGACAGCGACGGCGACGGGATCGTGGACGGCACGGAGCGCGGCTGGTGCGAGGACACGGACGGCGACCAGAAGATCAACGCGCTGGACGAGGACAGCGACAACGACGGCCTAGCGGACGGCGTCGAGGACGCCGACAAGAACGGCCTTGTGGACGCGGGGGAGACGGACGGTCTCGACCAGGACACCGACGACGACGGCATCCAGGACGGGACGGAAGCCGGGATCACATTCGCGACGGACACGGACGACACGTGCGAGGACCAGACGGGCGACTGCAACGGCGCGTGGGAGTTCACGCCGGACGGCCACTCGGCCTCGACGACGGACGGCCTCGTCCAGGACACGGACGACGACAACCTGGATGACGGGCTAGAGCTGGGGATAACCTCCGCAGATGTCACCGACCACACGACGACTTGCGAGGGCTCCTGCACGGGGATGTGGTCTTTCTCGCCCGACACGGAGTCCTGGACGACGACGCTCCCGCTGGACATCGACTCCGACGACGACGGGATCGCCGACGGCGTGGAGGACAGCGACCTCGACGGCAAGTACGACTCGGGCGAGACCAACGCCACGACGAACGACACCGACGGCGACCGACTCGCTGACGGCCTCGAGCTTGGCGTCACGACCCCCACCCGCGACACCGACCTCACGAGATTCGTCTACGACCGCAGCCCCTACAACACGACGGACCCTGAAGACACGGACACGGACGGCGACGGTCTCACGGACGACCAGGAGGACTGGAACCTCGATGGCACCTGGAGTTGGGGCACGAACGAGACCGACGCCTCCAACTGGGATAGCGACCACGACGGCCTCTGCGACGGCAACTGCTCCGGGAAGGGCGAGGACCTCAACCTCAATGGGTGGCGCGACCAGGACGCCGGAGGAGACTGGACGGAGACCGACCCGATCGCCAACGACAGCGACGTAGACGGCATCCTCGACGGCGACGAGGTCAACGGCACCTACTGCTTCCGGGAGGGAAGCTGCGCCAACCAGGCCCACCCGCTCGACCCCCTTGATCCCGACACCGACGATGACGGCCTGGGGGATGGCCAGGAGACCGCCGGGTGGGGTGTCGCGACCTGGCGTGAGGTGTCGATGGAGGCAATCGACAACTGGAATGTCACTAGCTTCCCCTGGGACGACGACTCGGAGGACGATGGGAATAGCGATTTCATCGAGTTCCAGAACGGGTCTGACCCCCATCTGGCGGACACAGACGGGGACGGCTACTCGGACTGGGACGAGGCAAACCAGCCCGGCGCGAACGTGACGGGTTGGTACAACAGGCCGCCCCGGATCGAAAACTGGGACGTCACGAAACACGTCGAGGACGGCATCATGCCGTACTTTGGCTCAGGCCACTGGGTCATAACCGTCGAGTTCGACGCCTGGGCGCTCCACGGGATCGGGAACTGGCAGGTCGTGTACGGCGTCCCGCGGCTCACGGACGACCAGCAGGCCGAGTACGACGCGCTTGTCGCCGGCCACGAAGTTGAGACCATCGAATGTAGGATGGGATTTGGCGGGGAGAGCGACCTCTGCAACGCGATCAACGACCTCGTCGGGCTGGCGCCAATCGACGGCGTGGCCGTCGCAGACAACGAGGGCGGGAACACGTCGGTCCACCTCGTCGCCCGCTTCGACGCCACCGTCGAAGAGGTACACATCCGTGGCAAGTGGCTCGAGGCACGGCTGTGGGACGTCTACGGGCTGGGCGTCTCGAAGAAGGTGCAGGTCAAGTCGACACTGGAGGTCATTGTCGACTTCATGAGGGCGCTTGCCGACGCGATTGCGGAGGCGGTGAGCTTCCTTATCTCCATCATAACGGCGATTATCAAGGGCATTATCGATTATGTAATCCAACCAGTGGTCAACGCGATCAATGGTTTCCTCCGTGAATTCGCCAATCTGATTGGCCAGCTTGGCACAATGACGCTTGATGATGCCGCAGCGAGGATCTTCTCACTTCTGGTCTTGTCGGCATTCGCCTTTGCTATTTTTGGAATAATCATTGCGATAAGTGTTGCAGAAAAGATCGCCATCGGTGCCACCGCCGGAATGGTTGCCTTGGTCGGCAGCATCTCAAGCATGGTTACAAACATGATCATTGGGGTCTTTGCGCTCCTGATCCTCGGAGAATTACTCGGTGGAGGACTCAAGGATCTTCTGTACCGATACCTCCCAGAAGGCATCTATGACATCCTTCAGTGGAGTTTTGAGATCTCGGCTCTCATACTCCTTGTTGTACTGAAACTGCGCGCCTTCAAGCCCATTAAGGGGATCGAAACCGCGCTGAATGCTGCCATAGTTGGTATTGTTCTCTTGGGCATATCATCCGCAATTGCTGCGTACTGTGGGACGGGACTCCTCTGTCTGATTGGGCTATTGGCCGTTGACTTGATCGTGTTGGGATTGGCTTTTGGCGCAACACAGGACCTTCGCTATGGCAGGGGCATTGGTGGGGTCAAGGTCTTCTACCCATTCCTCCTTCCGGCAACTGAGGCGATGGTGGTGATCGTGGATGTCCTAGTGATAGCAAACTTGGTCTCCCACTCCGCAGCGGTAGCTAGCTGTCTGACACCGGGGAGCGGTGGTTGTGACTGAAGTGACCGGCACCGATTCGTTGGGGGGCCCCAAGAGGGATCCTCCATTTGACAAGTACCGTTTCTCTATTCCACAACCATTGATTGAACGTAGGCGACGGAGCCGTGTCCGGCTTGTACGTCTTACCTACTTGGGAGAGGCCATACTAATTGTCACGGTCATTGTCTCACTCCTTGTGCCTGAGCGATTCGGAGGCGATCCATTCCCATTGCGCGTCGCGGTATCTTATGTGGTTTTTCTGGTGTCCATCGCCGCCGTGATTGCCTTCCACGCATTGCCAGCTCTGCGAGAGATAAACCGGGTAGAGATCACAAGCGAAGGCATCTATCCGCCGCTGAAGCCCAGGGGTCGACGTAGTCGCGAGGACCTCTTCATTCCTTTCCAGTCGATCTCGAGCATCGACAAGATCCCACCCCCCGCCAAGTTTCGCATCAAGATC
>CBEUCC010000095.1:0-10032 GCA_965541515.1 uncultured Thermoplasmata archaeon
GCCGGAGTACTCTTGGTGCCGCGTGAGGTCGTACGCCCCGCGGTCGGCCACGCCCACACACTCGATCCACCCGAGCGATGTCTCGATCTCGAGGTCCCAGCTGTCTGCGGCGTAATGGGCCATCTCGTCGGGCATGTGCTGGCGAAACCGGACCCGGTCCGCATCCATCCCCCACCCCAGGACCACCTCGAGGGACGCCGCCATGAAGTGCGCGAGGACCTCTGACCGGATGGTGCCCTGACGCGCCATCTCCCCGAATGTCGCCAGGTGCTGAGCGCCGTCGCTCGACAGGAACGTGGTCTGGAGACCTTCGAGCTGCTTGAACCGGGGCCAGGCCTTGTCGTCGGGGGCGACAAACACCTCGACCTCGCCCATGTGGAACTCGCGCATCCGGAAGACCGCCTGGCGGGGCGCGATTTCGTTCCGGTAGCCAAGCCCCACCTGAACGACGCCAAGGGGCAGCCTCCCCCGGTGCTGGCGTAGCAGCGCCGCGAAGTTCCAGAAGATGCCCTGCGCCGTCTCCGGGCGCAGGTAGACCGTGGTAGGGCGCGCCGCGCCGACCGTGGTCGAGAACATCAGGCTCACGAGCCGGGGATCGGACCACTCGACCTTCCCGCAGTTCGGGCACGGGGCGAGTACCCCGTCGGGCCCCGTCACGTGGTCCTGGCGCGCAGGCTCGCCGCAGGCCTTGCACTCGACGAGTGGGTCGTGAAACTTCTCGAGGTGCCCCGACGCGCGGAAGACCGCCTCGGGCCCGACCGTGGGCGTGTCGATGAGGACAAACTCCTCGCGGTGGGTCCAGTAGTCGACAAACGCCTGTTCCATCTTGCGCCGCATCACCGCGCCCGCCGGCCCGTAGTCGAAGAAGCCCGCGAGCCCGCCGTAGATCTGCGCCGACGGTTGGAAGAAACCACGCCGCGCGGCAAGGTCAACGACCGCGGCGAAACGGGCTGCACCTTTGACGGGCCCAGCGGTGTCAGACGCTCGCGGCTCCGTGTCGGTTTCTTTCACCCGTTTTTCCCCGCTTGTTGCGCGCCGCCCGCGGCTGGCAGGCCCGGTTGCGGCGAGCAGTTTCACTCCCAGAGGTACCGGAGGAGATCGAGTTCGTTGACGATGCCGCGCAACTTGCCGTCCGGCCATGTGACCGGTAGCTGGTTAAAGTGCCCCTTCGTCATGTGGCGCGCCGCCTTCTCCAGCGTCGTCTTGCCATAGACGGTGATGGGCTTTTTGACCATGAACTCCCCCAAGGCGGTCGACGGGATCTCGACCTCCTTCCCGAGGAAGTAGAGCGGCGCGATGTTGCGCCACCCCTCCCACGTCCACTTGTTCTCCTCCTCCTCGCTGGCGCCGCCAATGTCGGCGTCGACGTCCTTGCGCTCGACCTGGACAATCGAGTAGATGTCCCGGTCCGTAATGATCCCGACCACCTGCCCGTCTTTGTCGATCACGGGCATGGCCTTCACGCCGCCCGCCTCCAGGATGACGATGGCCGCGCTGGCCGGCGTCTCCTCCGGCACCGCGACGCAGTGGGCGGCCATGAAGTTCTCGACGGTCTCGCCCGTCTTGATGTCCTGCAGCACGCGCAGGCAATCGATGGGAGAAACGATCCCCACGAGCCGATCGTCCTTGTCGATGACGGGGAGGCGGTGGATCCCCCGGTCACGCATCAGCCGTGCCGCGGCCGCGACCGAGTCGCTGTCGCGGATCGTGATGAGGTTGCGGATCATGATCATCGCCAACTGCTCCTCGTTTGGCTGGTCGAAGATGTTCTTGCGCGTCACGATCCCGATCAGGCCACCGTCGTTGCGGACGACGGGGATTCCGGAGATCGGCTTTTGGATGAAGATCTTGAGCGCGGCGCGCCGGTTGTTGGGGACCGAGACGGTGATGACGCCTTTCGTCATGACGTCCTTGACCTTCGAGGGAGACCGGACGCGGGTCTTAGCCATGGGAATCCCCCTGCTCACCAACAATCGCGATTACCTGCTCGCGCGAACCGCGTGCGATAAGATCTCTGGCTGGGCGTTCCGTTTGGATGTCCAGGAAGAGTAAGTCTGGACGGGCGCCCTCGCGCGGCGCGATAGGGGGCCCCTCATTTATACCTTGCCGACGGAGCATGGCACCCAGGATCTGTAGCGGATTGAGACCGGCCGCTGCCATGTGGACACGCGCAAATGCACGCGCTTCGGCGAACATGTCGAGGGCCCCGAGGAAAGCGTTGTCCGTCCCGATCCGGAAGTTGACACCGGCCTTGGCCATCGCACTCACCGGCGCCCGAAGCCCGAAGAACTCGTTCGAGCGCGTGCAGACCGCGACCGAGATGCCCCCGTCGGCGAGGGCAAGGAAGTCGTCCGGTGTTCCGCGGATCATGTGGACGACCTGGGACACGCCGGCCTCCAGGAAAAGCTCGGCCGGCTCGCGGACCTCCTCGCTCCCGTGCACCTCCACCGTCTTGCCTTTGGCCCGGGCCGCGCGGGCGACCTTGACGTTCGTGTCCGGGTCTCCGTCGGAGATGGCCGAGAGCCCGACCCCGTCGCACCGGGAAAGTAGCTCGTCGAGGTCTCGAAGGACCGCCCCCTCGTCCGACTCGGGCCGCGACGAGACGATGCCCGGCCGCCCGAGCAGCACGGGGGTGAGGTGCCGCGCCCGCTCGCGCGCAAGCCGCCCCTGCGCCTCGCGGAAGAGCCCCACACCGGCAAGGCCCCCCTCGCGGAACTCATGGGTGCGTGTCGTGCCGCAGGCGACGAGGTCGTTGAGGCCGGCCGCTAGGTGCGCCGTGATTTGCGAAGGCGGCGCCGACGCAAGGTACTGGTGCTTGGACCCTGCCGGGGGGCGCACCACCTGCTCGAGGGTTTGCCCGGCCGGGACCGTGAGGCCCCGATCCGCCAGGTGGGAGTGCGCGTCCTCGAGCGTCGGCGTGGCGACCCCGGCAAAGTCGTACGTCGCCGGCTTGACCGTGCCGATCTCCAGGATCGTGTGGCCGTCCGTCCGCACGGAGCGCTTGACAAACTCCATCCCGGAGCCGTCTTCGTGGAAAGTTAGGAGCCACCCCCAGAACACGACTTCGGTGCGGTTGCCGGACATGGGTTTGTCCCCCACCCGACCCGCTCTATTTCAAGGGCGCCGGGGCCCGGACGCCGGCCCCGGTCCCAGAACCGGCCACCGGCGCGCATCCAGGCAGCCCGAAACGTGGCCTGGCGCGCCCGGAGCCCTTAAATATCGGCCCCCCTTTGCCCGCGATTGCCTCACCGCGTGCGTGGGCCTGTAGCTCAGCTAGGTAGGAGACTAAGCTGCGGGCTTGACTCCCTAGAAAGAGCAGCCGGCTTTTAATTCGGTTCAAAAGACCGGGGAAGAAACCGGCTGGTCAGGGGTTCGAAACGCGGCAGGCGACTCGCGTGTCGCGCGGGACTCCCCTCAGGCCCGCTAGCACGCGTGTGAGGTCCGCCCCGCAGTCCAAGGAGGAGCAAGCTTCGCGATCGATCGGGCGGCGACGGCAGCGACCCGGGTACGCGCCCGGTAAGGTGCCACCGCCCTACAGAGCAAAGAGGAACCCGCATGCCGTTTGAGACGCTGAACCATGTCCTGGTCCCCGAGCACCAGCTTATGAGCGAGCAGCAGGTCGAGGCCGTCCTTGGCCGCTACAGGATCAAGCTCGAGCAGTTGCCGAAGATCAGGCGCTCGGACGCGGCCATCCGCGCGCTCGAGATTCGGACGGGCGAGATCCTCAAAGGCTCGGTCATCAAGGTCGTCCGATACAGCGAGACCGCTGGCATCTCGGTCTCCTACCGGCTGGTCGTCGACTGACGGCCCCCAAGGTGCCACCCAAAACCCCCCAAGGAACGTGACCCCATCCGCGAACTCGTAGACGGTTTCCTGCGCGAGAAGTCCATTGTCAACCACCACATTGCCTCGTTCAACGACTTCCTGCCGACGCACGACAACCCTGATTCGCGGATGCAGCGGATTGTTGACAACATCTCGATCGGCGACGACGAGTCGCTAAAGGGGGTCATCAAGCTCGACCTGGACAAGCACGGCGAGGAGAACGTCCAGATCGTCATCGGCAGGCGCCGCGACCCGCTCACCGGGCGCATCGAGCCTAACGCCCGCCCGACAATCTCCGTGGGCAGGCCGTATGTCAAGGAGGCGGACGGGTCGACCCACGACCTGACGCCCATGGAGGCGCGGCTGCGCAACCTCTCCTACAAGGCGCCGATCTACCTGGAGTGCACGGTCATCGAGAACGGCATCGACCGGGAGCCCGAGAAGATCATGATCGGCGAGCTGCCGGCCATGGTCCGGTCGAAGAAATGCAACCTCCACAAGGACAACATCAAGACGGACATGGAGCTCACCGATGAGGAGTACCTGCACCACCTCATGGAGATGGGCGAGGACCCGATGGACCCCGGTGGCTACTTCATCATCAACGGGACGGAGCGCGTGCTGATCTCGCTCGAGGACCTGGCGCCCAACCGCGTGATGGTCGAGGTCCAGGAGCGCTACGGCCGCAAGATCGAGGTCGCGAAGGTGTTCTCACAGCGCGAGGGCTACCGCGCGCTCACGCTCGTGGAGAAGCGCAAGGACGGGCTGCTCACCGTGACGGTGCCGGCCGCCTCGGGCCCCATCCCGCTCATCGTCCTGATGAAGGCACTTGGCATGGACGACGACGCGGACATCTACAAGGCGATCGTGTCGCGCGCCGAGATGGCCAACATCCTCTACGCGAACATCGAGGAGTCGCAGTCCGAGAAGACGTACCCGCCAAGCGGCATCCACTCGAAGGACGACGCCGTCCAGTGGCTGGAGCGCAAGTTTGCGACGGGCCAGGCGAAGGAGTACCGCGCGAAGAAGGTCGAGGCGATCCTCGACCGGTCGCTGCTCCCGCACCTGGGCAACGACCCCGAGTCCCGCTACAAGAAGGCCATCTTCTTGGGCCGGGTCGCACGCTCCGTGCTCGAGCTCTCGCTCGGCCTGCGGGAGCCGGACGACAAGGACCACTACGCGAACAAGCGGCTGAAACTGGCGGGCGACCTCTCGGAGGACCTGTTCCGCGTCGCGTTCACCAACCTGATGAAGGACCTGAAGTACCAACTGGAGCGGTCGTACTCGCGCAAGAAGGAACTCAAGATCTCGTCGGCGATCCGGCCCGACATCCTCTCGCAGCGGCTCTTCCACGCGCTTGCCACCGGCAACTGGGTGGGCGGGCGCGTCGGCGTGTCCCAGCTGCTTGACCGCACCTCGTACATGTCGACACTCTCGCACCTGCGGCGCGTCACCTCGCCGCTCACGCGCTCGCAGCCCCACTTCGAGGCGCGCGACCTGCACGCGACCCAGTGGGGTCGGCTGTGCCCCAACGAGACGCCCGAGGGTCAGAACTGTGGTCTCGTCAAGAACTACGCGCTCATCGTCGACGTCTCGGAAGGGTTCGACGAGAACGAGGTCCAGTGGCAGCTCACCCACCTCGGGATGAAGGAGGTCAAAGGCCAGCACGAGACGGAGACCCGTGTCTACCTGAACGGGAACCTCGTCGGCATGCACTCCGACCCGATGCAGCTGCTGCGCGAAATCAAGCAGCGCCGACGGACGGGCGCGCTGACGACCGAGGTCAACATCTCCTACGACGAGACGATGAATGAGATCCTCATCAACTGCGACGAGGGCCGTCTCCGCCGCCCGCTCATCGTGGTGACGGGCGGCAAGACCGCGGTCATGGACCAACATGTGGAGGACATCCGGTCGGAGCGGCTCAAGGTCATGTCTCTCATCCGCGAGGGCGTCGTCGAGTACCTGGACGCGGAGGAGGAGGAGAACGCTCTCATCGCAATCACGCCCGACGAGATCGGTCCGGAGCACACTCACCTCGAGCTCGACGCGATGGTCATCCTAGGCGTGTGCACCTCGCTCATCCCCTACCCCGAGCACAACTCCTCGCCCAGGAACACGATGGGCGCGGGGATGGCCAAGCAGTCACTTGGCCTCTCGTTCTCGAACTTCCGCATCCGGCCGGACACGCGGTCGCACCTGCTGCACTACCCGGAGATCCCACTCGTGTCCACGCGCCCGGGCGAGCTCCTCGGTTTCTCGCGCAGGCCCGCGGGGCAGAACTTCGTTGTTGCGGTGATGAGCTTCTACGGTTACAACATGGAGGACGCGCTCATCATCAACCGCGCGTCGATCGAGCGCGCGCTAGGCCGCTCGTCCTTCATCCGCACCTACCGCGCGGAAGAGCGCCGGTACCCGGGCGGCCAGGAGGACCGCTTCGAGATCCCCTCCCCGGACATCCGGGGGGCGCGCGTCGACACGACGTACGCAAACTTGGGGGAGGACGGACTCATCTCGCCCGAGGTGGCCGTGACGGGCGGCGAGGTCCTCGTCGGCAAGACGAGCCCCCCGCGGTTCCTCGAGGAGCAGACGGACTTCCTGCGCCCCCAGAAGCGCCGCGAGACCTCTGTCATCGTGCGCCACGGAGAGAAGGGTTGGATCGACAACGTGATGCTCACCGAATCGGAGAACGGCTCACGCATGGTGAAGGTGTTCGTGCGCGACCAGCGCATCCCGGAGCTCGGGGACAAGTTCGCGTCCCGCCACGGCCAGAAGGGCGTCATCGGGCTGCTCGTCGACCAGGAGGACATGCCCTTCACGGGCGATGGCGTCGTCCCTGACCTCGTGATCAACCCGCACGCCATCCCTTCACGGATGACGGTCGCCCACGTGCTCGAAATGATCGGCGGCAAGGTGTCGTCGCTCGAGGGCCGCATCATCAGCGGCACGGCCTTCTCCGGCGAGAACGAGGACCTGCTGCGCGCCGCGCTCGTGCGGAACGGATTCACCCGCACGGGCAAGGAGTTCATGTACAACGGCAAGAGCGGGGAGCGCTGCGAGACCGAGATCTTCGTCGGCGTGATCTACTACCAGAAGCTGCACCACATGGTATCGGGCAAGATGCACGTGCGGTCGCGCGGGCCGGTGCAGATCCTGACCCGCCAGCCGACCGAGGGGCGCGCGCGCCAGGGCGGCCTGCGGTTCGGCGAGATGGAGCGCGACTGCCTCATCGGCCACGGGGCCGCGATGGTCATCCGCGACAAGCTGCTCGACGAGTCGGACGGCACGATCGAGTACATCTGCGGCAACCCGAAGTGCGGCCACATCGCCATGCTGGACCGCCGCGGGCAGCTGCGTTGCCCGGTCTGCGGTGAGAACGGCAACATCCACCCGGTCCAGACGAGTTACGCGTTCAAGCTGCTGCGCGACGAGTTGCTCTCACTTGGAGTCGTGCTCCGCCTTCAGCTGGAGGACCTCAAATGATCGCGCGGGACACCGGCGTGCGCAAGCGAATCGCCGCCATCAAGTTCGGCCTACTCGCACCGTCCGAAGTGCGCAAGATGAGCGCGACGAAGGTGATCACGGCCGACACCTACGACGACGATGGGTTCCCGATCGAAATGGGTCTCATGGACCCGCGGATGGGCGTCATCGAGCCGGGCCTGCGTTGCAAGACCTGCGGGCGCAAGGTGGACGAGTGCCCCGGGCACTTCGGGCACATCGACCTCGCGATGCCGGTCATCCACGTCGGCTACACCAAGCTGATCAAGATGCTCCTCAAGTCGACGTGCCGGTCGTGCGGCCGGCTACTGCTGCCCCCGCAGCAGATCGAAGGGTACCTCGACGACCTCGAGGAAGCCGACGAGATGATGGGAGGGATCGGCGAGATCGAGGCGATCTCCAAGGAGACGAGCAAGGAGGCGGCCAAGATCAAGGTCTGCCCGCACTGCGGAGAGGAGCAGAAGAAGGTCACCCTGGACAAGCCCACCACATTCCGGGAGGACGGCCACAAGCTGACCCCGAAGGAGGTGCGCGAGCGGCTGGAGCGCATGCCAGACGAGGACCTACGCCCTTTGGCGCTGGACCCAAACGCGATGCGCCCCGAGTGGATGGTGCTCACCGCCCTTCCGGTCCCCCCGGTCACGGTGCGCCCTTCGATCACGCTCGAGTCCGGCGACCGGTCGGAGGACGACCTGACGCACAAGCTCGTGGACGTGCTTCGCATCAACCAGCGCTGCCGCGAGAACCGCGACGCGGGTGCCCCGCAGCTCATCGTCGAGGACCTGTGGGAGTTGCTGCAGTACCACGTGACAACGTACTTCGACAACCAGACGAGCGGGATCCCACCGGCGCGCCACCGCTCCGGCCGCCCCCTGAAGACGCTCGCCCAGCGGCTGAAGGGCAAAGAGGGCCGCTTCCGGTCCAACCTGTCCGGCAAGCGCGTGAACTTCTCGTCGCGCACGGTCGTCTCGCCCGACCCCTTCATCTCGATCAACGAGGTCGGGATCCCGCTCGCGGTGGCCATGGAGCTCACGATCCCCATCCGGATCACCCCGCACAACATGGACCGCGTGAAGCAGCTCGTCCTGCGCGGCCCCGAGGAGTACCCGGGAGTCAACTACGTGATCCGGCCGGACGGCCGGCGCATCAAGCTCACGGACAAGAACGCCGAGACGGTCGCGTCCACGCTTGAGATCGGCTACGTCGTGGAGCGTCACCTGCAGAAGGGCGACATCGTGCTGTGCAACCGGCAGCCGTCGCTGCACCGGATGTCGATCATGGCCCACGAGGTGACGATCATGGACGGCAAGACGTTCCGGTTCAACCTCTGCGTGTGCCCGCCGTACAACGCGGACTTCGACGGGGACGAGATGAACCTCCACGGTCTCCAGTCCGAGGAGGCCCGCGTCGAGGCGCTCATCCTGATGAAGGTCCAGGAGCACATCCTCTCCCCGCGGTTTGGCGGGCCGATCATCGGCGGCATCCACGACCACATCACGGGGCTGTTCCTGCTCACGTTCAAGCAGCGCGTCTTCACGGAGGACCAGACGATGCGCCTCCTGTCCTACTTCGGGTGGCGCGAGGCGCTCCCAAAGCCGCACAAGGTGGAGGGCGGCGTGCGCTACTGGTCGGGCAAGCAGCTCTTCTCGCTGGTCCTGCCCGAGGGGCTCAATCTCGAGTACAAGTCGAGCACGTGTATCAACTGCGACATCTGCGTCAAGACGAAGTGCGACGCCGAGGTCGGGGTCGACTCGTGGGTGGAGATCCGCGATGGCACGCTCAACTGCGGCACGATCGACGAGAAGTCGGTCGGCGCATTCAAGGGCAAGCTCGTCGACAAGATCGCGCGCAAGTACGGGACCGAGCGATGCAAGAAGTTCCTCGACCAGTTCACACGGCTCTCGATCGCGACGATCATGGAGGTCGGCTTTTCGACGGGGATCGATGATGAGGACATCCCGGACGAGGCACGCCGCCAGATCTCGGAGCGCCTGGACCTTGCAAAGCGCGAGGTCGACAAGCGTGTGCAGGCCTACCACGAGGGGACGCTCGAGCAACTGCCGGGCCGATCGCTCGAGGAGACGCTGGAGGTCGAGGCGATGCGCGAGCTTGGCCGCGCGCGTGACGAGGCCGGGCAGATCGCGTCGCGCCACCTCGGGTTGGACAACCCCGTCGTGATGATGGCGCGCTCCGGCGCGCGCGGGTCGATGCTCAATTTGTCGCAGATGGCGGGCTGCATCGGTCAACAGGCCGTCCGTGGCGAGCGCATCAAGCGCGGGTACCGCGGGCGCACCCTGCCGCACTTCCAGCGGGCCGACCTCGGCGCCGAGGCAAAGGGCTTCGTGAAGGCGTCGTACAAGTCGGGGCTCAACCCGACGGAGTACTTCTTCCACTCGATGGGTGGCCGGGAGGGTCTCGTGGACACTGCGGTGCGCACGAGCCGGTCCGGCTACATGCAGCGCCGGCTCATCAACGCGCTAGAGGACGTCAAGATCATGTACGACGGCACGGTGCGCAACACGGCTGGCACGATCGTTCAGTTCAGGTTCGGCGAGGACGGCGTCGACCCGATGCGGTCGGTGCAGGGCAAGGCGATCGATGTGGACGACATCATCCGTGAGTTCCTAGGGCCGGACGTCGAGATCGAGGCGGACAAGGAGATGTTCGAGGGGCTCGGCTTCGCGGACTACGAGGAGTTGCGGATCG
>CBEUCC010000096.1:0-10025 GCA_965541515.1 uncultured Thermoplasmata archaeon
TGGCGCTCACCCCCGCCCCCCGGGGGGAGGCGGTGCATCTGGAGGTCAACGAGTCCATGTCCGCCGGGTTCCTGGGGTCGGATGTAGTCGGCGTCGTGCGGGTCACGTGGGCGTGGGACGACGGCTCGCTCGGCGAGGGTATGACGGTCGACCACGCGTGGGCGGAGCCCGGAAAATACACCGTGCAGGTGCACGCGGTGGATGATGCGGGGAACGTCAACTCCACAACATTCCAAGTGGTCGTGGCGGCGGTTCCCGTGGACGAGCAGCCGTCCACCCAGCCTGGCGGGACGACCGCGCCGCCTGTTCCGACGGCGGAACTGCTCTCGCCCGTGTCGCTGGCGCTCGTTTTTATTGGGATCGGCGCCGGGGCGGTGGCCGGTTTCTTCGCAGCACGCGCCCTTGCGGTGCGCCGACCGGGACGATGAGCACGGGCCGCTACCGTTTGCTGGAGCGCTTCGGCGAGCCACGCTTTGCGCCGGGGGGGGAACCTCCCCGCCCGGCGGCCGGGCCGAAGCTCTCAAGGGGCCGCTCGCTCCGCACGGCGGGCGATGGCGGCTCCCCCAGGATGTCCCGGTACCCCAGGCGCGCGAGCTCGACCGCCGCCCTGATGTCTTCTTCGCTTTCCAACGGGACGAGCACCCACCCCTCGCGGTGGGCGCCCGCGTGTACCCGCTCCCGGAGACCGCGGGAAGCCGACCCGGAGGTGCCGCCCGGCCGGGGCGCGAGGACGTCGGCCATCGCGCGGCCATGGTCCACGAAGATCACGGCAAACTCGATACCGCGCGCCAGGAAGTAGCGGCGAGCACCCGATTCCTGCAGTGCCGTGTCGGCAAAGCCGCGCAACTCCTTGGTTAGTTGCTCCACGAACGGAGCCGCCTCCGGCGGCATCCGGTCGACGAGGATTTCATCGTCCTTCTCCTCAGGCCTGCGCACGGAAGGGCAGATGACCGGGGGGCCAGATAAGGCTAAGCGCAGTTCAGCCGCGGGAGCGGACAAGGGAAAAGCGCGCGAGGACGATGAACAGGACCGCGAACCCGCCCAGCGCCGCGAACGCCCACCAGACACGTTCGATCCCGAGACCCCTGACCATCACATCGCGCAAGCCCTCCACCGCGTACGTGGTCGGGACCGCCCACGAAAAGGGCTGGATCTCCTGGGGGATCGCCTCGATCGGCCAAAAGATCCCCGACAGCAAGAAGACGGGGAAGACCAGGAAAGGGAGGAACTGGACCGCCTGAGCCTCCGTGCGGGCAGCCGACGACAGTAGGATGCCAAGAGCCTGGGAGGCGATCGCTAGGAGCGCGATGAGCGCAAACGCCAGGACGACGGAGCCGACGATCGTGATTTGGAAGACCGTGACCGCCACAACGAGGAGCAAGGTGGCCTGTACGAGGGCCACCAGCGAGTATGCGAGGCCGTACCCGATCACGAGCTCGCCGGCGGTGAGCGACGCGCGCCGCACCATCCCGCCCGAAAGCTCCCGCACGAGGCTGTCGAGCTTACCGGCCAAGTCGACGAATTCGAGGACCTCGCGCGCACGCTCCTCGACCCGGTCCCGCGGCACGGCGAACACGTCCGCGAAGAGCTCCAGGTTCTCCCGTACGGAGAGGTCGCTGTACAGCGCCGGCTCCTGGGGCACGAACCCAACGCGGGAGATCACGTCGCGCGGTGGCGAATTCCTGCCGAAGATCTGGGCGCGTCCCGAGCGGTACGGGGTGAGGCCGAGGAGGACGCGGATGGCGGTGGTCTTACCGGCACCATTGGGCCCGAGGAGGCCGTATGCCTCGCCTGGGTCGACGTGGAGGGAGAGGCCGTCAAGCGCCTGAGGGTGCCATACGACTTGTGGACTTCCTCAAGCAGGACCGCCGGGGCGCCGTGGCCGTTCACGGCTGCGTGCATCGGTCATGGAACTACTTTACCGCGACCCCGCGCGGCGGCTACGCTGGGGGCCGGCGGGAAACCGCTCGGGAAAGGGGGGCTGCGTCTAGGATGTCTGCCACGTGTTCTGGACGGTGTTGAACCGCTCGCGCGAGGTGCATCGCTTGCACACGCGCGTGCCGCCCGAACCGTAATCCCAGCTGTGGCTTCGGAACTTGCAGGACGCCATAGGCAGAATTCCCAACAGGAGGTCCCTTTTAATGGTTACCTTTCCGGTAGAGGAAAAAGAACAGGATTCGGGGGTCTGGCTCGTTCCTATCGCCGTATGACACCAACGGCGGCCCGCGGCGGCCTACTTGGACCCACGCCGACCGCCAATCCGGAAACTCGAACGGCGGGTGGAGGTTCCGTGGGCCCCTTGCGTTGTCTTGGTCGTTTGGACCTCCAAGCCTGTTTCAGGGCTCCATGATAAGCTCTGCGTCTCCGTCCCGCCACGCGTCCTTTCAACCGTGATGCCGGCCGGCTGGGGGACGTCTTGTCCCGGCCGGCGCGCGGGTGGGCCGCTACGCGGGCTCTTCGACCACCCCTCCCGGGACAGCTTCTGGAAACGATCGCGGGCCTTGCGCTTGCGCCGCCGGGGCAGGACAACAAAGTACAAGCCGCCGCCAACGGCACCGACCCCGACTACGGCGCCGACCGCGACGACGAGGGCCTCTGCACCCCCGTCGGACGCGGGGGTCTTGCCGTCACCGCTGGGTCCCGGCCCGCCTCCATCTCCCGGAGGGATCGTGACCGAGAGTTGGACCGCGTTTGCCGTGTTCCTTCGCTCGCCAAGATCATCCTCGAAATCGCCAATGACCGTGATCTTCCGGGTCGTCTCGGTCGCGTTGATGTCCGGCACGATGGTGACCAGCGCCGTCACGGTCGTCCCGGGCTCGACGGCATACACCCCGCGGTCGGTGCGCAGCGTCCAGTTGACCGGCAGCGCCGAACTGTTGCGCAGCGAGACCTCGGCCATCTCGTCGGTCTCGGGCGCGCTTTGGATCTGGATCTCGAATGTCACGGGCAGGTCGAAGGTGGCATTGCCCGCCGTCTCGTTGGCCTCGAGTGTTACGGCGTAGAACGTGACCCCGCCCAAGAAAATGAACGACCGGCCGGGCGAGATGTGCGAGGCCATCGTGTCCTCGGTCTGGGGGTCTTCGGCGTTGCGCTGGGAGGCGGAGGTGGTGCGCGCCCAGATTCCGGACAGGACGTCGTCGCGCCCCGGATCGCCGATGTACGGCTTGTCGACAACGAAGTTGATCTCGGACGCCTGGTAGTCGTACGAGCCAACGATGCTTTGGCTCTCCGTGGTTCCAGTAACCTGGCCCTGGGAGTTGTAGGTCACCTCATAGAGGATGTACGAGGCGGTCGCGGCAGCCGGCCCGTGGATGGGCACGATCGCCCGCGCCAACCAGTTGGCCCCCACGCCGTCGATGGTGATGTCGAAGAAGAACTCGTAGTTCACGACCGGCAGGCTGGCCACGTCCGTGTAAGGCGTGTAGGGGTCGAGGGCCGTGATCTCGAGGCCGAGGGCAATGGAGGTCTCGGTCTCGTTGGCGACCCACCCGGACGCAAGGTCTCGCGCGTCCTTGTTGGACACGGAGTCCCCGGTGGCATCTGTCAAGTCGGGGTCGTTGATATCGCCGGCAAATGCAGGGGGCACGGCAGCCATGGCCACGACAACGAGGAGCACTGCCACCCCCAGGGCGGAGGCTGCGGTGGGAAGAGGGCGTGGTGGCAACGCTTTTGCAGCCGCCTTGAGGCTATTTAACGGTTCTCAAAAGGCCAGACTTACGGTCAATACCGTTGCCGGTAGGCTAGCGCGTATCTCCGTGGCGCCGCCGCAGGTCCTGCTCGGTCTGGCCAAGCCGCTCCATCAGGACGGCGACGACGCTGTCGAGGTAGACCAGCGCGGCCTCCTCGAAGACTGTCCCGAGCGGCGCCATGAGGGGCTCATTCGGGACCTCGGGGGAGGCGAGCAGGAGCACCTCCGCGCCCGTCTGCGCCACCGGGGAGCCCTCGCGGCCCGTGAGCGCGAAGACGGGCGCCCCGCCCGAGTGCGCTAGGTTGGCGTAGTCGACCGATGACGGCGTTTCGCCCGTGCCGGAGATGATGATCGCGCAGTCGTCGGGGCCCGGAGGCGTGGTGGGGTCGATGGACATTCGGACGATCGGCATTCCGAGGTGCTTGAGCCGCATGGTAAAGGAGCGCGCTACGAACCCCGATCGTCCCGCGCCGTAGACGAAGATCCGCCGGGACTTGAGGATCCGCTCGATGACGAGGCGCGTCTGCTCAGGGCCGACACCCTCGAGGGCGAACTTGACTTGCTCGAGAAGGTAGGCCTGGACGGCTGCTGGCTCCGTCGCACTCCCCCCTGGGTCGCTAGTGCGCAAGCACCGCCTTCCCGCGGGTGAGTTTCATCTCTTTCCGAAGTGCCAGGCGCTCGTAGATGACTTTCATGTACATCGCGTCGTGCTCCATCAGCGGGGACGACGAGATGATCGTTACGTCGAAGTCGTTCTCGAGAAGGCACTCGGCCAGCGGCTCGAACCGAAGGTCCCCCTTCTTGATGGGCGTGTATCGCCGCTCGTTGCCCCCTTCGTGCTGGACGCCCGAGAACTGCGTGTAGAACACGTCCGTCCCGATCTGCTGCTTCGTCCGGTCGAAGACCTCCTGGAACTCCGCGGGGCGCTTGAGAATTCCCTTCTCGCGCGCGTGGATGTGCGCGAAGTTGAGGACGGGCGTGCAGCGCTTGACCTTCTGGCAGACCGAGAGGACCTCGTCGAGCTGGCCGAATACCATCTGCTTTCCGCTCGTCTCAAGCCCGAGGCGAGCCTTGACCTTCCGTTGCACGTAGCCCTGCTCGATCTCCTTCAGCTTGGAGAGCACGTTGCGCATGGAGTCCGCGCGCGACGCGGCGTGGTAGAGGCCGAGGTGGGTGACGAGCATCGAAGAGCGCAACGCGTCGGCCACGACCCCGCCGTAGATGATCGCGTCCATCGACCGCGTCGCGACGTACTCGTCGCCAAGGAGGTCCATGTAGTAGGGCGCGTGGATCGTCAAGTGCACGTCGAGGTCGCGCGCGAGCGCCCCCGTGTCGGCAAGGTCCGCGTAGTCGGTGCCCACGGACGTGTGGAGGACGCGCAGGACATCGCCGGGCTCGATGGGTGAGGCCTCGTTTGCAAGGGGGCGCACGGTCGGCCCTTCGGGTTCGGCCGGCGCCTCCGGGGAAGCCTTCGCCGCCACGGCCCGGGCCGCCGGGGCCGCGGACGCCTTGGCGCGCCCTTTCCCCGCGCCCTTGCCTTTGGCACCCTTCGTGGGGGCTCTCCCGGCGCCTTTCTTGGTGGCCTTTGAGGCCCGTTTCTTCGGGGCGGGGGCGGGCGGTTCGGGCGGCTGCTCGCGGAGGATGTCGACGATGATCTGCCCCTTGACATCGCGCCGGCGCAACCCGAACTCGTTCTCGTGGGCGTAGCGCTCTTCGACATTCACGCGTACGAACTGCAACTCGATCGAGTTGAGGCCGAGGTTGTGAACATCTTCGATACCGTCGCGTGGAGTCCTCCCCTTACATGAGAGAGGAATCCCACTCGGCCCGAATCGAATCATAACAAACCTGCCCCTGGGGGCAGGAGCCGCGTATACCCAGTCCCCTATAAGCCGGTTGCCATCTCACGCGCGCGGGTGGGGCCAGGATCTGTCGCCGGGCCAGCGGACGGGGCCTCGCCGGCAAAAGATTACTAAAGGGGATCGGGTTGGCCGCGTTTGGCCGGTCGGAAGCTGCCAAAGGAGCGGGGGATTTTGTCGCGGAAGGGGCCGGCGCACAAGGGCATCCCCATCCGCCTCGTCAAGCTCGGCGGGTCGGTGATCACGGAGAAGACAGCGCCCGACCCCGTGTTGCGGACGGACGTGCTCGTGCGGCTTGCGCGCGAGGTGGTGGAGGTCGGCGGCGAGACCGTGCTGCTCCACGGCGCCGGCTCATTCGGGCACCCGGGCGCGAAGAGACACGGGCTCAAAGGGGGTCTCGAACGCGAGGGCGCCGTGGCCGGCGCGGCGGAAGTCCGGCTCCAAGTCGAGACGCTGCAACACGCCGTGTGCGAAGCGGTCCATGCGGCGGGGGGCGCGCCGTGGCCGTTGCCCGCGTCGTCGGTATCATGGATGCGCGACGGCAAGCCACGACAGATCGACTGGGAGACATTCGATGGTGCGCTCGGACGCGGGTTCATCCCCGTATCGGGAGGGGACGTCGTGCTCGACGAGGTCATCGGCGTTTCGATCCTGTCGGCCGACGACATCGCGCAAGCCCTGTCGCGCCACCTGCACCCGTCGCTCGTCGTCTTCGCGGTCGACACCGACGGCGTCTTCGACCGCGACCCCTCCGACCCGGAGGCCCGCCTCATCAAAAGGTTGAAGGCGAACGAGAAACCTGCATTCGCGGGGACGGCGAGCGCAGCGGACGACGTCACCGGTGGGATGGCGTCGAAGGTGCGAGCGGCGCAGGCCATCGCATTTGGTGGAGCGCGGGTGCTGATCGTGAACGGCCTCAAGCCCGGCCGCGTCGCGGCGGCCATGGGGGGCGAATCGGTCGAGGGGACGGAGGTCGTCCCCCCCGGTGTCGTTGCGAGGTGAGCTGGGTGCCGCCGATGGACATCACGCCGGGCGACAAGGAGAAACAGCAGACGGTTTCGCGCAAGGCGGAACACGTGGAGATCGTGCTCAACGAGCTCAGCCGGGCGGAGAAGAACTGGTGGGACGGTGTCCACCTGCTGCACGACTCGCTGCCCGGGTTCGACCTGGACGACGTGGACCTCACGACGGAATTGCTCGGCAAGAAGCTGAGCGCGCCGATCATGATCTCCTCAATGACGGGGGGCTACCCGGAGGCGGAGCGCATCAACCGCAACCTCGCGGAGGCAGCGTCGCGCGTCGGCGTGGGCCTCGGCGTCGGGTCGCAGCGCGCGGGGCTGCTCAGGCCGGAAATGGCGGGGACATTCGCGGTGGTTAAGGAGTTCAAGGTCCCGCTCGTGATGGCGAACCTGGGCGCGCCGCAACTCATCGCCCAGGGGGCCTCGACGAGCCTCAGCCTGGACCACGGCAAGCTGGCGATGGAGATGGTCGGCGCAGACGCCCTCATCATCCACCTGAACTACCTGCAGGAGGTTGTCCAGCCGGAGGGCGACACGCGCGCAGTCGGCGTATTGGACAAGATCAAGGAGTTCGCCGCCGCCTACCCCGTCGTGGCGAAGGAGACGGGCGCAGGGATCTCGCACCACGTCGCCCTGCGCCTGCGGGACGCCGGCGTGCGCGCGATCGATGTCGGTGGCGTCGGGGGAACGAGTTTCTCGGCCGTCGAGTTCCACCGCGCGGAGAAGGAGAACGACCACCTGCGCGCGCGGCTCGGGGAGACCTTCTGGAACTGGGGCATCCCCACCCCGATCTCGATCCTCGAGGCGGACGTCGGCGTCCAGGTCATCGCGACGGGCGGCCTGCGAAACGGGCTCGACGCGGCCAAGGCGGTAGCCCTCGGCGCGACGGCAGCCGGTTTCGCATCGAAGTTGCTCAAGCCTGCGACGGAGTCGGCAGACGCCGTGGAGGCCGAGTTGCGGACGATCATCGCGGAAATGAAGGCGGCGCTCTTCCTCACGGGGTGCAGCACGCTCGAGAAACTAGGGGAGACGGAGCTCGTGCTTTCCGACGAGCTCCTGAGCTGGGCCGGAAGGCTCGAGCCCCCCCAGGATGAGGAATAGGGGAAAGGGGGGGGTGCCCGCGGTGGCCCTGACACTCGACGCGGCGATGGAGCGGTACGCTGGGCGCGCCGACCGCGCGCTCGACCGGTACCTGGCGGTGGGCAGGCACGCGGGCCTGCGCGCGGCCATGCGCTGGATCCCGATGGCGGGCGGCAAGAGGCTGCGGCCCGTGCTTGCGATGATGGTGGGCGAGGCCGTGGCCGGGGCAAAGGGCGCCCGCGCGGCGCGGCCGCTGGCCATCGCGCTTGAAGTCACCCACACCTTCACGCTCGTGCACGACGACATCATGGACCGCTCGCCGCTGCGCCGTGGCCGGATGTCAGTGCACCGGAAGTGGGGCGACGCCGCAGCGATCAACGCGGGGGACGCGCTGTTTGCGCGCGCGTTCGAGATCGCGCTGGACACCCCGGGCTCCAACCGCCTGCGGGTGGAGGTCGTCCAAGAGCTCGCGGCGATGGTCCGGGGGATCGCGGAGGGCCAGCAGCACGACATGGACTTCGAGAACGCGCGCAAGGTCACGCGCGCGCAGTACCTCAAGATGGTCGAGCTAAAGACCTGCCTCATGTTCTCGACGGGCGCCTACTGCGCTGCGCGCGCAGCTGGCGCGACGGCGCGCGTTGCCGAGTCGCTGCGCGAGTACGGGCGCCGGATGGGCACATCGTTCCAAATCCAGGACGACATCCTGGACTGCCTTGCGGACCAGCGGGCCTTGGGCAAGCCCGTTGGCAAGGACATCCGCAACGGCAAGCGCACGCTGCTTGCCATCGACGCGCTCGAATCTCTCAGGGGGAAGGAGCGGCAGCGGTTCCGGGCCACGCTCGGCCGGCAGGACGCCTCGGACCGAGCCGTGCGCGACGCGGTCCGCCTCATCGAGTCGTGTGGGGCACTCGAGCGCACGCGGGCATTTGCGCGCCGCGAGGGGGAGCGGGCGGTCGAGAGGCTGGCCGTCCTCAAGCCGTCCCCCGCCCGCGACCGGCTAGAGCAGTTGGTCGGTTTCATGACGACGCGCACGACCTAAGGGGGCGGGCTCCTGTTCGATGTCGAGGTTGAGCTAGCCATCCGAAGGTTCGCGCTCCAAAACGCGCTCCAGCACGGCGGCCAGGCCGATCGGGGCCGGGTGATGAGCCGCGTCCTTGGTCAGCACGCGGACTTGCGCGGCCGCGCCGGCGAGGTCGCGCGGCGCGTGCAGGAAGTCCTCGAGGAAGTGAACGGGATGGGCGAGGACGCGCAGCGCGCGGAGTTGGCCGAGACCGCGCCCGATCTCCTCGAGGCACGCGCCTCCAAGCGCCCGGACGGCCTGCCTGACCTCGAGGGTGCCGTAGAGGGGAAGGTCGTCATGCGCATGGCACCGGGGCCGTCCGGTCCGCTCCACATCGGACACGCGCGCGCGGCCGTGCTCAACGACGAGTACGTGCGCCGATACCACGGGAAGTACATCCTCCGGCTCGAGGACACGGACCCCGCCCGCGTGCGCGCCGACGCCTACACGATGATCCAGGAGGACATGGAGTGGCTGGGGTGCCAGGTCCACGAGACCGTGATCCAATCCGACCGCTTCGAGCGCTACTATGAGGTGGCGCGGCGGCTGATCGAGATGGGGAAGGCCTACGTGTGCAGCGACCCTCCGGACGCGTGGCGGGGGCTGAAGGAGCAGGGACTGGCATGCGCGCACCGGGGCGCGGACCCGGCAAAGGGGCTCGAGGCGTTCGAGGCGATGCTCTCAGGAGCGTACAAGGCGCAGGAGGCGGCCGTCATCGCCGTGACCCAGATCGACCACCCGAACCCGGCACTGCGGGACTTCCCCGTCCTGCGCATCGAAGACACCCCCCACCCGCGGACTGGGACTAGGTTCCGAGTGTACCCACTCATGAACTTCAGCGTCTCGGTGGACGACCACGACCTTGGGCTCACCCACGTGCTCCGTGGCAAGGACCACTTGAACAACAAGAACCGGCAGGAATTCCTATTTGGGTACCTCGGGTGGAAAATGCCCCGCTACATCCACTACGGGCGCGTCTCCATCGTGGGCGTTGAACTGTCCACGTCGAAAATGGCGGAGGGGATCGCCGCCGGCACGTACACTGGGTGGGACGACGTGCGGCTAGGCACCCTACGTGCGCTGGCCCGGCGGGGGTACCGCCCCGAGTCGGTGCGCAGGTACTGGGTCCAGGCGGCGGCCAAGCAGGTCGACGTGGCCTTCTCGTGGAAGAACCTCGACGCGATCGACAAGAAGGCCCAGGACGGGGGGGCCCACCGCGTCTTTTTCGTCGAGGAGCCGGTTGCGCTGGAGGTAGCGGTCGACCGGGCGCTCGTGGGCAAACCCCCGCGCCTCCCGGGCACCCCCGAGGCGGGCCGGCG
>CBEUCC010000097.1:0-9931 GCA_965541515.1 uncultured Thermoplasmata archaeon
AAAGACGCGGAGTTTTTTGGGGCGGCTGGCGAGCAATCCCCGTTCGACATGATCGCGGAGGCCGTGGGCTTCAGCGAGATCTATGGCGCCGGCGGGTTCCACGCCCCCGACTCCATGCGGCACTTCACATCGCCGGAATTGGGGATGTCCACACTGCTCGTGGGGATCGGCTGGTTCATGCGGTTCCGGGTGGCGATGCTCGTCTCGCTGGGCTCCTTCCTCACGTGGTTCGTGATCGTGCCGATGGCCGTGGCGAACCAAACGCCCGTTTTCGACGTGCGTTTCGGGGGGTTCTTCCCCGTCGACCAGGCAGAGGCGTATGTCGGCCGTCCCGCGTCGTCGGAGGCATTTAGGAGCATCGGCCGGTACGTCGCCATCGGCGCGATTCTGGGTGGCGGGCTGTACGCGCTCCTGAAAATGTACCCCGTATTCGTTCCGGCCATCCGGGATGTGGTCCGGGCTATCCGGGGCGGGACACGGACGGATTTCGTGAAAGGCAGGGGGTGGTACGAGTGGCCCCTCTCCCACATCGGGGTGCTCGTCGCACTCATCATCATCGTAATCCCCATAATCTTCGTGATTGCCGGCTTCTCGCCCGTCTCCTCGGCGATCCTTGGCATCCTGCTCTTTGGGACGACGTTCGCGCTTGGCGCCATCGCCGTGAAGGTGATGGGCGAGACTGGCCAGGAGCCCGTTTCGGGAACGACATTCCTCTTCCTGCTGCTCTTTGTCGGGATCCTCTTTGCCGTGGGCAGGCCCCCGGAGGAGATCGCCCTCTTCGGGCTACTTGGCGCCACTGTGTTTGGTTGCGCGATCACCATGAGCGGGACGATCATCTTGGATTACAAGGCGGGGATCTACGTCGGGAACCGCCCCTACCACCTCATGCGCTCGACGCTCACCGGGATCGTGCCCGGGGCGCCCGTGGCGGCGGTGGCCGCGACGATGTTCTCGATCCTGATGGTCTCGGGGGACGTCAATTTCCTGGCCCCGCAGGCCAACGCCTTTGCGGGCTTCATGTCCACTGTGCTCGGGGGCCCGGCCACGAGCCTCCTCGTCCAGTACATCGCGCTTGGTTTTGTTATCGGCATTGCTGCCGAGTTCCTCACGGGGATGGGGACGGCGTTTGGCCTGGGGATGTACTTCCCGCTGATCATCACGACGCCAACACTGCTTGGCGGCGTTTTGCGCGACTGGTACGAAATGCGCTTCCTCGAGCCTCGCGCGAAGGCCGAGGAGTGGACGGAGAAACAGTACATCCTGAAGGTACTGGACACGTTCATGATCGCCGCAGGACTGATTATTGGTGAGGCGCTCGTAGGCGTCTTGATTACACTCATATACATCGCGCGCTAAGGGGGTCACCGCCTATGTCATTCGAGAAGCGCTACTACCAGATCGGCTCCATGCGGATCAAGAAATCGAGCCTCAAGCGCGCGCTCTACGCGTCCATCGCCATCTTGGTGGCGGTGATGTTCACGAGCAGCCTAGTGTACATGATTCTCTTCGGGCAGAGCCCGAACTAGTGCGGACTGGGCTACGTGCCCTTGCCAGCGCGGCCCCGTCTCTTTCCCCGTTTCCCGAAGGCGCCGCCGGTGTCGAACCCGAAGGACTCCCACGCCTTCCGCGCACGGCGGAACTCTGGGAGGATGGCCCCCGCGCGGGCCCGCTCCCGGAACGTGAACGCCCACGGGTCCTTCCCCACGGCCTCACGGTACAGCCTGAGGAACTTGCGGACGAATTCCTCTTCCGGAGCGCGGAAGTCCTCGATACGCAGCCATGTGATCTCGGCGCTTGTGCTCTGTTGCGTTTGCCATGTCTCGATGATCATCTTCGTGCCCCCCTGGAGGGTGAACTGGAATACGTAGGCCCCGCGCGGAACCATCATGACGACATTGAACTTGGAGTAGAGCCGCGTGCTCTTCTTGCGCACGAAGCTCGCGCCCATCTGCTCGAGGGCAACGCGGCAGGCCCCGGCCGAGTCGAGGATATCGACGCTGACCGGAGACTCCCACCGCAGGAGCGCAGCCGGAATCCGGACCGTAGGCACTAGGGTCTCGCCCCCCGGGCCCGGGCGGCCGGCGGCCCGCGCTTGCCTCCCGGGTCCCCGGGCGGTTCGAACCCGCGGGCCGGCCGGACACGGACGCGAGCGCACCGCTCGATCACTGGGCAAGCCGAGCACCGGGGGCCGATCGGCTTGCATACCTTGCGCCCGTGGTTGACTAGGGCGTCGTTGATCCTTAGCCACGTGTCGCGCGGCGCGATTCTCCGGAGCGCATTCTCCGTCTCCTCGGGGGTCTTCGAGCGGACCCACCCCAGACGGTTCGAGATCCGGTGAACGTGCGTGTCAACGGCGACCGCGGGGACCCCGAAGCCGTTCACCATGACGACGTTGGCCGTCTTGCGCCCGACCGATGGGAGCGTGCACATGGCGTCGATGTTCCGGGGGACTTCCCCGCCGAACCGCTCCCCCAGGTCCCGCGCAACGGCGATAACCGCCTCGGCCTTCCGGTTGTAGAATCCCACGGGTTTGATGAGTTGGGCGACCACCGACGCGTCGGCGGCCGCGAGCGCGGCAGGCGTCTTGTACGCGGCAAACAGCCGTTTCGAGGCCACGGCTGTAACCTCGTCCTTCGTCCGGTGGGAGAGCACGGTACCGATGAGGACGTGGAAGGGGCTGCGCCGTGTCAGCATTGTCTTGCCGTGCGCCTCGAAGAGCGTCGAGACAACCCACCGGATGTCCGCCGCAGCCGGCCGCTTTGGAGAGCCGCGTGAACGGCCGCGTCGCACTTCCATGGACGCGGAACCGCGGGTTGCGCGTTATCTACCTTGTGCGACCGCGGGCCGCGTTACTCGTCAGCCACTTCGATCTCTAGGGTCGGCCGAAAACTGCGGATGTGCCCGCCAGCGACCAGATCGGTGATCCACTCCAGAAGCGTGTGCTCGTCCATTTCAAAATCCGCCGCAATGACTTGGAAGGGGCGGGCGACCACGGGAAACTGTCGCTCCAAGTAGGCGATGAGTTGCTTGTCGCGGGATGTCAGCCCCGCCTGCTTTGGTGACACAAGGGGCCGATTTGATTGGCGTATATAGCCTTTATCGGTCGAGCGCGCGTCTGTGTGAACGCGTCTCCACGGCGGGCGCCCCTAGCGGCGCATGTAGGCACCCGATAGCAGTTGCGCAACTTGCTCCATCGACGCGCCGCGCCACTCGCGCCCGCTTAGCCGGACCTTGTCGTCGAGCACCAGGTAGGGGGCGTCGAGGTCGGTGAAATCGCCCCTCGCCCAGATACCGTTCGCTTCCTCCACAGACCTGTGCTCGATGTGGAACGGCGCGTTGGCGTTTGCGCCCCCTTGGACCACGGAGATGGCCTCGACGACCATCTCGCAGTCGAAACAGGGCCACCCTTCGCAGGGCTCGGCGCAGATAATGGTAACGCGAATCACTTCGGCCTCTTTGCCATCAAAAATGTTGACCCCAATATAACCTTACTCTTGATCTATTCCACCTCGGGCGGCCCGCCCGGGCCCAGCCGCGCGCCTGATCGAGCCACGTGCGTGCGCTCGACGGCCTGGGCGCCGGCCTCGCGTGCGATCGCATCAAGCCCCGGCGGGGGGCGCAGGAAGACCACGCTATCGCCAAGCATCGCGACCGTGGAGTCCGTTTGGGCCGGCGCGGCATCCATGAGTGCCAGCACGCGGTCGGAGATGAGCCCGAGCGACCCGGCAAACTCGCGCCCGAGTCGCACGGCCGATTCAATGGACGGCGCGGCGAGCAGACGCGTGAGGCAGGCCTCGCCCGCCGCATTTACGGGAGCGAGTCGACCGCGCTGCGCGAGGAACTCGCGCGTATGGAGGGGCCCAAACGAGACTAGGAGAAGGGGCAACTGGGCCACCGGAAACGTCTTGAGCGACCCGTTGGGCGGCACTCCCTCCCGCACGCGCGCCTCAAAACCGCCGGTGGCCTGGGCGACCACGTCTCCAAGCCCGCTCTGCGCCTTGACCTCCCCGACGTGAGCGGCGGCAACGCAATCGGCCAAAGCAAGGCCCAGGCCTAGCGCCTCGTTGGCAGCGAGCGTCGCCGAGAGAGCGCAGGCGCCTGAGATCCCGAACCCCGCACCGATCGGGAGCGTATAGGTGGTGCCGATCTCCAACTCCCGCGGAAAACGCGTGCCCGCTGGCGCCATCCCTGCCAGCGCCCCCAACGAGAGGCGGGTGGTCAGGGGGTCGTCCACCAGGGTCCCGTTGTCCTTGACGACAAGTTCGAAGGGAAGCCCCCCCCCGGGTGGAACCGGGCGCTGCTTGCCCTCGGCGGCGGCCCGCGATTGGACGCCGCTGGCCGTACAAAACCCGGCGCCCCGGCTGCCGCGACCCGCCGGCCCTTTCTCGCTGTCCGCGTATACGGAGAAGAAGCACGTAATATGGCCCGGCGCAAACGCCGTCGCTTCCATGGGCATCCCCCGCGGGCGCGCCCGTTACACCCGCTTGAGGCGGTCTGCGAGTATGCCAGCCAGCGCGCGTGATGCTTCGTCCTTTCCGCCGGCCACCACGACGGGATCCCCCGAGGCCTCGACGATGTGCCAACGCGTGGTGCCCGCGGTGACCTCCTCCAGGCGGTTGGCAACGATGAGGTCGAGCCGCCCCTCGGACATCCGGTTGCGAGCCCTTGCAACGAGCGTTGTGTCGTCGGCGCCGGCCTCGAGTTTGAAACCCACCAGCAGCCCCGAGAACCGCTCCCGGATGGCCGCGTTCACCCGGGGTGCGGGGCGCAGCTCGATCTTGAGTGGCTCCGAGCCCGAGGCGATCTTCCCTTCCTGCGGCTCGGTCGTGTAGTCCGAAATCGCGGCGCAATTGACGACGGCTGCATAGGTGCTGAGGTCGCCAATCTTGGCAAGACAGTTCATCAGAGAATCAACGGTCGTGAATGTGACCACCTGGGACGCCGGAGCACGCAGCGAAGCGGCCATCCCGGCGCCAGCCAGAAGCGTGACCTCGGCGCCGCGGGCGTGGATCGCGCGGACGATCTCGGCGCCCGTTCTCCCGGTGGAACGGTTCGTCATCACCCGGACGGCGTCAACCGGCTCACTGGTGGCCCCCGCGAGAACGAGCACGCGCCGGCCGCTCAGGTCGCCTGGCCCCACCGCGCGCTCTACCGCCGCGATGATGTCCTCTCCAGGCGCGAGCTTCGCCTTGCCCTCCTCGCGGCGCGGCGCCACCCAAAGGACGCCGCGGGCGCGCAGCGCCTCCCCATGTGCGCCAACCGGCTGGTTATCCATCATCGCCTCGTGCATTGCTGGCGCCACGACGACGGGCATTCCTGAGCCGAGGGCCGCCGCCGCAAACGTGGTCACCGGGGTGTCGTCGATCCCGAGGGCCATCTTGGCAACCGAATTGGCGGTGGCCGGGGCGACAAGGAGTACATCGGCTTCGCGGGGGGGCTGACCGCAGTAACGGACATGCTCGACCTGGCCCGAGAGGCGGACGATCGGGCGCACCCCGGTAGCGAACTCCAGCGCGTCCGGACGCAAGATCCGGGTGGCCGCCCGGCTCATCACAGGCACCACCCGAGCGCCGTGCCGGATGAGCTCCCGGGCCAGCTGGACCGTCTCGACCGCCGCAATGGAGCCCGTGACGGCCAGGACGACGGTCTTCCCGGATAGCGAAGAACCTGATGTCCCGAGGATACGTTTGGCCGGGTGCAACGACGCGGCAAGCCTGCCCTGGCCGCATAAAATTATCCCCCTCCAGCGACCTCTCTGGGTGTTCCGCCCGCTCGTTGTGAACCAGGCCAGATACCGGGCTGGGTAACTTCATATATCCGCGCAAGCCAGTCTGGCGTATTGGGATAGTTCCAGGGGTGCTTTCTTGAGGATGCGTTCTGGCCATCGGCGCCTCTTCTTGCGTTCTCGGCGGAAAGGGGTCTCCGAGGTTGTCGGGGCAACCCTCCTGCTCCTGATGACCGTCTCCGTCTTTTCGGGGATCATCCTGTTCGTCAACTCCATCGAGGGGCCGGGCGACCGCACCTTCGTTGACCTTGTCCCCACGCTCGTGCGTTCGGGACCGGCTTCCGGGACAGTCTCTATCGTCCACGCAGGCGGCGAGACGCTGGTTGCCGCACAAACACTGGTGATCATCCAAGTGAACAGTTCCCGGTATGTCCTGCAGGTTGCCGACGGGTTCGGCCTACCCAACGGGACCCATGATCGTTGGGTAACCGGAGAAAGGTGGCAATTCTCGCTTTCCGACCCGACGCTGCCCGTAGACGCGGTCGTGCAGGTTAGCGTAGTTGACACCGGCCGGAATCAGCTGCTCTTGCTCGCGGTCGTCCAGCGGGGCCCGGGCTCGGGGGACGCGTTCCCGATCATCGGGACCGCGACCCTGCTTCCCAATGCCTTCGTCTCCAATACGGGCGATGACTCGTTCACTGTCCGGGTTATTGCGGTGGACTACGACGGGGACCTTCTTCCCGACGGCGTGAAGGTGGACTTTGCGCCGCTCTCGTGCGCGGTCTCCAACCAAACGCTTGTGGACACGGGCTTTGGAGTCTTCGAGTCTCCGTCTGCTTCGACCGTCTCGTCGTGTGTAGCCGCAGGAATATACGTTCTCGACGTCAGCGCTACGGACGCCAAGGGTCACACAACCATGGCCAAGCTGATTTTCAATGTGGTGGAGCCAGAAGCCGAGGCGCCGGCCGGCAGTGGAACCGGTCCGTTTGGTTGGGCATTCAACAGCCGTTTCCAGGCCTATGAGATCTACAATTCAACCGAGTGGGACTCGCAGCGATTCAACGGCACCGGGACGCGGGACTTTGTGAAGGGCCAGACCGTCGTGATCGTGGTGGCAAGTCAGTTCCTGAAGAACATCGAGCTACAGAATGACCTCATGGTCTATTCCCCGGTCGGCTTGCCCGTAGCACCGGTTGTCTACGGAGGCGCACAGCCGTCGACGACGACGGCCCCCTCCTCAACGGCGGCCTTCGATTTTGAGGAGTTCATCGCGGGCTACTTCATCTACGTGGCCCGCTTCAGCACGAATTCGTCGTTCTACGGGTTCAACGGCAGCCAGTTGGCCGCCGGCCAATACAACCTCGACATCACGCTCCGGACAAGCAATGTGCCGCCCCCAGATCACCGGTTCTCAACGGCCCCCGTGATCAACGTCTCCGATGAAACTGGCTTCCTCCCGTGGTACCCGAAAATGGAGTTCTTCAAGGACAAGAACCTGACCCAGCCATCGGGGACGTTCAACTTCACGGAGACGATGTTTGTCAAGCTCACCGTGGGCACGACGAGCGACGACGCCGTGATCGGGGCGGTCACCATTGCCGACTACCAGGGTGGAATCCAGATTTTTGCGCCCGCCGGAAACGCGCCGGTCTCGGCCTACACGATCAAGAACGCGACTGTGTATTCCTTCGCCATCGACCTCTCGAGTCCTAACCGCGACAACTGGATATTCGATTCGAACGCCTATGGGGTCAAATTGACCCAATTCATCGACCAGGACGAGAAGTACGCGTTCAGCGGCCAGGTGATCATCAACGGACCCAAGTGGGCGGCGGACGTTATCAGCGCGATGCGCGAGTGGAAGGGGTTCATCAACGACGACCGCGTGTACTCGGTCTTCTACGAGAATGGTGCGACTTGGCGGGAGTACTTCGTGTCGTCTTACACCACCGGCCAGACCTTTGTCCCCAAGTGGGCCGGGAAGGAGATGCTCGACGTGATGCTGGCAGACATGGACGCGGACGGGAGCCTCGACGCGGTGGAGGGGTCGTCCGGCGGCTGGGTCATCCTGTTCCGGAATCTCGACGGTCAGGGGCACGAATGGGACAGTTATGTCATCGACGAGCTAGCCAGCCCTGTCCGCTCCATCGCCATCGGCCACATCGACGCCGATCCGTTCAACGATGTCGTGGCGGGAACGGACGACGGTCAGATCTGGCTGTACCGGAACGACGGCTCGTGGATTCCACTTGAGTGCGACAAGTTCAAGGGAAAGAAATCTTGCGATGGGGGACAAAGCGCCCTGTCAACCCCTGAGCTCGTGGCCAATGTGGGCAAGAGGGTCAACGACCTGAAGCTTGCGGATGTGAATGGTGACCGGAACAACGACCTCATCGCGGCGATCGACAACAACGTCATTCGGATCTTCTATGGTGACGGGTTCGGATCGTTCGGGACCACGTCGACGGCCGACTATGTGTTTTCCTCGGAGGTGGCCGTCCAGGGGACCGTAGCCAACACCTACACGTCTACGCAGACCAGCAACGACGCTTACGAGCGCATCACCGAGGTGACCGGAACGGGTCAGTCGGTTACGAGTTACAGCCCGACCGGAGAGATCATGTCCCTCTACGGGCAGATTGAGACGGGCTCCTACGCCAATACGCTTGCTCTCGACGGGGCGCCCTTTGAGACCCTATCGGAGACCTTTACCGGCGGAGGGGGCGGGAAGTGGCTTATTCGCAACGCATCCAACGGCGCCTCGCCAGGCCACCAGTTCGTGATCGGCACGATCCCCTCACTCGGGGGCGGCGACACCGCGACGGTCACAGTCGGCGGTTTCCTCGCCGTGGGGACGGAGCCGATGGAGATCCGATACAAGGTTGGTTCGGGCTCTGTATCTTCACTCTTGGGGACGATCGACGAGCCTACCGTGACGGCCAAGGAGTTCGCGCTGACAGGTTTCACGGGGGGGTTCCTCTACATCGTGGTGCAAGACTCGGACCTTAGCAACGGCGACAGGGATACCGACGAAAGACAGACGAAGCTATCGCTTGACCTCGTCCGTGTGGATGTGATTCGCGCGGATGGGACGACTAGCCGCATGGAGCACAAGTGGCAATCTTCGGCGATCGGCTCGGGGGGGGCAGCCTACAGGCTCTTCTTGGAGGCGAACCACTCTTTCGATATCGAATCGGACGACTTCCTGTTTGAATGGGGGCCGTCTTCGACGGGGCCGTGGTCTTCGCTCATTACCGTAGAGAAGCTTGCCGACGACGACAATCACCAAAGCGCGATCTTGCCGGTTTCAGTGGGCGGGACACAGATATGGGTCCGGGCAACAGACACGAACCGCGACCCGAATGCGACCGAGCTGGACACCCTGTCTATCGACCACATGCTGGTGAGGCGGTACATTTCAACGCCCAACACGTTTGACATAAGCACTGGAACCGACGTGCTCGAAGTTGTCGTGGGCGACATGAACCGTGATGGGCACAACGACATCGTCGGGGTTAGGTCCAACGGCGGCGTCATCTATTTCGGACCCTCGTTTTCCTCATCGGAAACGCTCCCCACGCCCGAGACGGCCTACGCGATCGACATCGGCTACATCGACGACGACGACCAACTGGACGTCGTGATCGGGGAGAATTCTCAGTACATCCATGTCTTCTACAACAACGACGGCGCCTACGACCGAGTGCAGTTTGTCGACCTAAGCGTCGTGAAGAACACGCAGACGAACTACCTGCGGGTCGGAGACGTCGACGGGGACGGGTTTGACGACATCGTCATCTGCACGAAGGACGGCGATGTCTTGTTCTACCGTCATCTCCAGGGGACAGGCTGGGAGTTTGAGATTATCGACAACCTAAGACGGCCGATCAACACGATCGACATTGGCGATGTGGACCGGGGGGTCACGTTCGACTACTCGGGCAAGATATAAGCGGGGGAACCCATTTGGTGCGTGGGTGCTGCGCAAGGGTGTTCGCGAGAGCGCACGAGCGAATTGCATGGTCCCAGGGAACAGGGAAGTTTGGGTCGGGTGAGTAGCGTGACACGCCGACGTTATTCGAACCGCTTCCTGCCCCTGCGCCGAAACCGAAGGGGGCAGTCTGCAGCGGTCGGGACGATCCTGGCCATTATGGTTCTCCTGACCATTCTCACGGTTGTCACCACGCGGTGGATCCCCGTGTGGGT
>CBEUCC010000098.1:0-9459 GCA_965541515.1 uncultured Thermoplasmata archaeon
GAGAACTTGCGCGGCGATGTTCAACCGCACGATGTACCCGACGGCCACGAGCGCGACCGACGAAACCTTCGCCGCGAACACGAGGCGCCGGTACTTGGTCACCGGGACCTCGTAGCGGCTCCGCGTCCGGGTCGCGGCTGCCACGGCTCACACCTCCTCGAGGTCGACAAGCTTTCCTTCCGTGTCGCGCTGGGGCGTACGTGTCTCGGCCTCGACCGCGGGCTTCGGCGGCTCCACGCGCCACTCCCGGTGGCTCGGGCTCGAGTTCAGCGGCGAGGCGCCCTTGTCGCGCACGTCGTTCACGAACTCGGTCAACGCGCGCGCAAAGAGCGCGCCCTCGCGCCCGATGAAGAAGCCAATCTTCAGGCGCCCGCCGAACCCGAAGGAGGGGGCCGAGATGACCTCCATCAGCTGCCCCAGCTCCTTCTGCGCGAGGTTCGTCCCCGCGAGGTAGTGGCAGCTCCCCTTCGCGCAGGCGCCCACGAAAACGCCGTCCACGCCCTCCCGGAAGAGGTTGATGACGTTGCGCGGTTCGATGCGCGCGCTGCACAGCGTGCGCACGACCGTGACCTCCGCCGGAAACTTGTGGTTGCCGACGCCCGCTTCGTCGAGCGACGACCACGTGCACCAGTTGCAGCAGATCGCCGCAACGCGCGGCCGGAACGACTCGCTCTTCTCAGGGACGGGCCCCTTGACCGCAACCGCGTCGGTGACCGTGACCGTCGCCTCCTTCAGAGCCACGGCCGCCTTCGGCGGCGGGCCGCCCTGGCCGGGGGGGTTCTGCTTGCCGCGTTGAACGATGTCCGCCACCTTGTTCACCTCACAGGGTCCGCATATACGCCTTTGCCATCGCCGTCATCTGGGCGTCACTCAGGTTGACCATCTCGATCGCGAGGCACGTACACTCCATCGCGCACATGCCGCACCCCGTACACAGGGCGGGGTCGACCGTTGCCTTCCGCGACTTGAACGAGTAGTTCTCGACGCTGAACATCGAGAGGTCCACGTACGTGTCCTTGAAACCGATCGCGCCGAACGGGCACACGTCGCACCGATTGCAGCCGATGCAGTTCTCGTCCACGATCTCCGCGACGAACGGCAGGACGGTGACGCCGCCCTGCGACAGGATCGAGCCCGCTTGCGTGGCCGCGAGCGACCCCTGGACCACCGCGACCGCGAGTTCCTTGGCCGCCTTTATCCTGAAGTAGCCGTCCTGCGGCGGGAGGCGCGTCGCGAATGTCTCGGCCCGCCCTTTGCCGCCGGCCGACTTCGCGTCGTCGCCAACGAGCACCACGCCGGCCGTGAGGACGCCCGTGAACCCGTCGCGGTCGAAGGTGACCTCGAACTTGCCGACCGAGCCCTCGACCGCGATGACCTTCGCGGAGTTGAAGATCTTGACCTTCGGGTGGCCCTTGACCAGCTTGACCGCGTCCTTCAGCGAGATCTGCGCCTGGCTGATGACCGTCGTCTTGGCGGCCTTGTCGTCCACCCACCCGTCGATGTCGAAGCTCGCGTCGAAGAGCTTCACGTCGAAGCCGAGGTCCGCCAGTGTCAGCGCCGCAGTGATGCTGCCCGGGCCGGCACCCGCGACCGCCGCGGACTTGGCCGAGGCCGTCTTCACCTTGTCGTAGGGCTCCAGCATCGAGGCTTTGGCGGCGGCCATCGCCGTCATGCGCTTGAGCGCGAGGTTCGCGTCCTCCATGTCGTCCTTGTGTACCCACGCGACGTGCTCGCGGATCGAGATGAACTCGAAGAGCGAGCGCTCGACGCTCGCCCCCGTCGTGACATTCTCGCGGCACCGGTCGCGCTGCAGGTGGCAGGTCGAGCAGTGGTGCTCGAGCGAGCAGCACGCGCACGCGCCGACGACCACCCGCTCGATCCCGTATTTCGTGAGGTCGTGTTTGAGGGCCGCCGGGTCTTCCCTTTTGCACAGGTTGTTGAAGACGCGGACATGGACGACATTCGGGTCGTTCGCCTTGATGTGCTCCGCCGCGGCCTCGAGGTCCGCGTAGTCGGAGACGGCGCCGTCGCACCGGCACAGGAACACGCCGACCCGGGGGGGTGCCTGCTTCGGGTCCACCATGTGCACTCCTTGCCCCCTATGCCCTGGCGAACGTCGAGACGACCAGGCCGGCCGTGGACATCGCGTCGTCGAAGACCTGGTCGAGCGTCATCGGCCGCCGTGCGGGCCCCGTCACCTGCACGCGCCCCTCCGGGACCGCGTATCCCGCGCCGTCGACCTCGATGCCGAGCATCTTCGCCAAGTCCTTGAGCCCCGACGGCGGCTCGATCGGCGTCGAGATGACGGCGAGGTCGGCCTCGAGGGTCTGCTCGCCGCCTTCGGATTTCCACTGGACGAAGACCTTCCCTCCGCCCTTCTGCTCGACGTGCGTGACCTCTTGGTCGTGAATCTCCACGCCGAGCTGGCGGTTGAGGCCGATGAGTTGCCCCTTCATCGAGGCGCCCGCCTCCTTGTCGTGGAAGAGGTGCACCTTGACCGCCGGGTTGTCCGCCGCCGCAGCGCGGATCGTTTCGGCTGTCCAACGCAGCGTCACGGGCCCGACGTCGCCCCACGCCTCGCCGCGCCCCTTGGCCTGGACGAACGCGACCGTCTTCGGGCGCTTCTCGCCCTCGAGGTTGAGCCGGCCGGCCGTCGGCCCCGCGGGGTCGAGGTACCGCATCGCCTGCGCGTTGGTGATCACGGCTTCAGGCTTGCCGCCACCGTACAGCGGGAACGCCTCGAGCCCGACCGTCGCGGCGCCGAGCGCGAGCACCACGGCGTCCATCGCGACCTCGCTCTCCGCGTCCCCTTGGTCCTCGTCGAACTTGATCGCGTCCACCGGGCACACCTCCTCGCACCGACGGCAGGACTTGTCTTTGTACCAGAGGCACGTGTTCTCATCGATCACGTAGAGTCGCGGCGAGGAGTAGAAGTTCGGCAGGAAGACCGCCTTGCGCGTCCCGATGCCCTCCGAGTACTCGTTCGGGACCGTGACCGGGCAGGGGTCGACGCACTTCTGGCAGGCCGTACAGACGTCATACACATGGCGCGCCTTCGTGAGCAGCTTGAGCTTGTAGCCCTTCGTTTTCTCGTCCCTTTCCGCGCCCGTGACCGTCGTCATCGTCATCGTCTTGATGGACTTGTTCCACTCGACGTCCATCATCACCGTGGAGATGTTGTCGAGTGTGGCGTCACGCTTCGAGAACTTGTCGTCCGAGAGGCCCCGTACGGCCTTCCCGCCAAGCGAGGGGCCGGCCTCGATGAGGGTGACCTTGCGGCCGAGCGCCGCAAGCTGCAGGGCGGCCTTCATCCCCGCAATGCCGCCGCCAATGACGGCTACGTCCTCCTTTCCCTTCCGGCCCATGGTCGCTCTCCCCCCCCTCCTGCCTACGGCTTCGCCGCGGGTGCGGCGGCCTTCTTCTCCGGCCGCAACTTCCCGCCCGGCAGCGTCCGCGCGAGGAACACCGCGTAGTCCATGACCTCGAAGTTGTACCGGTCGTCCTCCGGCTTCAGGCAGTTGAAGTGCGCCAGGCACTTCGTGCAGCCGGTCAGCATAACGTCGGCCTTGGCCTCCTTCGCCTGCTCCATCCGGGAGACGCGAAGCGCCTTCGTCTGATCGTTGCAGTTGACCATCGACGAGACGCCGCAGCACGGCGCGAGCTCGCGGTTCTCCTTCATCTCCACGACCCGTGCGCCGCGTACGCGGCCCAAGACCTCGCGCGGCTCGTTGATGACCCCCATGTGCCGGTTGAGCCGGCACGGGTCGTGCCAGGTGACCGTGAGCGGCTTGCCGTCGGGCGCTTCGACCTTCAGGTCGATGTCGCGGCCCGCGAGCGTCTGCGCGATGAACTCGAACTGGATCCCCTTCTCCGTGAGCTCTGGGTAGTCCTTGGCAAACGTCCGGTAGCACTCTGCGCATGTGCACACGATCTTCTCGACGCCCGACCGCAGGATCTCTCGCGTGTTGTACTCCTTCAGCCGGTTGAAGACGTCCACGTGGCCCTGCCATAGCTGGTCGTGGCCCACGCACTTCAGGTCGAGGACGATCGGGTCCATGTTCACCTCGCGCAGCAGCTTGACCGCCGCGTCCTCGATCTCGCCGTAGTCCACATTGATGCGCATGAAGTACTCGATGCGTTTCAGGCAGCCCGGCCAGTAGCCGACCGCCTTGCTCGTGTCCCACTCGCGCTCCTCAACCGGGAGCACCGACTCGAAGTCCGTCACGTCATGCACGATGCCCTCGCACGCCGGCTTTCCCGGGTACCCGCGGCCGCCGTCCGTGCGTGCCTTGAGCAGGAACGACTCGTAGTCCACCTCGAGCGGGCAGACCTGCCAGCACAGCCCGCAGGAGAGGCAGGTGTCGTAGTCGTCGTTGTTGTCCTGCCATGTGTTGTAGACCAGGTTCAGCGTTGTGAAGTCGCGGATCTTGTGGTCGGGGCATATGTCGGCGCAGCGGTGGCACCCGTAGCACTTGTTCAGTTCGTACGAATAGCCACCTCTAGTCTGCATATACTTCAGCGAGCCGTAGGTCACCCCTCCGGCGATCAGCGTCCCCCAGACAGTCATGGCCTTGAGCATGTCCGAGGTGATCGCGAAGTACTCCAGCATCAGCTGGTTGATCGAAAAGATGGAGAGGAAGAACACGAGGACGAGCCCGGCCACACCCGCCGCGGCGAGCCCCGGCTGCTCGATCGGGCGCTTCTCGCGCCCCTTCGGGTCGAGGAAGGGCACCATGAAGAGCGGGCCCACGATGACGCCGTTGAGGAGCACCCCGAACGTCTTGGCCTTGACCAGTGGGATCCCCAGGATGACGATGTCGACGTCGGAGATCTTCAGGAGGCCGAATGACCAGAGCAGGTACCAGTCGGGGAGGAGGTTGTCCGGAGCGGAAAGTTTGTTCCCGAACGGGTGGAGCGGCGGGGCCGCGAACGCCGAGAGGAAGAACATGATGGCCATCATCAGCGAGATGATGATGGTGTCCCGCAGGACCTCGTGCGGCATGAAGGGGACCATCTCGGTCTTTTCCCAGTGCTTGACCCTGGCCTTGTTGTACTGGTGCTCCACCTTCTCGCGGAACTCGAGGTACTTGACGGTCAAGTCGGTCAGGCTCATTGATTCCCCACGCTCCCATCCACATTAGTGCGGCTCAGCCACGCCTTGCATCCATACGATGCTCATATGCAGCACCATGAGGGCGCCGCCAATGAGGGGTAAGACGAAGACGTGGAGGTAGTACATCCGAATGATGGTTGCCCCGGATAACTCCGGGCCGCCGAAGACCATGTTCCCCATGATGTCGCCTATCACAGGGATGGCTTGCGCCATCCCGAGCCCGATCGTCCCCGCCCAGTAGGCCAGTTGGTCCCAAGGGAGCAGGTAACCCGAGTACCCGAAGAACAGGGTGACGAGCAGGAGCGTGACGCCGAGCAGCCAGTTGAGTTCGCGCGGGTTCTTGTAGGCGCCGACGAAGTAGACGCGCATCATGTGGAGGAACACGGTCGCGATCATCATGTGGGCGCCCCAATGGTGCAACGCCCGGAAGATGTAGCCGAACGTAACCTCTGTCATGATGACCTCCATGGAGCGGTAGGCGTCGGACGGCAGGGCCTCGTTGGGCCCCGTGCCGTCGGGGATGTAGTAGAAACCGAGGATGATGCCGGTGATCGTCAGGGTGATGAAGGCCGCAAACGACAGGCCGCCGAGGCAGTAGAGCGGGTACCAGTACCAGATGACCTTCAGGTTGTAGCGCTCCGTGTGCGTGCGCGGCATCTGGCGCTGGATCGTGTAGATGAACTCGCGCGTGGGGCGCGTGAAAGCGAACAGCCGGTGGCGCTCGTCGAGGGCGGTGAGCAGCGCGATGTAGTAGTTCTGGAGCTTACCAGAGTAGGACATGAAGAGCAGGACGAGGGTGAGTAAGACCAGCGTGACGCCCACGATGAGCCAGAAGTACTTCGACATGATGTCCTCGAACAGGAAGGTGTCCCCGAACGGGTTGCCGCCGGGAGGCTCGCCGCCACCGCCGGCAGGCCCGGCGATGTTGACCGTGAACGTCTGCGGGCTCGCGTTGTACAGCGCGTTGGAGGCGTGCACGGCGACCGTGTGCGCACCGGGCGCGAGCAGGGCGGTGTCGAGGTCAAGGCTCCAGGTGACTGAGCTGTCGTCGCCGGGCGTGACCTCGACGAGTTGTGCGGCCTGCGGCGCGCCGCCGTCGACCGAAACGAAGACGCCCGTGACCGCGGTCGAGTCCTGTGAGGCGCCCGAGAGCGCCACCGTGGTGCCGGGCTCGACCGGCGCTTCACTGGGCGTGTCGACCGTAAGTGCCGGGACGACCGAACTGTCCAGGACCGTGATCTGGCCGACCATCAGGGGCTGGTGCGCGTCGCACTTGTAGTCGAAGGTGCCCACGGTCGTGAAGGTGAACAAGAACGAGGAGTCGGGTGGCATGGCACCGGGTTCCCCCGAGACGGCGGCGGGGTCGGCGAGCGTCGCGTTGACGTCGTGGCCGAAGGGGTCGTGGTTGACCCACTCGATTGTGTCGCCCTCGACGATCGTGATGTTCATCGGGTGGAAGCCGAGGTCGCGCATCTCGACGGTCCAGGTGTAGGCCGAGGCGCTCCCCGATGCCGCCACGAGTGCGAGCATGGCCAGGGAGGCGAGGCCGACGAGCGCCAGCGCCCGCTTCGATGCAGATCGCCGGTCTTGTCCCACGGTCGTTTGTCCCCCCCCCTCGTGCCCGCGGCCCTCACGTCGCGTACGGGTTGTCGTCGACCTGCCCGCCGGTCGTGTTGTTGCCGTACTTGTAGCGGACGAACTGGATCTTGATGAGGTCGTCCTCGATGAACATCCGCAGTTGGTCGAGCGGCTCAGGCGGCGGGCCGAAGATGACTCTCGTGGAGTCGTAGATGTCATAGGCGCCAATGTGGCACGGGCAGACGAGCACGTCGTGCTCAATGGAGATCTTGGGCGGGATGAGGTCCCTTGCCTCGTCCTTGCTCCGCCACAGCGCCGTGCACCCGAGGTGCTTGCACTTCGCGTTGAATGCCGCGAACTTCCCGCCGCCGGCGTCGATGAGCCCGGCCATCGAGGGGTCGACAAGCCCCGGGTCGAGTTTCAGGACGACGACGTTCATCGCGAGCGCGGGGATCTGCCCATGGCCGCCGAGCGCAACGGTCGTGAACTCGGACGCCTTCATGTCGTCGCCCTGCTTGTCGTTGGCCCACGCGGAGCGCGCCTCCGAGGTTCCCCACACGACCTGGTAGGTGCCGTCGGTGAACGGGTTGACATACGGGGGGATGAACGCCGCGAGCGAGCCGGCGGTCGTGGCCGCAAGCGCGCCCGCACCCGCGAGGTACACGCCCTTCTTCAGGATGTTGCGCCGCTGCGCGACGATCTGCTCGCGCGACACGCGGACCTCCTTGAGGCGGCGGTCCTTCTCCTGCGCGGATGATCCGGCGGGCACGCGTGTTCGACCTCCCCATCTTGCCGCTTAGCCGCGCTTCCTGAGCGTCGGGCGGATCTTCTGGCGCTCGGAGTACCAGGTCACCCGATTGGCCTTCGGCTTGTTCCACTGGCTGTCCCAGCCCTTGGTCACATCCTCGCCGGGGATGTATTTCGGGCGGCGGCGGCGGGTGATTATCACGTCCTCCACGAAGTGCTTCCGGTAGAGGTCGATGATGAGCGCAAGGTCAACGAAGAACATGCCCATCCAGAACGACAGCATCTGCTGGGTCGGCGCGGTCGGGCCCCCGAGGGACGGGTCCCGGAGCCAGGCGTTCTGGTACCAGAGCCCCACGGTAAAGAGCGCCAGGAAGATCATGGAGCAGATGACGAGCCCGATGATGATCCAGAAGATCGCGATCGAACCGGACGGCTGCCGCTTGCGCAGGAAGTCCCCGCTGCCTTCCGAGGCGTCTTCGAGGCCCCGCTCGAGGTTTTCGCGGAACTCTTGGGTGCCCATGTCACCCTGCGACGCCGGGATGGACATGGGTGTCGGAGGCCTCCGGGACACATCGATCGGACGCGGATGCCGGGAATGATCGCGCCGTTATTTGTACGCACGCAACCCCCTTTGGAGGGACGATCCAGAGGGGCTGGCTGGACGCCTCGCAAGTAGGACGAGTCTATTTAACCTTTGTTTGGCCGCGAATCTCCCGCGCGTTCGGGCGCCGGTCGGTGGAGACACGGTGGGCCCAACCGCCACCTTGAGGGCGGTGCGTCCCGGTGGCGCGGCCCCGTTTCTGCCGCGACTGCGCGGGTCAACTCCGCCCGCGTGGCGGGGGCGCGCACGCGCCCGTTGTGTCGCCGCCAGAACCGGCGCGCCGGCCGCGATTCGCGCCGTGGTTGCGCGCGGTCTTGTCGGCCATCTGGCGCCTCCAACTAGTTTAAATTGGATGATCCGATTGCCCGTGGCGTCTGGGCGCCTCTACCAGGCGAACCAGGGCCGAATAAGGGAGAGCGGTAACCTTTGGACAAAGTTGCACTCCTCAAAGAGATCAAGGAAGCCGAAGGCAAGGCAGCGACACAGATCGAGGAAGCCCGCGCGCGCAAGGAGCAGGCCGTCGCGGCGGGCGAAGTCGAGGCCGAGAAGATCCGGAAGGACGGCCACGCGTCCGCCGACGGCGAGGCGGCCGCGCAGGTGGCCAAGGCCCGCGAGCGGATCGACGCCGAGAAGGCCGAGAAAATGTCGCAGGGACGCGTGCGGGTGCGCCGGAAACGGGAACAAGCCGAGGCGCGCGTGTCGGAAGTGGCGGAATACCTCGTCGGTGAGTTCGAGAGCGCCGCGCAAGCCGGCTTCCGTTGAGATCCCAAACGCATACCGCGCTCGGAGGCCTCCCCATGTTGTTCCCGGCACCGATGAGCCGCGTGCTCATCGCGGGCCCCTTGCGGCTCCAGCGCAAGGCGGTCGAGGTGCTCTATGACTCCCGCACGATGCACGTCCAGGACTACCAGCAGCCCGAGGGCGAGACGATGTACCGGCTTGGCAAGCCTCTCGATGGCGCCGAGCGCGCGTCGGGGCTGTTGATCAAGCTGCGGTCCTTCAAGTCGGCGCTCGGGCTCGAACGGGCCCCGCCGCCGGAGAACTTGCCCCGGGCCGACGACGTGCTCCCCAAGGTCGAGGCGCTCGTCGTGTCCCTGGAGCTCTCGATCACCGGCGCGGCCGACGACAAGGGCAAACTCGAGGCCGTGGCCGCCGAGTTGCGCGGGCGCGTCGAGGCGCTGAAGGCGTTCGAGACGCTGCCACTGCCGCTCTCTCTCATGGGCGGCTACAAAGAGCTCGCGGCGTTCGCCGGGACCGTCCAGCCCGGGGTCGAGGCGGAGCTCCAGCGCGTCTGTCGGCACGTCGATGTCGTGCGGCCCACCGACCCCGAGGGTGCGGTGGCCATCTTCGTCGATGTGGGCAGCCGCGACGCCGCCGTGAAGGCGCTGCTGGACAAAGGGTTCCAAGAGGTCCGCGTCCC
>CBEUCC010000099.1:0-9382 GCA_965541515.1 uncultured Thermoplasmata archaeon
GGAACTGCACGTCCACCACCGTGCCGATAACTTGCCGGACTTCTCCTTCAGCCAGTCTGGCCTCGCGCTCACGGAGCCGGGCGGGGGCGTCGGGGCCAACATCAACGCCTCGGCCCGCCTGCTCGTCCCGCCCGGCGCTGCGGGCGAGGTCGTGGTGGTCGTCCTTAAGGTGGACGGAATCGAGCGCGGGCGCCAGGACCGCACACTCTCGGGCCTCGTCGTCCAATTCGAGTTCTTCGTGGAGGCAACGCCCGGGACGCACCTCGTGGCCATCGAAGCCGACTTGGCGGGCAGCTCGCTCCGCGGGGAGTTCCTAGAGACGAACGATCGCGGGAACAACGCGGTCGCAGGGTGGTTCAACGCGTCGGCCACCTCCAACACATCCGTCAAGCCCGACCTGGTCGTGACGGACGTCCGGTTTGAGTTCGTCCCGGCGGTCGCGCTCGACCCCATCACGGGGGAGAGCGTAGATGCGGCGCTGTTGGTCGTGTTCATCGAGATCCTGAACCGCGGCCTCACCGCGGCCGGGCCCTTCGATGTCGGGGTAGCCGCGGGTGTGAACACGACTCGAACGACGCTCCCGGGCGCCGGCCCCCTTGGGAACGTGACGGCGATCGTGGAGTTCGGTCCGTACCTTCTCGAGGATGACATCATCGTCCTTGCGGAGGCGGATATCGGCCGCGTGATCGACGAGAGCGACGAGACGAACAACGCACGGACGGTTCCCGCCCATATCGTGGTCGAGATCCCTGACCGGCCAGGGCCCGCGCTGTGGGCGCTGGCGCTGGCTATCGGCGTGGCAGCCGCCGTCATCGGGCTCGCGCTCTGGGGCGGGTTTGCGCTCTGGCGGCCGGACCTGGACGACGACGCACCGCCGGAGGAGGAGGAGGCGTACCCCCGGCCGGACGAGGAGCCGACCGCCAAGGTGCCCCCCGCCCCGGGGCCGGCCCAACCCCCGGTCGCGCCCGCCGCCGGCGCGCCGCCGGGGTACTGGCCCCCGTCGCCCGCGTACGGAGCACCGCCCCAGCCCGGGTACGGAGCACCGCCGCCGCCCGGGTACGGGGCACCGCCGCCGCCCGGGTATGGACCACCGCCGCCGCCGGCCTACTACCCCGCGATCACGCCGGCGCTGGGGGTGCAGCAGGTGGCGCCCCCCGCCAAGTGCCCCCGCTGCGGCTCGTCGCAGGTATCCTACACGCTCTACCCCGTGCGGCAGGTGGTCTGCAGCTCGTGCCGCGCGGTCACGCTCTTCTAGCGCGCGTCAAGCCAAGGGGGCGGCCGTCGGCGCCATCTTCGCGAGCCGGAGTTCCCACCGCCAGCGCTCCCGGCACGAGCAGTCCAGGCCGTCGAAGTGCGTCGGGTCCTGGTCAACCGACGCTTCACGGATCGCCTGGAGCACGCGCGCGTCGCACCGGCCGCAGTTCGACGCCCCGCGCCGCGTGGAGGCGCCCGTCGGAGCACTCATCAGCCGCGATCCCGCGACCATCCCGGGAAGGGCGCGCCCCATGACTTCCGCCACGGTCCACAGCCACGGCGGGCGGTACGCGCCGTCGAAGAAGAGTCGTTCCACGAGCGTCCCCTTGTGGATGTTCACCGGGTTCACCGAGACGGTGTCGGAAAACGCCGAGGCATACACAGCCGAAGCCACGCAGTCCTCGAGCGCCTCGTCCTCCGTGAGGAACGGCGGCTTGAGCAGCAGGTAACTCTTCACCCGGGCCCCCAACGCCCGCGCCCGGAGCGCGCCCTCCCGGTTCTCCTGGGCGGTGTTCCCCTTGTTCACGGTCTCGTCGAGCACGCGGTCGTTTGCCGTCTCGAGCCCAAAGGCGACCTCCAGTTCGACCCCGCGGCCGAGCAGCGGCTTGACGCGGTCCTCGGTAACGAACTCGGGGCGCGACTCGACGAGCAAGCGGCGGTACCGTTTGGCCGCAAGGTCGACGATCGCCCGCTGCGCCTCCGCATGGACCTCGCGCTCGTCCAGGAAACTGCCCGACGTGTAGATCTTCAGGACCTCCGCGCCTTCCGGCGCCAGCCCGACCACCCGCTCGATCTGCCGGATGTACGCCGCGGGTGCGGGCCGCTTGGCGAGCGTCTCCGTGTAGTAGCCGCACATCGAGCACCCGGCGCTCTTCTCGTAGATGCAGCCGAGCGAGTTCATGACGACGACCTGCGCAACTGCGGCCCGGCCGTCCAACACGTCGTCCTCCCGCCACGTAGAGATGAACTCGTCCACGGGCTTGGTGCTGCGCACCTTGACCTTCGTCCCCACGATGGCCTGTTGGATGGGCACGGCTCCCTCCCCCCCCTCTTACCGCTGGCGGTGGCGGACCGCGACCGCCACCCCGCGACGCGCGGCCTCCATCTCGGGCGCGCCCATGCGGGCTACCCCCGCGGCCACGACCTCGTCGCGTTGGACCACGGCCACCTCGTCGCCGGCCCGGACCTCGGGGTCCGCGGTGCGCACGCCGACCGCAAAGATGTCGCCCCGGAGCTTGAAGTCCTCAATGTGCACGCGGTAGCCGCCTCCGGCACCCACGCGGCGCGCGCCTTCGAGCGTGAGCGAGAGCCGTCCGCGCTGAGGCACGTGCTGGGCAAGCTGCACGCCGCCCACGACGAGCTTGCTCCACGGCCACCGGCCGCGGATCGCGGCCCCCTCGAGGAGTGCGGCCGCCGGCGCTCCCCCGAGTTGGACCCGCGCGATGGAGGCGATGTCCTCGACCGCCCGCTGGCGCGGGGTGACGTCCCCGACGCCTGCAAGCCCCTCGGTCAAGGCGGCTGCGGCCGCGTGCAACGCGATTTCGTTGGGCTTGCCCGTCGCCGCGCACTCGATGAGCGGACCGACGCGGTCAGCAAGCGCCGGCAGGTCGTCGCCCACCAGCGATGCGACGACCTTGTACTCGTGGCGCGAGAGGAGCATGAGCAATTGCTCTTCCACGCGCACCGCCTCCTCGTGGGCCCAGTCGCCCGTCACTGGGATGTCGTAGTGTGCCGCGGGGAACACCCGCTCCAACTCGATCGGTACGAGCCCGAGGGGCGACGTGACGACGACCCGGTGGACTGCAAACCGTGGCCGTACGCCGGCAAGCCCTCGGTCGATCGCGTTGTGTGTGCGCGAGAGGCTGTAGGGCTTGCGCGCCGAGCAGGGAACGAGCAGCAGCGCGCGAACCGAGGGTGGCGGCTGGTAGCGCTCCTCGAGGCGCTCGCCCCACCGCCTCACCTCGGGGCGGCTCAGGGACTCATGCGACAGCGCGTGGAGGCGCGGCTTCCAGGCAGGCGTGAGCGCCTCCACCTCGCGGTAGAACTCGCGGTCGAGGTTGCGCAGCCCTGCAACCAGCCAAGGGTACGCGCGGACGCGGCCCTCCACCAGTTCGCGCAGTGTCCCCTCCCCTGCGGCCCGCGCAGCCACCGCGGCCTCGGCCGCCAGGGCACGCCGGTTGTGGCCGAGTGCCGCACGGAAAAGGTCGGAGCTTGCCAGGACCGCCGGGAGGTCCCTGCGCGACCCCGCCCCCCGGCCCGCGCCAAAATCGATGTACTCGTGGTCGCCGTCCGCGCGGCCCGCGCCGTCGGCCGCCTGCGCGGCGCCTTCCGGCTGTGCTCCGGCGAAGAACTCCTCGCAGGCGCGGCACATGCACGCCCCCGCGAGTCCCCCTTCCACATGGCCGAAGGAATAGAGGAAGATCCCGGCGCTTGCCGCGAGCACGGCCCCGAAGTCGTCGACCAGGTCGGCCCCCATGTAGACGAGCAACGCACAACTCGCCGGGTCGGCGACCCCATGGGCAAAGAGCAGCGGGCGTGGGCCCGCCGCTGCGCGGGCCCCGGCAATCGCCCGGACGAAGTCCCGCGGGCGCCCCCGCAGTTCGGTGAGGTTCTGCAACGACAGGAGTTCGGTGTCCTCGGGCAGCGAAGCGAAATGGGCGGCCCCCCTCCGGGACGGGAGGCCCGACGCGACCGGCGGGCGCGCTACAACGAACTCGGCGGCGTCGGTGAGCGGCCCCATCCCAAACGCCTTCGGGATGAGCCGCGGCAGTTCGACGGCCCCGGGGGCGGTCGCACCCGCCTGCCCCACCAGCGGGGACGGCCCCCAGACGAACCGGATTCCCTCCAGGCCCGCACGGCTCGCGGCCGAGTCGGCGACCACCCATGGCGGCTGGCCCACGGGGGGCGCGTCCGGCGTTACGACCTGCGCCACACCCGGCGTGTGCGCGAGGCGCCCCGCGACGCGCGCGGCGGCCCGCCGCCCGAAGCCGTCGCGGGCCAGCGTCTCTACTGACCATTCGGGTGCAGCCATCCTTTCCTCTCCGGGCGCCGAAGGCGGAGGGTGGCTTTATTCTTCACCGGGGTCGGAGGGCGAGAGCGCCGCCGGGTCCCCGGAGCCCGCGGCCGCCTGCGCGCGCGCCTCGGCCACCGCCTGCTCGTCGGCCTCGGCGTTCTGGGCGACCACATCGCCCATCTCGGCCTCCTTCTTGTGGCTCTTGGCGATGTCGCGCTCCACCTGCTCCGCCGGGATCCCCACCTGTTTCGCCATCCACCGTTTGATGTCGTCCCGGCTGTTCCCCTCGATTCCGAAGATCTCCGAGAACCGGTGCGTCGTGAAGAGTATCTTCGAGTTTCCCCACGGGATGTGGCGAAGCACCTTCATCGACTCGAGCTCGCGGACATGGTCGTACACCCGCTGGCCCACCATGGGCATGACCACCGACTGCTTCATGGGCTGGTGGTATGCCACGAGTGCGAGTGTCTTCAGGAGGTTCTTCGGGATCTTCGTCGACGCGTACCCGGCGGCCACCGCGAGGAACTTCCCCTTGATCTGGAGTGTGTACTTCGTCCCGATCTTGGTGACCTCGATCGCCGTCTTGCGCCGACGGTACTCCGCGCGCAGCGCCGAGAGGGCGCGCTTCACCTTCTTCGGGGAGGACCCGACGGCCTTTGCGATCTCCGTCGGGGAGAGCGCGGTGGACGAGGCAAAGAGGACCGCCTCCACCGCCAACTTGAGGTCCTGGTCGCCAAGTGGTTCGCGCTGGAGGTCTTCGAGCGCAGCCATTCCCAACCCCGGCCGCTAAAGCCGCGCGTCCATATTTAAGAAGGACGGGGGGCGCCTAATCTTCGCGCGGCGCCGGCGGCGCCTCGATGGGCGTCAACGAGTACTCGAGTCGCGCCTTGTCCTTCCCCTTGTTGTCGGTCTTCGAGTCGGCAATCCGCCCGAGCTCGCGCGTGTTGCGCACGTGCGTCCCTGCGCAGGGGCACAAGTCGGTCCCGTCGATCTCGATCACGCGCAGTCGCTGGAGGAAGGGCGGGATGAGGTCGAGGTTCGTCCGGTAGGCGGCGGGGCCGTTCTCGAGTTCGCTCCGGTCGACCTCCCGAGCGCGCACCTGCCGGGCCGAGGCCATGCGCGCGTTGCACTGCTCCAGGAGGTGCTCAAGGTCGCCCGGCGCGGGCTTCCACGGGTACAAGTCGATGCGGGCGCGGTCGCGGTAGAGTTGGTTCCCGACCGTACGCGCGCCGAAGAGTTCGAGTGCCAGGGCCGAGACGAGGTGCTGCGAGGTGTGGTGGCGCATGTGGTCGTAGCGCCGGCCCCAGTCGATCTCCTGGATGACCTCGGTCCCGGGCACGAGCCCCGTGAGGTCGCCGGTCACACGGTGGCGCACTCCGTGCTTCTTGTCGATCTTCGTGACCGCCAGTTCTCGCGTCTCCCCGGTGTCCGGGTCGAGCACGCGCAGGACGCCCTTGTCCGAGGGCTGACCGCCTCCTTCCGGGTAGAAGATGGACCGGTCGAGCAGCACGAAGCCCTCCCCGACCTCTTCGATCCGGCCGCGTATGCGCGAGAGGTAGCTGTTTTCGAGGTTGTCCATGTAGACGAGTTCCGTCATCGAAACCCCACCGCGCGCGTTGTCGCGCGAGTAACCAGCGGCCCGAGCGTCTTGAAGGTTGCCACGGCGTCGGCACGCCAAAAGCAGATGAAGTGTCGAAGGCCAGCGGTTTCCCAGTGACGTGGATTTCAAGTAGGGCGGGGAGCGTTTCTGCGGTTGCGCCAAGGCGCGGGCTAGGTTCCGGGCCTGGCCAACAGGAGGCACCAACGATGCGGTCGCTACGCGCAGTACACGTGGCGATTCTCCTGCTTCTGCTCGCGCTCGCGGGGATAGCCGGGGCTGCGAGTGCCGTCGATGAACTCGCGCCCAACAACGACCGGGCAAATGCCACGCCGCTTGCGGCGACCGGCTCGTATGTGGTAAACGGCGCGTCCAACAACACGACCGACCCCGTAGACTTCTTCGGGTTCTTCCGGTCAAACACGGACTGGTGGCTCTACTGTTTCATCTTCCTCTTCTTCCTCCTCCCGATTATCGTCGGTATCGTCCAGGTGGTGCGGTCCCTGCGCCTGCGCCACTACGTGATCGACGCCGCTTACGGGCAGGCGGCGCGCCGTTCGCGCAAGCGCGCGGAGGCGCGGCTCGACCGGCTCGAGGCAAAGAAGGCGCGCGACATCTACCGCCAGGAAGTCCGTGACCGGATGGAGCGCAAGGAGCGGCGGAAGCCGGCTCCAAAGCTCGAGCCCAAGCCGGCGCCCCCGCCGGCGCCAAAGCCTGCGGTGGCGCCCCCACCCGCGCCGAGCCCGGCGGGGGACTCGCCGCTTGGCAGGTTCATGGCCATGGACTCGATGGAACGGTTTGACCTCGACCGCCTGAACGCGCTGGACTTCAACGAGGTGCTAGCGGCCGCCGTCAGCACCAAGACCCTTGCGGCGACGACGTCCAGCAAGACGGGCGCCCTCCTCAAGCGCCTGAAGGAGGACTTGGACGACCCCGACACGATCGACGACATCATGCGTAACCGCCTCGTAGAGTGGTACCGGAAGAGCCCCGGCGACGACGCATGGACCGACAAGGCGTCGGTCGCATGGTGGGGGCTCACCGCCGAATCACGCGCGCCGGGCGGGCGCAAACGCGCATCGCTTGCGCGCCGGCTCGAGCACCTCCAGTACGCCTGCCAATCACGCGGCAAGTGGTTCAAGCCCAAGCCGCCGCAGGACCGCGACCGCAAGCGCGGCCGTGGCCGGGCCGGCGAGTTCCCGGTGCTTGCCCCGGCGCAGCTCAAGGCGCTTATCGTGCAATCCGTGCTCGACGACCTTGCGGCAACCCCACGGGGCGAGGGCGCCACCGCCCCGCTCCCGCGCCTTAGCGAGCTTGGCGCGCGGTACTCCCCCCTGCGGGTCAACAAGGCGCTTGCCGAGATGTTCAAGGCCGACCCCCGCGGGCCCTTCGTCGTCCTCCACCCGTCGCGCTACCCGGACTGCGGCGTGACGGCCGTGCGCCCCCCGACGCAGGCGGCGCGCGGGGGCGCGATGTCGTACGACCTCGTGATGGCGCCGCCGCCCGGAGCGGCTGCACCGAGCGGGGCGTCGGCGCAGGGTCCAGGCGCACCGCCGGGCGCTCCGGCACTCCTAGATGTGAGCGGCGCCATCTGGGAACGGTCGAACGTAAGTGAACAGGAATGGGCGACCGTCCTGGGGGAAATCGCACGCCGGCGCGAACGCTTGTCCCCGCCACCCGGCGGCTACCGCAAGCTGCCCGCCTACTTCTCGCTGCGCAAACTGCTGCTCGGGGACACGGGCGCATGCCAGGCGTTCACGCGTGTGAAGTGGCGGGGCAAGCCCTCCGCGCTCCCGTTGCTCGCTGAACTCCTGCGCGAAGGGAAGGTAACGCCCGAGTTCCGGACGGACCGCGAGTACCTGGAGGCGGAGCTTGGCGACATTGCCCGGGGCGACCCGGAGTACCGCTCGCCGGACGGAACTTGGAAGCTGGATGACACACGAACGGTACGGCGCGAAGCGGTCGGCGACGGGTTCGTGAAGTACTCCCTGTGAGGGGGCCCTGGCCCCCGCTCAGGCGTAATCGCTCGTGTCCGCGTCGAACGAGGCCTCGATGGCCGCGTAGACGTGGTCCGCGTCCTCGACCCGGGCAATCGAGGGCGTCGTGAGCGGCGCCTCAACGATTCCCCACGAGTTGTCCGCGCGCAACCCCCTGGCCGAGACGACCAGCGAGAACCGGTTCATCTGCGATGCGGTTGGCCCGTCGCTCATGCAGGGAAACGGCTCCAGGACGCTCTGGAGGACGAGCAGCTCCGTCAACTTGAATAGGATTTCGTTGCGCGCGGGCGGCAGGCTGTCGCGCACGAGCACGAGTGTGCGGGCGTGGGGCGACTTGATGCGTCGGGTTGCGATCGTCTCGACGGCGGCGCGGGTCATGTGGTGCGCGAGGCCCAGGCCTGGCCGCCATCTCTCCGGCGGCGGGGCCGGTTCGATCGCGTCGAGCTCTTTGTTCCCCTCGACTTCCCGCTCGTCGGCCCCAACAAGCGCCGCATCGACAGTCTCCAGGGTCAGGCGCCGCTCGAAGAGCGCCTTCATGGGGATGATCGCCACGTGGTTCTGGAATGTGGGGCGCCCCATCTCGTCCTTCGGGCCGGGCCCGAGCTTGCTGAGCAGCATGTCGTCCCCGGCCGCCGCCGGGTGCAGCATCCGTGAGTCGATGCCGCCCTGCTCCTGGACGGCCGCGCCCCGGATGGGTGTGTAGGCGTTGCGCAAAGGCGCCTCAAAGAGCGAGAGGTTCAGTCCCTTGGAGGTAGCCTTGATTCCGTACCCCACGCCGGGCGTGACCCCGTACACCCAGTGGTGCAGCCGGACCGGCTCCGGCGGTTCGGACTCGGCGGTGGCCCCGGACAAAGCGGACGGGCCCCCTCTGCCTAGAGCGCGCGCGGGTCGTAGCTAGCCGCTACCTGGTCGGCCTCCTTGACCTCGTCGGGCACCTTATTTGCCACGTCCCGGAAGTGCTCGATGAACGCCTCGAACTCGTCGTACGAGTAGTCGATCGATGCGCCCCCGTCGGCTGAGAAGCCCTTGCGGACGATCCGCGGTGGGCCGACCTGCGCCATGCCGGCCTCGCCCTTCTCAACGTGCACCCACGATACGAAGTAGGAGGCCTGGTCGAACGAAACGCCCGCCACCTTGCCTCCCCGGATCTGCGAGAGTGTCTGGGGCAGGAACGCACGCAGCAGCGCCTCCGCGTACTCGCGGCGCGCCCGCGTCTCCTTGCGCTGGGGCATGCCGCGTGTCAGGCCGAGCTTGGCCAGGACCTCCTCTCGGATCGTGTCGAACTTCGCCATTACGATCGCCGGGTAGATGATCGGTGCTGGCGGCTTGAGGCCCTGGAGGTCCATGCGGTCGTACTCGTCCTTCTTGTACTTCTGAAAGGCGACGCAGAGGGTCGCGACGTCGCTATCATACTTCAGCATCCGCTTGTAGTGGGGGGAGTCGATGTCCGTCGTGAGCTTCGAGCAGTCGACGAGGATCACGACGACGAACGCGCGCAACAACTGCTGGATGATCGGGGAG
>CBEUCC010000100.1:0-9361 GCA_965541515.1 uncultured Thermoplasmata archaeon
TCATGGAGTCACTCGGGTTCGGGGGGACGCACCTGAGCGCCGACCTCGTCCTGAGTTACCCGCCGTACCTACTCGACTGATTCGGCCCCGTCACGGCTCGCCCTCCCCCTGCTCAGTCCGTCTGGCCGTTGTCCGCGTGCACGGCGAGGTAGAGCGCCATCCACGCGAGCGTGTCGAAGCCCGCGACGAGCATGTCGCGGCCCCCCGCGCGGCCCGTCATGGTCGCAAGGGTGTCGTCGCGTGAGTGGTACTCGGGGTAGCCGTCGTCGTCGGCGCCGAAGAAGAAAACGGTCGGCGCCTCGACCCGCCAGAACGCCACGTGGTCGCTGCGGCCGAAGGGGTCCTCGAACAGCGAGAAGTTGCCCTCCCGCGGGTAGCGCAGTTCGTTGTCCGTCATGTTCTCGAGGACGCTGACCGTCATCGGGTGCTCGGCCTCGTCCCCGTCTCGGTCGGGCCCAACAAAGGCCGTGAAAGTGAAAGGCGCGGGCCACGAGAGGCCGACCATGTCCAGGTTGATGTAGAGGTCCACGGGGGACGTGACCTCCTGGGCGACCCACGAGCTGGACCCGTACAGCCCCTCCTCCTCGCCGCCCCACAGGCAGTAGACGAAGGTGTGGTGGGTGGTGAATTGTGAGAGCCCCTGGGCCACCTCGAGGAGTGTGGCGGTGCCCGACCCGTCGTCATAGGCACCTTCGACGGCCTGGGGGACTGAGTCCATGTGCGCCCCAAGGACGATCCACTCGCTCGAGCGGTCGGTGCCCTGCTGGAATCCGCAGACCACGATGATGTTGATGAAGGTGTTCAGGATCACCGGGCGCCGCTGCACCTCCCATGGATAGTAGTACATCCGTGCGTCGAAGCCAAGGCCGGTGAACCGGTCGCGGAAGTCCTCGGCCGCCTGCAGGAGCTTGGGCGAGCCGGAGAAGCGCAGGGTGTGGGCGCTCGTAATGTACTCGAGGTCGGAGACGACGTCCTCCCCGGAGACGACGGGGTCGGGCCCGGGGACGACCTCGTAGGTGTGCGAGCCCGTGCCGCTGCGCCCCGACGCGGTGAACGTGTAGTTCCCGGGCGCGGGGGGCACGAGCAGGACGAGCGATTCGCCGGTGAGGTCCTCAAGGGTCACGTTGGGGTCGGTGTCCAGGACGCCGCGGAGCAGGGGGAAGAAACCGGGGGGGAGCACGAGGGTGGCGGTGGGGTCCTGGAAGGTGATTGAGAGGTTGTTGACCTCGCCCCCGCGCAGGGTGGCCTCGGGGAAGTCGACGGGCGAGGGCGCCTCGGCCGGGCCGAACCCCAGGACGGCCGGGTTGACCAAGAGGATCGGCGCAAGGACAAGCACGGCGACCACGACCGCCCCCTCGCGGGGGCGCTCGACGATGAAGCGGATGGCCGGCTCGAATGAGGGGAGGCGCACGGCGGCCCGTTACCGGGCTGGGGCATTACCTTTTCGCCGCACGGAGCACCGTGGGCTACTCATTGACTTGGCTGCCAAGCGCGCGGCGGGCAGCCTCCAGGTCGCTCACTAGGATCACGAGCTCGACCTCGCGCGTGCCCCGCGAGGAGAGGAACACCGATTCGATGTTGATGCCGCGCTCGGCCAGCACGGCGGCCACCTTGCGAAGCGCGCCGGGCGTGTTCTCGATCCGGATCGACGCCACAGGGAGCGCCTTGGCGTCGTAGCCGTTCGACTGGAGGGTCTCGACCGCCCGCTTCGGGTCGTCCACGGTGAAGCGCAGGTTCCCGACGTCCCCGTGGCCGCCGAGCGTGACGCCGTAAAGGTTCAGCCTGGCGTCGGCGAGGATCCCGGTGACCTTGGAAAGCGCGCCGGGCGAATTCTCGATCGTGACGACGACCTGCTCGTTCAAACGGACTCTCCTTGCGGTCGGGTCCATCGGTCTGAAGGACTTAAGGCCCGCGGTGGAGGTTCTTGCGCGGCGCCATCCAGCTTGCGGGGGGGGGAAGGACGGCGGACAAAGGGGGCGGCCTCCCGCGCCCGAAGCCCGCGTATGTCGCCCTCGCGCTGCTCGCGGTCTACCTGATCTGGGGTTCGACGTACCTTGGGATCCGCTTCGTCGTGGAGACGATGCCCCCGTTCCTGTCGGCGGGCGCGCGGTGGGCGATCGCGGGCGGCGCGCTGTACATCGCAATGCGCGCGCGCGGAGCACCGGCGCCCCCCCGCGAGATGTGGAAGCCGGCCCTAATCGTCGGCACCTTCCTGCTGCTCGGCGGAAACGGGCTCGTAGCCTACGCGGAGCTCTCCGTGCCCTCGGGCATCGCGGCGCTCATGGTGGCCACCGTCCCGCTATTCATCGTCCTCTTCGACTGGGCGGGCCCGGCGCGGGCGCGCCCGAGGGTCGGCACGCTCGCGGGCGTGGGGCTCGGTTTCGCGGGGGTGGCGCTCCTGGTGGACCCCTTCTCGTTGGGGGGCGGGCGTTTCGAGGTCTGGGCGATTGTCTTCCTCCTTGCGGCGTCCGTGTTCTGGTCCGTGGGGACCCTCTACGCACGGGACGCGAAGCTGCCGGATTCTGCGGGGCTCGCGATGGGCATGCAGATGCTGGGTGGCGCGGCCGCCCTGTTCGTGGCGGGGGTTGCGGTCGGCGAGGTCGCAAGCACGGACCTCTCGGGCGTCTCGACGCTCTCGCTCGTTGCGTTCGCCTACCTGGTGACCCTCGGCTCGCTCGGCGGCTTCACCGCCTACCTGTGGCTGGTCCGCAATGTGGCGCCCCAGCTTGCCACGAGCTACGCGTTTGTCAACCCCGTGATCGCCGTGATGCTGGGAGCGGTGCTTGCCGCCGAGCCGCTCACGCCACGCACGATGCTGGCGGCGGCGGTCATCATCGCGGCGGTCGCGGTCATCACGCGGTCGAGGGCGCCCCGGCGGGCAGACCCCCTCGGGACCGGGCGAGCCGGCCCCCCCGAAGAGGTCGTATGACGGCGCGCGCCGCTACTTTGGCCGCTCTGGCCGGCGCTCGTCGCCAGCCCGGTCCCGCTCGGCCTCGCGTTTGTCGCTGTCCAGCGCCACCTGTTTGAGCCGCTTCAGGTCTTCGGCGGCCGCGCGCTCGACCTGGGCGGCAGACCCGCGGACGAGGTAGACGAGCTCACGCGCCGCCTCGCGCAACTTGCGTCGCGCTAGCCCTTCAAAGTGCTTGACGAGGAAGACCGTCCCGGTCGAGTGCTCCGCGAGGTAGTCTGCCGTCTCGCCGAACAGGTAGGTCTCGTACCAGGCGCGGTGGCTCGCGCCGAGGATGATGACCTCGCGGGACGTCGCGCGCGCACGGATGGCCGCGCGCCGGTCCGTGTCGGGGACCAGCGTCCATTGGATCGAGGAAGGCTCGACCTCGGATTCCTCCACCACGCGGTCCATCATCTCGTGTGCGCGCTTCTTCTGCTCGTCGTCGGCCTCGGGGGGGAGCACGTGCATCCCCACGAACGGCACCGCGCGCCGCTTGGCAAGCGCAACACCGATGGAGACCGAAAGCGGGTCGTGTCGGTCGCCCCCGATGGGGGTGATCACGTGGCGCACGTCGTGCTCGATCCCCGTACGGACGACAACGACGTCGCAGGACGCGCTCTCGATGACTTCGCGCATGGTGGGGGCAAACGCGGCGCCCGCCGGTTCGCGGGCGCCCCGGCCGCCGCGCCGGCGCCACGTCTCGAACTGTCCCCAGCCCAGCAGCATCAGGTCCGCGCGGTGGTCGCCCGCGGTGAAGAGGATGTCTTGTGCTACATCGCGCCCGACACGGACGGCCTTGCGCACCGGGACGCGGCCCGCCACCTGGCGCTCGGCCTCGTCAAGGATCGCGCGGCGCGAGGGCGCGTAGCGCGAGCCCTCCGCGAGCGGGAGGGTCCTGGGCAGTGAGATGAACGCCGCGAACTCGATCTGGGAGCCGTCGCGCGCTTCGGCAAGGGCGACCGCCTCCTCGACGAGCGGCCCGAGTGTCACGGCGTTGGAGACGGGGACGAGGATGTTGTACGCGGCCTTCTGGGCCGGCGCCTCCTCGAAGACGAAGCGGCTGCCGGTCTTCTCCTTGGCCTGGTAGTCCTTGCCAACGACGATGTAGAGCCCGAACCCGCCGACCATCCAGCCGAACGCGAGCAACCAACCGAACGGCTCGACGATGAAGAGCACCGCGGCAAGGACGCCCGTCGTGAACATCGCGAGCAGCGGGACGAGCGGGAAGAGCGGCGTCTTGTACCCGTACGTGACCTTCCCCTCCCATGCCCGGCGGAGCCGGATGGACGCGTAGTTGACCTGCAGGAAGAGGAGGAGGAACATGATGTTGGCCGCGGCCGCCACCGACTTGATGGGCACGAAGAGGACCATGAAGAGCATGAGGACCCCCGAGAGGCCGAGCGCAGCGTCGGGCGTCCGTGTCCGGCGGCTCACGCGCCCCAGCACCCCGTGGAGGATCCGGTCGCGGCCCATCGCGAATGCGACGCGCGTGCTCGAGAACGTCGTCACGTTGAGTGCGCTCATCGTCGAGACGAGTGCCCCGATGACGAGCAGCGCGCCTCCGTAGGGCATGAAGCCCTCCGCCGCCCGGAGCAGGCCGAGCTCGCCGGCCGCGCCGATGTACTCCGCGCTCGTGCCCTCGCCCGGGGGCGGTACGACGGCCCCGATGGTCACAAACGTAGTGAGGACGTAGAAGGGGACGACGATAAGCAGGCTGAGGAAGATGGCGCGCGGGATGTTCCTGCGCGGGTTCTTGACCTCCTCGCCGGCCTGCGCGATGATCTCGTAGCCCTCGAACGCGATGAACGTGAGGCCCATCGCCGCTAGGACGCCCGTCCACCCGTCGGTGAAGAAGCCGTTGAACGACGAGAGGCGGCCGGGGTCGTCGGCGATCGCGAAGATCCCGGCGAGGATGAAGAAGGCGATGATGAGGAGTTTGGCTATGGTGATGACGTTGCCGGCCTTGCCGGTCTCGCGGGCCCCGCGGTAGTTGATGTACAGGAAGACGACGGTGATCGCGACGCTAAGGACCGCGGGGCCGTTGCCGGCGGAGGTGGGTAGGATCTGGAGGTACTCCTCGAACATCACCCATGCATAGGCTCCAAATCCGAGCGCGTAGAGGGCGCCCGCGACGGCGTGGGCGAACCAACTCATCCAGCCCGCGATGAAGCTCTGCAGGTCGCCGAGCGCGTGCTTGACCCACAGATAGCCGCCGCCGGCCTCAGGGAGTGCGCCGCCAAGCTCTGCGTAGGTCATGGCGGTGAGTAGCGCGACGAGACCGTTGAGCGCGAAGGCGAGGATGACGGCGGGGCCGGCGACGTCAGCGGCGATCCCCGTAAGGACGAAGATTCCGGCGCCGATCATCGCGCCGACGCCCATGAGGGTGACGTCGAGGAGGCCGAGCGACCTTGAGAGGCCGACCTGGGCCTCTGCCACGCTCACTCCTCCGGGCCGGACTTGCCGATGCGGCGAAGCGCGAGGAACCCGGCAAGAAGCAGGAGGAGTGTGGCCACAGCGGTAAGCGCGAGGCCGAACTCAGCGTCCGGGGACACGCGCGACCCATCGGGGGTTCCTGATAAAGTCCTGACCGTCGCCTCGGCAGGGACACGGGCCGGGGTCAGTCGTCAAATACGTCGAGGCCCAACGGGTGGACGGGGAGGAGAGACCGGTGGCGCGCCCCCAACTTCCGCAGGCTTCGCTGCGTGGCGGATTCGAGGAGATGTACCAGGGCGGGGGGCCGTCCCCGTGGGACATCGGTCGCCCGCAGGGCGCGCTCATACGGCTTGGGGAGACGGGGGAGGTCCGGGGCCGCGTGCTCGACGTCGGCTGCGGGACGGGCGAGAATGTCCTCCACATGGCGGCCCGCGGTCTCGAGGCGTGGGGTCTCGACGGCGCGCCGACGGCAGTGAAGAAGGCGCGGGAGAAGGCCCGGCAGCGCAAGCTCCGCGCGCGTTTCGAGGAGGGAAGTGTCCTCGAGCTGGAGAAGCTCGGCGCGAAATTTGACACAATCATCGACTCGGGACTCTTCCACACGCTCTCGGACGAGCAGCGGCCCGCGTTTGCCGGGTCGCTCCGGTCGGTCCTCAAGCGGGGCGGCCGCTACTTCATGCTCTGTTTCAGCGAGCACGAGCCGGGGACCTGGGGGCCGCGACGTGTAACCCAGGCCGAGATCCACGCGACCTTCGGCAAGGGCTGGAAAGTCGAGTCGATCGAGCCGTCCGTGTTCGAGGACACATTCTCGGGGAGCGAGGGGCCTCGGGCGTGGCTCGCCTCGATGAGGCGCCTCTGACGGCATCGGGCAGGGGGACAAGCTGACCGTCACGGGGCTCCACGCGGCGCGTGGCGTCCTGAGGGGGCCGCGCGTCACGCGGGGGGCGCAAGTTCCGCGCTCATCTTCCACAGGCGAGCCTGCGCTTCCTGGTCGTACGACGCGTCCGACGAGGGCACTGCCCGCCGGCCGGCGAAGTACTTCCCTGTGACCATCGAGAGTTCCGGCGCGGTCGCCGACCACACGGTGGTCTTGGCGCCCTCCACGACGTTCTTCCCGAAGGGACGGGCGACCGCGAGCCCCGCGCGCAACGCTGCCGACGCGCTCTTCCCGAAGTTCGACCGCACGAACCCGGGGTGCACGGCGTTCACGGTCACCCCCGTCCCGGTGAGGCGCCGCGCGAGTTCGTACGTGAAGTATAGGTTGGCGAGCTTGGAGTCCCCGTAGGCGCGCCACTGCGAGTACCGGCGCTCGCCCTGCAGGTTGTCCCACCGCCACTTGGCCATCCCGTGTGCCATGGACGAGGTGTTGATGATGCGGGCCGGCGCGCTCGCCTTCAGTTTCTCGACGAGTAGGTTGGTGAGCAGGAAATACGCGAGGTGGTTCAGCGCGAAGGTGCTCTCGATGCCGTCCGACGTGAGGCGCCGCTTGCCGATGAGCAGCCCGGCGTTGTTGATGAGGACGTGCAAGCTCCCGTAGCGGTTGTCGATCTCGCCGGCCGCGCGCCGGACGTCGCGCTGCTCGAAGAGGTCCGCGACCACGAGGTCGACGTGCGGGTTCAGGCTCTCGTGGACGATCTGGTCAACGGCCCTCTCGCCGCGCTCCTTGGACCGGCACACGAGGACGACGCGCGCCTTGCGCTTTGCGAGCTCGAGGGCGACTTGGCGGCCGATGCCCGAGGTGCCTCCGGTGACGACGCAGACCTTCCCCTCGATGCTCCACTCGCCGGGCATGGTTTTCGGCCCGCAACGGGGGCGATCGGCGCTTAAACGCATCGTTGACCCCTTCGCCGGGCGCCCGTGTGACCAAGTCACGTCCAGGTCTGGTCAACATAGGCAAGGGGACCCTTAGAGTGCATGCAAGCGCGACACAGTCGTGCACGCAAGGAGAAACGAACACAATGGGATACGAACACGGATGCTGTGGGTACGGCCGCCGCTACTACTCGAAGGCCGAGGTCGCCGAGTGGCTCGGCCAGTACGAGAAGGAACTCGATCTTGAGTTGAAGGCCGTCAAGGAACGCCGCGCGGAACTTACCAAGGCTTCAGGGTGAGCCCTCGTGGGCGTCGACGGGCCGGGCGACGACCCGGACGCGCCGTTCGTTCGGGAGCCCTTCCCCTGGGCCCCGCCACCTTTCCCCGGCCAGTAGGCCGGACCGCCTCCTTCCTTTCAGGCGTCCATCGTCGCGGTCAACTCGACTTCCGTGTTGAGCAGCCGCGAGACGGGGCAACCCACCTTTACGGACTGGGCGGCCGCGTCGAACTGCTCCTGGGTGGCGCCCGGGACCTTCGCGTTCATCCGTAGGTGGATGCTGCTTGCGGTCCAGCCGACGTCCAGCATATCCAAGTTGAGTGTGGCTGTCGTCCGCACGTAGTCGGGCTTCAGGTCAGCCTTCCCCAACTCCTCCGAGAACGCCATAGAGAAACAGGCCGCAAGGGACGCGGCGATGAGCTCCTCGGGGTTCGTACCGGGCGTGTCCCCGAAGCGCGTGGCCATCGAGTAGGGAAGGTCGGTGAAGGCTCCGCTCGCGGCGGAAAACGTCCCACTGCCGGTCTTTTGATCTCCAATCCATTGGGCCGTGGCCCTTCGGTACGGGCGCATAGGGAACCGGTGGGGGGCGTCGATGTATGTACCTTGCGACGGGGCTAGGTCCCCCCCGAACCGGAACCTCACGGAACCATGCAGGCACGGGCCCGTCCGGTGACCCAGGCGCCGCAGTCGCCGCTCCGGCTGGCGGCTACGGGTGGGTCATCTTCTCAGGCTTCACAAAAGCGTCGAACTCCTCGGCCGTGAGGAACCCGAGCTTCAGGCACGCCTCCTTCAGGCTGATGCCCTCGTCGTGGGCGGTGTGCGCAGCCTTTGCGGCCTTGTCGTAGCCGATCTTGGGCGTGAGCGCCGTCACGAGCATGAGGGAGTCCTTCACGTAGGAGTCGACCTTCTCCTCGTCGACCTCGATCCCGACGACTAGGTGGTCGGTGAACGACCGGCAGGCGTCCGTGAGCAGGGTCACGGAGTGCAGGTAGTTGTGGATCATCACGGGCTTGTAGACGTTAAGCTCGAAGTTCCCCTGGGAACCCGCGAACGCAACGGCGGCGTTGTTCCCGTGGACCTGCACGCACACCATGGTCAGCGCCTCGCACTGGGTGGGGTTCACCTTGCCCGGCATGATCGACGAGCCGGGTTCGTTCGCGGGGATCCGCAGTTCGCCGATGCCGCACCGCGGCCCGGAAGCGAGCCACCGGATGTCGTTGGCGACCTTCATTAGCGAAGCGGCCAGCGTGCTCAGCGCGCCGTGCGCGTAGACGACTTCGTCGTGGGCGGCGAGCGCCGCGAACTTGTTGGGGTGAGAGCGGAACGGCAGGCCCGTGAGCTCCGCAATCTTGTCGGCCGCGCGGTCGGCAAACTCTGGGTGCGTGTTGAGCCCCGTCCCCACCGCCGTCCCGCCGATGGCCAGGTCAAAAAGGCCGTCGAGAGACTCCTGGAGCCGGTCGATGTCGCGGCCAAGTTGCGCGGACCACCCGGAGAATTCCTGGCCAACCGTTAGCGGCACCGCGTCCTGGAGGTGGGTGCGCCCGATCTTCACGATCGCCTCGAACTGCTTCGCCTTCGCGTCAATCGCCTGTTGGAGGTGGCGGACGGAAGGGATCAGGTCGGCCCTCACGCGGGTCGCGGCCGCGATGTGCATCGCGGCGGGGAACGTGTCGTTGGACGACTGTGACATGTTCACGTGGTCGTTGGGGTGGATCGGCTCCTTCGAGCCGCGCACGCCGCCCGCCAGCTCGATCGCGCGGTTCGAGATGACCTCGTTCACGTTCATGTTCGTCTGCGTGCCGCTGCCGGTCTGCCACACAAGCAGCGGGAAATGGTCGTCGAGCTTGCCCGCGACGACCTCGTCGGACGCCCGGACGATAAGCTCCGCCTTG
>CBEUCC010000101.1:0-9346 GCA_965541515.1 uncultured Thermoplasmata archaeon
TGGTCCTTCGCGGTCAGCAGCACAGCCGCCGCGCCGTCAGAAAGCGGCGCGCAGTCGAAGCGCCGCAACGGGTCGGCGACCATGGGTGAGGCGGCGACCTCCCCGACCGTGACCGGCTTCCGGAAGTGGGCCTTGCGGTTGCGCGAGCCGTTGCGGTGCGCCTTCACCGGGACGAGCGAGAGTTGGTCACGCGTAAGCCCGGTCGACTCCATGTACAGTCGGGTCATCATCCCAGCGAGCCCGGCCATGGTAAGGCCGAGCGCGCGTTCGTGGGTTGGCATGAGGTCGCCCAGCACCCGGCCTGTGCGTGCGGCGCCCATGTGTGACATCTTCTCGGCGGCGGCTACGAGCACACCGTCGACGTGGCCGGACGCGACGGCTTGGGCCCCCACGTGGAACGCCGTGGCGCCGGTCGCGGGCCCGTTCTCGACGCGGATCGCGGGGATCGGCGCCAGCCCCAGGTAGTCCACGAGCTTGGAGGCGACGTGCCCCTCGCCCCCGAACGCCTCCGGGTTCATCGCGCCCACGACGATGGCGCCGAACTCTTCGACCGCCGAACTCTCGATGGCCTCGAGCGAGGCGTCGAGCAGCATCTGCTCGACCGTACCATGGTAACGACCGAATGCCGTTTGCCCGACCCCGGCGACAAACACGTCGCGCATGAAAGACGGCCCCGGAACGGGCCACGGCCGTTTAAGGGATGGCCCGCAGACCCCTCGACGCGCACGGGGGACCCCCGGTGGTAGTCAAATGCGTGACAGGAGGAAAGCCTTTATCTTGGACAGCCACCACCAGAAACCGCCGGAGCGGTGGGCCAGGTGGGCACGCGTAGATCATCCTTGCCTGCAATTGCTGCCGTCTTTGTTCTGCTCGGCCCCCTCCTCATCACGGCGGTTCCGCCGGCCGACGCTGCCCCCCCGCCCGACCGCGAGGGAGTCCTTAGCGCCTGCGACGACGGCGCCACATCGTCCTCCTCCGTGTTCGAGGCGGCAGGCGAACTCACCGACTGCACGCTATCGCTCGACAACCACGCTGTGGCCGATGAGGCATGGGTCGAGCTGATGCTCCAGGGGACGCGGACGAGCGCCCGGTCCGACCCGTTTGACCGCACGCCGGACGCCTTCCCGGTGGACCCCTACTTCGACGCCAACGACGACGGCACGATCGAGTGGGCGTTCAATACGACGCGCATCGGTGAGCTCGGCCACACCACGCGGTTCATCGACGGCTCCACGAGCGCCGCGATGACGCTCGCGGCCGGCGAGACGGGCTCGCTCTCGTTCGAGGTCCCGACCAACGCCTCCATCCGCAACGCCACGATAACGCTCTCGGGCGACCCCGTGCCCTACTGGGCGCAGGCCTACGAGATCACGAATACCTCGCGGGTGGACAAGGCCGCCGAGGGCCCCTACATGCAGGCGTTCAAGGGCCGCCTCTATGCCGCGTGGGCCACGGACGACCCGGAACTCACGACGGGCGGGCCCGACATGGACGTCGTCATCCGCTCGTACGACGGGACGGTCTGGGACGACCCGATCAACCTGTCGCCCGCCGGCCCCGTCGACGCGGCGACCGACACGGAGATCCTGCTCGTCGTCTACCAGGACAGGCTCTGGGCGATTTGGGCGCAGGGCCACGACCGGGGCATCGAGGGGCTCACGAACCTCACGTTCCGGACGTCGGCCGACGGCAAGAACTGGTCGTCGATCGGCCGGATCTCGCGCGCGAACACGGACGGGCTGAACACCTACCACCGCGCGGAGGTCTTTGAGGGACGGCTCTGGATCGTCTGGAAGACGACGGACTCGCAGGTCACCGCGGGCCGTGCGCCGCCGGAGAAGGACCTCGACATTGTGACCCGGTGGTACGACGGGTTCACCGACTCCTGGGGGCCGTTCACGGAGCTTACGGAAGCGGCCAACGAGTCACTCGACTGGTTTGCCGACATCAAGGGGTTCCAGGGGAAGCTCTACGTCGCGTGGCAGGCCTCGCCCTACGACCCCTACGCCCTGCTCCCGGACTACTGGGGGAAGAGCGACATCCTCATGCGGGTCTATGACGGCAACGGGTGGGGGCCGATCCAAGTCCCCTCTTCCGAGATCGACGTGCGCGAGGGCAAGAACGTCGAGGACAGCCTCCCGATGTTCTCCACCTTCCGCAACCCGGTCACGGGGCTGGACGAGTTGTACCTGACGTGGATGCGCGGCGAGCGGGCAGAGACCAACCCGGGGCAAGACTACGACATCACTTACCGGATGTTCAACGGTGCCGCGTGGACGCCCACACGGTACCTCACGGAACCCGGAGACGTGGACGACGACATGTTCCCGTGCGTGTCCGAGTACGACGGCGTCCTCTACGCGTTCTGGATTTCGGGCGTGAACACGACCGTCGTGGGCGTGTACGACAGGATTACCCTCATCGCCACCTACGGGGACCTCGTCTACCGCGCGTTCAACGGCCGCGAGTGGACGGACATCAAGGAGATCACGCCACTCGGGCGGCTGGACAACGTGTCACACCCGTCGTGCACGGTCTTCAACGGCCGCATCTTCGTTGCGTGGGAATCGCCGACCAACCTGGCCGTCGGCGGCCCCCAGTGGGACGTGACGGTCCGGAACATCGACTTCGACCGGGTGGAGCTGCAGGGCATCTACGGGGGCGTCGCGGAGAACTACACCGCGCGCGTGGGGCTGAACTTCTCGGACACCCCGTACCCCTTCAACCTCTCGGCGCTCAACTCGCTGCTTGGCAACGACATCACCTACACGGACGAATTCGGGAACACGCTCTCGCGCATCGACTTGGAGCTCACGGCGCAGAACCCGTCGACGGTGCAGGTCACGCGGATCGACATCCGGTACGACCTAACGGTGCGCGTGAACATCACGGCGGCGGTCAACAAGGCGCTCGACGACGACCGGGGTGACCTCTACTCGACCCACTACGTCGAGGTGCCGCTCACCGTCGGGATCGAAGGGGGCGCCGGGCGCATCAACATCAATCAGGTGTACGTGAAGTACCGGATCGACTACCCGCCCCAGCTCGTGCAGCCGCTGTCGTCCATCACGATCCTCGAGGACTCGGGGATGGCCGAGCCGATTGACCTCAACGAGTACTTCACCGACGATTGGGACGCCGGCCGCTTGCGTTTCGAGATGTCGAACGCCACAAACACGCAGCACGTCCTCGTGGAGCTCATGGGCTCGACGCTGCGTATCGGAACGCTCACGCCGGACTGGTGCGGGGTGGCCACTTTCATGATCTGGGCTTACGACCGCAACGCGTACTACGCCACGTCGAACGAGGTGGCGGTGTTCGTCACGTGCGTGAACGACGCGCCGGTGCTCCAGCCGATCCCGGACCAGAACATCACGCCCGACCAGATCTACGCGGGCGACGCCTCGGCGACGGACCCGGACGTCGGGGACATCCTGACGTACACCTCGGACTCGGAGTACGTCGTCATCGACCCGATCACGGGTGCGTTCACGGTGGGCGACAAGCCGGGCACGCCGGACGTCCTGAACGTCACGGTCACGGTCCGGGACCTGGCGCAGGCCAACGACTCGGACTCGGCCATGTTCCAGGTCGTCCGCACCTCGCCGCCGCGAACCGGGACGGAAGAAGGCGTGGATGTGGGGTTCCCCTACTGGCTGCTCCTGCTGCTGCTCTCTCCGATTGCGGGCTACGCCTCGTACCGCGTGCGGGCGTACAGGATCCAGGCCGAGCAGGAGGCGCGCGAACACCTCCAGCACGAATTCGACCGCGACGAGTTGCAGGAGCTCGAGGAAGACTAGGGGATGTGCCCCCCCCGGCCAACCTTGAATAGCGCGGGGCCCGCTGGCCGGCCGGTGTCCGACAACGCGCACGGCCCCGCGGTGGTCTTCTTCGACGTCGGCGGCACGCTGCTCTACTTCAACGTCGAGCCCTCGGCGCTTTACTCGAGGATCGTAAAGGACCACGGGGCGCAGATCCCGCCGGACGCGCTCTACCGGTCCATGCGGGAGGTCGAGTCTGAGCAGCCGGTGCCGCTCGGCCTCACGGTACAGTCGGAGGCCGAATACTGGCGCGCCTACAACGTGCAGATCCTGCGCCGGCTGGGGGTCGACCCCACGCCCGCGCTGCTCGACGAGGTCGACCGACGGTTCCGAGAGGAGTTGCGGCTCCAGCCGTACGCGGAGTCGCTGGAAGTCTTGGAGGCGGTGCGGGACCGCGGGATCCGGCTCGGTGTCATCTCCAACGCGAGCCACGGGATTCTCGGAGACCTGGAGCGCGCAGGGATGACGGGTTTCTTCGAGCACATCGTCTATTCGCAGGCGGTGGGTGTGGCCAAGCCCGACCCGCGGATCTTCCACGAGGCGCTGCAGCGGTTTGCGGTGGCGCCGGGGGACACGTGGCACATCGGCGACAATGTGGTCGCGGACATCGAGGGCGCCCGCGGCGTGGGGATCCGGCCGGTGCTCGTACGCCGTCGAAGCGAGGAGCCGCCCGAGGGCGTGGCGACGGTGGAGGACCTGCGCGGAGTGCTCGACTTGCTCCAGGGCGGCTAGCGCGCCGGTATCGCAGAAAGCGCGCCCGACCGGTACCCGTCGGGGTCGATGAGGACGTCCGAGAAGCCAAGGAGCAGCAGCGCGCGCGTGAGTTCGGCGCGCCGGACGCCGGCGGCAACGACGCGGTTCGGGTGGACTTCGATCCGTGCGACGCCCGCGAGGTCTCGCACGCGCACCTGTTCGATGCCCAGTGCGCGGCGGACAAGGGCCTCCGCGCGGGCAACGCGGTCGAGCCCCTCGACGGTGATGAGTTGGCCGGTCGGGAAGCGCGATGAGAGGCAGGCAAGCGCCGGCTTCTCTGCGTTGGGCAGGCCCAACCGCCGCGCGACCGCGCGCACGTCCTCCTTGGTCATCCCAGCGTCGACAAGCGGTGAGATCACGCCGTTGCGCCCCACGGCGACGAACCCCGGCCGGTGGCCGCGCAGGTCGGACGCGTTGGTCCCATCGGCGACCGCGTCGAGCCCCCGGGCCGCGGCGACCTCCGCGAGCGTCGTGTAGAGCCCGTCCTTGCAGTAGAAGCACCGGTCGCCCGGGTTCTGCGCGAATGCGGGGTCGGCCAGCTCGGACCGCCGAAGCAGCAGGTGACGCCAGCCGCGGTCGCGGGCGATTTCCCGGGCCTCGTCCGCCTCCCCGGGATACAGGGTCTCGGAGTCGGCGGTGACCGCGAGCATCCTGTCGCCGAGTGCTTCGTGGGCCAGTGCCGCGAGCACGGTCGAGTCGACACCGCCCGAGTAGGCGACCAGCACGCGCCCGGCCGCCGCCAGCTGCGCGCGCACGCGCTGCGCTTTCTCGCCCGCAGATTGGGGTTGTGCGGCCGTGCTCCCGTCGCTCATGTCTTGGGCCCCCCGCGCTTCACCTTGCGGGCCGCGGCGTCCTCGGCCGCACGCACGACCTCGGAAAGTGGCACACCCGACGCGCGCGCCACCCGGGCGGCGTCATCGTGCTCCGCTTTCGCGCGGCGCAGACGGCCGCCCTCGACCAAGAGCTTTACCCGCACCTCGTGGCGCTTTCCGGCGACCGTGATGCGCACGCGCTCCACGCGCGGGACCGCCTTGTACCGCGCGACGCGGTGCGCGATCCGGACGCCCCACGAGCCCGTCTCGAGCGCCAGGACGTCCGCGAGCCGGTCGGCCTCGGCCTCTCGGGCCAGGACTAGCAGGAGCTGGCCCGGCCGGCCTTTCTTCGTCACGGTCTGGACGATGTGCGCCTCGAGCGCGCCCTCGTCCAGTGCACGCGAGAGCGCGTGGGCCGTGGCCTCGCCGCCCACGTCGTCCAGGCTGACCTCGATCTGGGCCACAGGGTCGTGTACTGGGCGCGCGCGGCCCGGGCCAATGGGCGTCCGTACTTGGACGGTGAGCAGGTTTGGCCGGTCGGGAAGCTCCTTCGTCCCGGCACCGACGCCGTGGGCCTCAACGATGGAAGCGGGCGGCGGGTGGAAGCGGGGGGCAAGGACCGCAAGGACCGCGAGCCCCGTAGGCGTGGCGACCTCGCCTTCGGCCTCTTGCGTGAAGGGGATCCGGTTTTCCTTGAGCAGGTGCGTGCTCACGGGCGGAGGCACGGACGTCGTACCGTGTGAGAAAGTGACGGTCCCGGATCCCACCTCGACGGGCCTCGAGTAGACGGCCCTGTGGCCGTCGAAGTGACCCAAACGCTCGAGCGCGAACGCCACCGCGGTGGCGTCGAACGCGGTGTCGAGACTGGCGAGTTCGTGGAGGTGGACCCGTGAGGCGGGCCGGCCGTGCACCTTGGCCTCGGCCTGGATGAGCGTGTCCACGACCTCGCGGGCAAACTGCGTGGCAGGCGCCCCAAGGCCAAGGGACCGGCCCGCGCGCGCGACTTCGGGAGCGAGCTTCTTGGCGGGCAGCGGCGACCCGGATGTGTCGACGTGGAAGGCGCGGAAGCTGCCCCGCGCAACGGCTCCTGCCTTCACGCGGAAACCCGGCCGGCGGAACGCCGCGTCCAGTGACTCCAGCGCCGCGCCGCGGTCCGCGGGCCCCATCGCGTCGAGGAGCGCACCAAGGACCATGTTTCCCGACAGCCCCGCGGCACTCGGGTCGATGTACAGAAACCGTTGTTGCCATGTTGCCGCGCGCGCCACGCCGCGCCAAGCCGCCGCTTGGGTCTTAACCCCTTTCCCGCGCCGCAATCTTGACGGCCCTGGCCCGCGTCGCGTCGTCGAACCATGGCGGGGAGCCCGCAGCCGCGTTCTCGGCCATGTGTTCCGGGTTGCGCGTCGCGGGGATGACGGCGGTGACCCGCGGGTCGCTAAGCACCCACTTGAGGGCCACCTGCGCCCACGTCGCGCACCCGAAGGGCGCGAACGGGGCCATCGCCTCGGCCGAGGCCTGCCGCCGCACGAGCCGCCCCTGCTCCAGCGGCATCATCACGACCACGCCAATTCCCAGCCGCTCGGCTGCTGGGAGGACCTCGGCCTCGACCGTCCGCTCGCGCAGTGAGTAGGGGACCTGCACCGCGTCTAGCCTGCCGGTATCCATCCATGTCACCAACTGGGGCAGGGCGGAGGGCTGGTAGTGCGTGGCGCCGACGGCGCCAACCCGCCCCTCGCCCCGGAGCCCTTCGAAGTGGTCGAGCACCTCGCGTGTCATCGAGAGGTTATGGACTTGGTACAGGTCGACCCGCCCGCCGTAGTATGTGAAGGCGTCCCGGGTCTGACGGCGCGCCTCCTCCATCGAGTTTGCCCAGACCTTGGTTGCGACCACGGCTTCCTCGCGACGCCCGAGGAGGCACTCCGCGAGCACGTGCTCCGCGTGCCCGTACATCGGCGAGCTGTCGAAGAGGTTCGCGCCGGCAGCGACGGCCGTGTCGGCGACCTTCCGGCACACCGCCTTGTGCGCGGTCGAGGTGACGTCAAACGCATTCCACGTGCCAAGGCCCACGGTGCCGACCGTGATCCCCGTCGAGCCGAGTTTACGACGCTCCATAGGCGCGCGAGCCGCTCGCCCGCGCATAAGGTTGGCCCCGGGGCCACGCCAAGACTTGCGGGCGCCGTGCGTCGAGGGGCTTATCTGCGGCGCCCCCATGGCACCTACCGGCGCCCCATGGCAAAACGTCGGAGCCGCCTGGAGACCGACAACGGGCTCGCGCAGGCAGTGCGCGAGCTCCAGCGGGGGGATCTCTCCCCCGAGGAGTTCCTGGCCCGTGTCGCGCCCTACACGGTGCACGAGGTCGGCGGCGTGGCAAAGATCGACACGGGGCGCCACGCGCGCACGGGCGCGAGCGAGGCCGTCCTGGCGGAGGGGAAGGACGACCCGTTGCTCGCAAAGATCGTGCGCGCGTCGGTGAGAGCCTCCGGGCGGTGCCTCGTCACGCGGCTTCCACCCGAACGCGCGCAGCGCTTGGGCCGCGCGTTGCGCGGCATCAAGACGACCTACGACTCCACCGCGCACGTGGCGGTCGTCTCGGACGGCAAGACGCGGCGCCGCAGGACCGGTGGGAGAGTCGCGATCGTGACCGCAGGGTCGTCCGACCTGCGTGCGGCGGGCGAGGCCCGCATTGCCGCCGAGGAGCAGGGGTGCCGGGTGGTCATGTTTACGGATGTCGGCGTCGCGGGGATCCACCGGCTCTTCCCAGCGATCCGCCAGATCGAGGAGGACGGCGTACACGCCGTGATCGTTGCCGCGGGGATGGACGGCGCGCTGCCGTCCGTCGTCGGGGGCCTGACCCGGGCGCCAACGATTGGCCTGCCGATCTCCTCCGGCTACGGCGTGGGCGGCCGGGGCGAGGCGGCGCTCTTCTCCATCTTGCAGTCGTGCGCGCCCGGTGTCGGCGTCGTGAACATCGACAATGGGTACGGGGCGGGCGTGCTCGCGGCGAAGATCGCGAACACCGCTGTCCGCGCGCGCGGGCAACGCGAAGGTTGAAACCCCAGGCCGCCTAGTCCAAACGGGGCTCAAAGGTGGCGCGATCCGCGAAGATGTACGAGAAGGACCGCGCGACCCAAGAGTGGCGTGACACGGGCGTGGTCATCTTCGAGGACGGCCGGGTCGAAGGGGAGGACCAGGAACTCGTGGGCGCCTACAAGGAACTCCTGTGGATCAACATCAAGCGCGGCAACCGCTGGCCGCAGATCATCCGCAACTTCACGGACGGCTACCGGAAGGCCGAGGAAATCCGCGTGCAGCCGGCCGGCGCTCCGCCAGAGTGACGGCCTCCCGTCACGGTGCCATCGAGCGCACGGTGCGCGGGGTCAGCAGCCACCGGAGTTCGCCGGCAGGTCGCCCGTGCAGGGTGTCCACCTCGAAGCAGGCGATCGCGCCTTTCTTCATCTGGATGCGCACCCCGTCGGAGCCCCCGACAATCATTCCGCACATCTGCGAGATCGAGGGGTTGTGCCCTACCGCGACGACCGAATGGACGCCTTCCTCGACGAGTTTCTCGAGTTCCGGCTTGAGGGCGCCCCACGCCCCCTCCGGGAGCATCGCCTCGGTGAGCCGGAGCTTCTCTTCGGCGCGGGCGACCTCGCGGAAGACTTCGGCGGTCTGCTCGGCCCGCAGGTAGGGGCTGGTGATGATACGCAAGGGCCGCTTCAGCAGGGGCGCGACGGCCACTGCCACGGCGGCGATGTCCTCCCGCCCTTCCTTGGTGAGGGCACGGGCTGCGTCGCTCTTGCCCAGCTTGTCCTCGGCCGCCCCGTGCCGCAGGAGGTAGAGCCGCATCTGCTCGCCGCACGGGCCGCGCTCCTCATAAGGCCTTTGCGCAGCCCGCCGGGTGCGTCGTGCGGCCGCCCCCCGCGGGCAAAGATTAAACCGCCGTCTGCCGGATCGAACGGTGCC
>CBEUCC010000102.1:0-9262 GCA_965541515.1 uncultured Thermoplasmata archaeon
GGCCGAGTCGACGGCCGTGTCTCGCGGGCCGTTGCGCCCCTTGCCGGGGCGGGGGCGCCGCGCGCCGGGGGGTGCCGGTGGCTCTGTCGCGTCAGCCATCGCGCGCCGGACTTCGCTGGGGGCGATAAAATAGGTTCCTCGGGGGGCAACCGTTTGGAGCCCCTGGCCAGCCGCTCCATCAACCCCGCAACGTTGAAATCCACCCAGCCGTTAGGCGCGGCCAGCCACCCACGGCCGGGGTGGGGTAACGGTATCCTAGGGGATTGTGGATCCCCCGACCCGGGTTCAACTCCCGGTCCCGGCCCTCCCACTCAAGCCCCGGGCCCGTGGGGGCACCCCCCAGGAGAGACGGAACCCATGGCGACGGTCGTGCTGCTCGCGTTCAGGGAGGGCGAGCGTGAGCCCCTGCAGGCCTCCCTCGAGTCCGCGGGGCACCGCGTCGTCGCGACGGAGCCGAAGGACCCGGAGTTCCGGCTTACGCTGCGCGGGCTTGGGGCGGTCGACGCGGTCGTCGTCGACCTCTCGACGCGCCCGTCGCACGGGCGGGAGTGCGCGGGGTGGATCTGCATGCAGCGGCGGTACCGCAAGCTGCCCGTTCTGCTCACGGGCGTCCCCGAAGGCGAGGAGGCCAAGACGCGGTCGAAAGTCCCGTGCGGGCGCCGCGTGAGCGCCCCGCACATCGACAAGGCGGTTGCGCACGCGCTTTCAGGTGCGTAAGGCCCGTCCGGTTTTGCCACACCCAAGAGTCTATAAGTCGGACGAGTACTTGGGCGTCTCCTGGCCCTCCGAAAGGGCCAAAATCGTGGAAGTGTGGAACCAATGCAGGACGAGCGCCCTATTGAGTATGTCAAGGTCAAGGATTTGACCCCCGAATCGAAAAACGTGAACATCATTGTGAAGGTGGTCGAGGAAGGGGAGGAGCGCTCGATCTCGTCGAAGTTCGGCGGCGAGCGGAAGCTGAAGGAATTCACGGTCGGCGACGACACGGCCGTTGTGGTCATGACACTGTGGGAAGACCAGGTCTCACAGGCGGCCAACGGGGACACGCTGCAGGTCGAGAACGGGTACATCTCGCTCGTCCGAGGCAACATGCGACTGAACATCGGCAAGTACGGCAAGTTCATGAAGGCCAAGGAGCCCCTGGACGAAGTGAGCACGGAGCTCAACATGTCCACGAAGGAGTACCCGATCCCGGAGCGGCGCGGGCGCGCCGGCACGGGGATGACCCGGTACTCTGGCGTCGGGGACTACTACCCCCGCCAGGGCGGCGGACGCGAAGGCGGCGGCGGACGCGAAGGCGGCGGCGACCAGCGCCGGCCACGCGACCGGCGGCGCTACTAGGGAGCGCCCGCCCGCGGGGCGGCGCATATCCCTGCGCGCTTGACGATCAGCGGCCAGCCTTTATCTCGGGGCGAGCCGGCTGGAGGGGCCGAAGGCCCCCGGAGGTGCCACCACGCCCCCCCGCGCAAGCTCCCGAGCCCCCAAGGCAAAGCTGACTAGGGCCAAGCCGGCGGCCGAGGCGCCGCTCGTTGCCCCGGCGCTCCCGGTGATTTCGGCAGCAGACCTCGAGAAGTACGGCTACTGCCCGCTCTCGTGGTGGCTGTCGCTCGCCGACGAGACCCAGGCGCTTCCCCCGCCCCCCGACGCGAAGGCCCAGTTGGACGCGGGCCGGCAGGCCCACGACGCCGCGGGGCTCGACCTCGAGGAGATCCGGACCGGCGAGGCGGTCGTCGTGGAGAGCGAGCAGTACATCCTGACCTTCGCCTCCATATCGGCGGGAATCGCGATCTTCGGTTTCCTGCTTACGTTCCTGGGGCTCGAGGCGTGGAACCTCGCGCTCATCCCGATTGCCATCTCGCTCGTGTGGCTCTTCACGGCCGTCGGGCTCTTCCGCCTGGCCCTGCAGTACTTCTTCCGGGTTCGCGCGCACCGCGCGCGCATGGGGCTTGCGGCCGAACGGGGCACGGTCGTGTACATCGGCGAGGGGGCGACGGTCGACGAGGACCCCGCGCTCTTCTCGCACCGGCTCGGGCTTGTCGGCGCGCCGGACACGATCATCGAGCGGGAGGGCCACTACATACCCGTAGAGATCAAGACGGGCCGCGTCCCCAAGGGGCCGCTCTTTTCGCACATCCTCCAGCTTGCTGCCTACTGTGCGCTCGTGGAGGAGAAGTACGGCAGGCCCCCGGCATTCGGGCTCCTGCGGTACGGCTCAGGCGTCGAGTACGAGATCGAGTACAACGACGACCAGCGGCGCCTCCTGGAGGACAAGCTGGCCGAGATGCGCAGGGCGCGTTCCTCGCGCGATGTGCACCGGAACCACAGCCGGCCGGGCAAGTGCACGGGGTGCTCGCGGCGCGAGGGGTGCCCGGAGCGGCTGGACAAGCCCGCCGGCGGCAACGCCACGGCCTCGTGAAAGCGGGCACCTAACTACTTCATGAGGCCGCCCGTCCCGCACGCGGGGCACTTGACCGTCGCCGGCCGCTTCGCCGGCCCGGGGAACACCGTGGAGCACTTCGGGCAGCGGATCGCCTTGCGCTCGGGCGACAACTGCGCCCCCTCCTTGACCCCGATGTCCGCGGCGCCGACCACCGACTGCTGGCCCGGCGGGGTGCGGAAGGCCACGCGCGCCGTCCCCGGGCGAGTCGTCCCTGCGGGGGGAGCCGTCGGCGCCGCGGGTCTCCTTGCCTGCGGGGCGGCGGCCCGCGGCGCCGGCTGTCCGCGTGGGACCTGCTGGAGCGGCGGCCCGGGAGGGGGGGCCCCTGCGCGGGGCGACGTGCGCTCGAACGATGGGTCGACCGGGCGCGCGTCCGGCAGGTTCTGCCATGGGTTGGCGCCCGAAGCGCGGGCGCCCCGGCTGTGCGTCGGGGCCACGACCTCGTCCGTCGGGCCCGCCGGTGCTGCGGGAGGGCTCAGGGGCGCGTGCGCGCGCGGGCCCGCCGGGGGGAGCCGCTCCTCAGGCACGGGCGCCCACGGGCTCGCACTGGCCCCGGTCGCTGGCGGTCCGAGCGTAGCCACCACATCGCGTCCCGCCGCCCTGGGCGCCGAGGGGGCCGCGGGCGCGGCCGGGCCGATGTAGTCCCTGCGGGCCGCCGGGTTGCTCCCGTAGAGCGAGTAGTACTCCGCGTCATAGTTGCGCTGTTCGGGCGGCCGTTCAGTCCACGATTCGAACTCGGCGCCTGCCTTGGCCACTTCCTGGCCGCCTGCCTTCGAGGTCGCCTTCACCTTGGGGGTCAGCTGCGCGACTTGTCGCGCCACCACCGCCGTGAACCCGATCACCGCCGCCAGCAGGGTGACCCCCAGGACGACGAAAAGCGGGTCGACCCCCGCAAAGAGGCCGTCAATCCGGGAGAGGTGCTCGAGCATGGAACGGCTACCGGGCCGCTGCGGCCGCGCTTTGCCCATCGGGCGGCGGCGTATTTGTACGTGACTTGGTAGGTCGCCCAATTCAGCTTGACTCGTCTTCGTAGTCCTTTTCCAGCGACCGGCCGGGGATCTGCAGCTGCCCCCGGGCGCGGAACACGATCGCCGCCAGCGCACCGATCCCTAGGAGGGCGGCGAGCAGGACGAGGTCGGCGCCGGCGCCCGCCGGCTGCGTGGGCCTGGTGGACCCGTTCGGGTCGGAGGACGGGGGCGTCTGGGGAGGGTCCCCCGAACCGATGGTGCTGCCCAGGAAGAGCGTTAGCTCCCTCTGGGCCACGTTCCCGGCCTTGTCCCGCGAGCGGATGGTGACCACGTTCGTCCCCTCTTCGAGCGCCACGACCCAGCGGAAGGTGCCGTCCACCGCCACCTGGACCGGCGCGCCGTTGACCGTGAGGAGCGCCCCGAAGTCCGTCGAGCCGATGATCTCCGCGGCACCCACCTGGTACGTCGAGCCGTCTGCCGGCGCGAAGAGGATGAGCGACGGGGGCGTCGAGTCGTGGGTGATCGTGACCGCCGTCGAGTTGCGGTTGCCGATGAGGTCGCGCACCTCGATGAGGACGACCGTCTCGTCCTGGGTGACGTTGACCGTGAGCGCAAAGACCCCGTCGAGGTCCGCCTGGGCCCCAGCCCCTGCCCCCGTCAACGTCGCCGAGGGCTCGGTGCGCCCCCGGATCGTGTAGGTCGAGTCATTGGTGAACCCGTGGCCGCCCGCCGGCTCCGTGATGTCGATGAATGGGACCGTCGTGTCCTTGACTACCCGGCGCTCCTCGCGGGCGGTGTTGCCCGCCTTGTCCCGCGCGACCACGACGATTACGTTCTCCCCCTCCTCCAGGTGCACCGTCTCCTGGAAGACCCCGAGCGGTTCGCCGCCCTTGCCGTTGACGAACACCTGGGCGCCTTCCTCGGCCTCCCCCTCCACCGAGACGAAGTCCTCCCGGGTGATCAGGCCGTCATCGGGGTGTGTGACCACGAGCATGGGAGGCGTCTGGTCAAGCGTCACGCGGACCGCGAGGAACGCCCAGTTGCCCGCCTCGTCCTGCGCCGCCACCGCGACGATGTTCAGGCCGTCCTCGAGCTCGAAGGCGCCCTCATAGGCCCCACCGGAAGCCACATCGGCCGCTTGCCCCCCGATGAGCACAATGGCCCCGGGCTCCGTGACCCCGAAAACCCGTACGACGGGGACATTCGTGAAGGTGCCGTCCACAGGTTCCTCGACCGAGAGGGTGGGAGGTGTCGTGTCCAGCGTCAGCGCGAGGAAGATCTCGTTCGCGTTCCCTGCACGGTCGACCGCCCGCAGGCGGAAGAGGTTTGGGCCCTCGAGCAGCCGCACGACAGCCTCGAAGGTGGCGTCCGGGCCCACGCTCACCTGGTCGTAGCCGATCCCCGCCTGCACGGCGTCCGGTGAGGTCTGGACGCGCACGGTGACCAGCGAGATGTTGAGGAGCGTGCGCGTGGGCTGGAGCACCACGAGTATCGGTGGGGTCGTGTCCACGGTGAAGTTCACCACAAGGACCGTCGTGACCCCGGCCACGTCCACCGCGCTGAAGCGGTACGTGTGGTCACCGTCGGCAAGGGCAGCGGGCGAGCCGGCAAACGGGGACGTCGGCGAGGTGTCCGCAAGCCGGACCGTGCCGTCCACCGCCACCTCGAGGAGCGCCAGGCCCGACCCCTGGTCGCTGACTTCCCCCTGCCAGGCCACCACGGACCAGTTGTAGAGGCCCCCCTCCACGGGGAAGTCCACGGTGAGCACCGGCGCGTGGAGGTCACGGATCGTGATCCAGACCTCCTTGTCGCGGTCGAGCTGCGTGGTGTTCGACCCCTCCTCGCCGTTCTTGATGCCCGTGAAGGTGTAGGGCGACCAGGGGAACACGTTCGCGTCCACCATGGACCACTCCGCCGCCCGGAACGGGGCGACGCGCCCCGCGAGGTCCGCGGTCTCCTCACCGTAGACGTCGCCCGTCGACCCGTTCATGAGGATGAGCGCGCCAGGGACGGGCGCGCCGTTTTGCCATACGACCCGGAACGAGAGGTTCCACCACACGTGGATCTCGCCCGATGCCCGCACCTCGCCGCTCACGAACCCGACCCCCGACCCGTATGTGTCGATCCGCCCCTGGCGGACAGAGAGGTCAACACCCGACACCGAGAGCACCGTAGAATTCCACAACGCCACGGCCGCGTCCTCCACCACGAGCCCCGCGAGTTGCGAGTTGCGGATCGTCAAGTTGGACACGGGGTGCGAGGTCGTCAGCGCGGACGTGCCGTTTCCCGACAGGAACAGGCCGAACCGGTTTCCGTCCAGGTTGTTGCGGGCGATGGTGGGGTTGACCGCCAAGAAGTTGACGCGCAGACCCGCGAGCTGGTTGCCCGTCGCGTTGTTGTCCGTGACCGTGAGCCAGTGCGTCGCGTGCGCGAAGAGCCCGTTGCCCACGTTCTGGTTGGCCGTGTTCCTGTAGATCCGGATGTCTGCGGTCGACGTTAGCCAGTCCCCGAGGGTCCGGACCGAGAGCCCGTCGCCCCCGTTGTTCGACGCCACGTTGTCGGCCACGACGACCGTCCCCTCCGAGATCGCGAGCAGGCCAGCACCGTCGCTGAGCGTCAGGCTGTTGTTGTTGAACTCGACGCGCGCGTTGCGGCCCCGGGCGTCGACATCGAAGGCGGCCGTCGTGTTGACGCTCCCCCGCACCGTGTTGTCCCGGATGAGCGTGAGGCCATTGTTGGCGATCTGGAAGAGCGCACCCCGGACGTCGTTGTCCAGGACGGTGTTGTCACGTACCGTCAGGTCAAAGGCCGCTCCTGAAAAGGAGAGCCGTACGCCAAACGACCTGGCCCGGTTCTGCCGGAGGCTGTTGTTGACGAAGTTGAATTCGGTGGCCAGGCCCCCGTTCGAGACCTGCAAGGTCCCCGCCCCATCGTTCGAGGAGATCTCGTTGTCCCGGACGGTGATGCTGTGCTCGACATCCACCATGTTGAGGAACATCCCATAGTACCCGAGGTTCCCCGAGACCGAGTTGTTCTCGAAGATGGGGGCCGCTGTTGTGCGCACGTCGTACGCGACCACGGAATAGGAGGCGTAGAGACCGTACTGGGAGTTCGAGTCGAACCGGTTGTTGCGGACCACCATGTTGCCCGTCTGGTCGAAATAGCCCCGCTCGGATGCGGACTTGAAGTAGGTCTGGCGGCCGGTCCAGGCGAGGTACATGCCGTACGCCGCGTTTGAGCGCATCGTGTTGTTCTCTATGAGAGCGTCCGTCGCCTGGAAGGCCGTCTCCACTTCGGTGGCATACGTGGTCGAGAAGAACGCCATCCCGTAGGACCCGAGGTTGTTCGTGATCACGTTGCCCCGCACGTCCCAGTCGCTGACCATCTGCGACCGGGCCCCGGTGTCCCCGTTGGCGTTCGAGGCCGAGCTGTAGATGTACATCCCGTTGCCGAGGTTCCCGTCGGCCACATTGTCCTCCACAATCAGGTGGCCGATGAGGTCCACGGCGTTGCCGGGCGTGTTGGACGCCGTAGCGATCCGGTAGTACTGGAACCCGATTCCCTTGTTGCGCAGGAACTGGTTCCCCCGGATTGTGCCGTGGCTCTCACAGAGGGTGTCGCCTGTGACGGCGGTCGCCGAAAGCGCGTAGAAGTAGGCGTAGAGCCCCACACCCTGGTTGTCGTGGATCGTGTTGTTGAGCGCCGTGAAGTTGGCGACCACGCGGGACGAGGTTGAGTAGTAGGAGTACGAGTAGAAGTAGAGGTAGGCGGCCGCCAGCTTGTTGTGGCGGATGGTGTTCTCCTCGAAGATCACGTCACCCATGAGCAGGCTCTCGGCACCGGTGGCCCCGTAGTAGTTGAGGCTGTTCTGCTCGAGGTATAGCCCGTTCACGTCGTGCCCCTCGATCAGGTTGCCCTTGATGAGCGTCGTGCCGGTCACGCGGGACGCAGACGAGTAGGTCGTGTACGCGGTGCGCTCGATGGAGACGCCGATGTAGAGGGAGTTGTTGGCCACCCAGTTGCCCTCGAGCGTCAGGTTGGAGTTGATGATGCACAGGCCCGTAGCCCGGCCCAGGCTCTTGGTGGACTGAAAATTGACGCCGATGCCATTGCCGGAGTTGTTGTGGACGTGGTTGAACGAGAGGTCGATGTCCCCGCCGATGTACGACGTGGAGCCCGTGTTTGAGTTGGCGTTTCTGTAGACGTAGATGGATGGCCCTGCCAGGTTGTGGGCAACCGTGTTCCACTTCACGTCGAGGTTGCCGCGGATCTCGGCCGTACCGTTCTGGTTGCCCTGGTACTTCCAGGCGTAGTTGTACGTGTAAATGCCGTACCCCGAGTTCCCGGAGGCGGTGTTGCGCTCGATGCGCACAGGCCCCTGGATCTGCGCCGAGTGGCCGTCGACGGCGTAGGCGTAGTTGTACACGTACATCCCTGTGTCCAGGTTGTTCGAGATTGTGTTGTTGATGAGTGTGATCCGGCCGTTGACAAACGCGGAGCGAGCGAGCAGCGCGTACGAGTAGCGGTACACGTAGATCCCGTAGCCCTGGTTGCCGGTCACCACGTTGTCGAGGAACCACATCTCCCCGTTGTTGATGATGTCGCCCTGCGCCGAGTGGTCCACCCGGCTGACGAAGGACAGGTAGACACCGGAGCCCGAGTTGTTGACGATCGTGTTCCGGTTGAAGATCACGTCCACGTCCACGGTAGCCCCCCCAGAGAAGGTCATCGTCACGAGGTTACGCAGGTAGACGGCGTAGTAGGCGGAGTTCCCCTCGAAGAGGTTGCCTGTGACCCGGATGGTCCCGAGGAAGGAGGAGTCTGCCCCCGTCCCGCCCTGGCTGTTCCAGACGTAGTTGAAGACGTAGAGGCCGTAGCCGCGGTTGCGCAGGAACTGGTTGTCCTCGACCGTCAGGTTGGCCCGCAGCGCCGAGCCCTGGTTCAGGTAGTCGTAGAGGTACCGGTAGACGTAGATCCCGCCGCCGATGTTGTCGCGAACGGTGTTCCCGCGCACCACGAAGTCGCCCTCGAGGTAGTGGAACGCCCCGGTGGCGCTGAAGTAGGAGTAGTAGTAGAGCACCATGGCGTAGTAGTCGAGGTCATAGAGCGTGTTCCGCTCTAGGATCACCGTCGGCTGGGACGAGGTGAGGTAGACGTACACGCCGCTGTAGGAGCCGTTGTGGATCTGGTTGTCCCGCAGGATCAGGTTCCCCGTCCGGGAGTAGATCCCATAGGTCGACATACGGGAGACGTCGGACCCCTCCACCTGCAGGCTGCCGTAGTTGTAGAAGTAGAACCGGTAGGTCGGGTTGTGCGACGTGACGACGGAGTTGAAGATGCGCAGCGTCGAGGGGCCGTAGACATAGATGCCGTATGTCGAGGCGGAGTTCGAGTTGACCCGGAACGTCACGTTGTCCAGGATCAGCGTGGTGCTGCCCGAGACGTAGGTCGTCCCGTTGACGACAATCGTCTCGTTGTCGACCGTGGTGTCGGAGTTCACGACCCAATTTCCGGTTGCAGGGGGGGGCCAGTCACCCGTCCCGCCGGCTGAGGCGGGCGCTGCAAGGAGCGCCACGATGACAAGCGCGAGGAGGGCCAGGAGCGCCGCTGCTGTCCATCGGAGCCTAGGGTCGGGGGTGCGGGACGGGGCGATGAGGATCACTCCCTGAGGGCGCTGTGCGGCCTTTTGTGGCCCGCGATCCAGCGGGGTGCCATGGGTATAAGTTTACGCCTTTCTTGGTCGTACTTGGCCCCCCCGTAGGACGGCTGCGGGGTCTGGCCATGGGTGCGTTCCAGCGACCGAGAAAAAGAGAGGGAAGCCGGGGGGCGTCCGCGCCCCCCGGAAACCGGGTGTCCC
>CBEUCC010000103.1:0-9140 GCA_965541515.1 uncultured Thermoplasmata archaeon
GAGAACGGCTACGGCAAGCGCTCGCCGGTGTCGGCCTACCGCAAGACGAACCGCGGCGCGATGGGCGTGAAGAACATGAAGGTCACCGCGAAGGGCGGCAAGGTCGTCGCGGCCCGTCAGGTCGAGGAGGGAGACCAGTTGCTCGTCACGACGCGCGCCGGGATGATGATCCGAACGCGCGTCGCGGAGATCTCCGTGCTTGGGCGCGCGACGCAGGGCGTGCGTGTGATCCGGCTGAACGAGGGCGATGTCGCGGTCGGCGTGGCGCGCCTGGTCGAGGGCGAGGCGGAGATCGGCGAGTACCAGGCGGTCGAGGAGACGGCGCCCCAAGGCGAGGAGGCGGCGCCCGGGACCGGAGAGGCCGGCGACGCGGGCGGCGAGCCCGAAGAAGACGAGGCGGACGACCCGGGCGATGGTGACGGCGAAGCCGACACCAGCCAAGACGCCGACAAGTGAATTGGCGCGCGACCGCGCGATTCGCCGTGCCAGCGAAGCCTTAAATCCGCCGTCGGGGGTGCCCGCAACCCGCCCCCGGAGTGTGTCCTTGGTGTTCTGCCCGAAATGCAAGGCGTTGATGTTTCCCGCAGGCGGGGGGAAGCTCAAGTGCAAGAAGTGCGGGCACGTGGTCGGCGGCGACGAGAAGGGGATGGAGGGCGCGTCGAAGACGCGGTCCCTCAAGGCAGAGAAGCAGCGGCTCGTGGTCGACAAGAACGCGCCGTCGATCCTGCCCAAGATCCGGACAATGTGCCCGAAGTGCTCCCACAACGAAGCGTACTGGATGATTCAGCAGACACGGTCGGCCGACGAGGCGCCGACGCGGTTCTACATTTGCGTGAAGTGCGAGCACCGGTGGCGGGAGACCTCGTAGTCAGGTTTCGCTTCGTGGCGCCCCCCGGAGGGCCCCGCGCCTACGGGAGTTCTTTCGTCGCCTCAAGGACCGCACCGACATGGCCGTCCACGCGCACCTTCCTCCAGGCGCGCGCCACCATCCCGTCGTTGTCGATGAGGATGGTCGTCCGGATGATGCCCATGTAGGTCTTGCCGTAGTTCGTCTTCTCGCCCCACGCCCCGTACATCTCGAGCACCTTGTGGTCCGGGTCGGAGAGCAGCCGGAACGGCATGTTGTACTTGTGGCGGAAGCTCTCGTGGCTCTCCACCGAGTCGGCTGACACGCCGAAGATGACGGTGTCGGCGAATTCCTTGTGCTGGTCACGGAAGTCGCACGACTCCTTCGTGCAGCCGCTCGTGAAGTCCTTCGGGTAGAAGTAGAGGACGACCTTCTTGCCCAGGTAGTCGCTCAGCTTCACTTCCCTGCCCTCGTGGTCCATCAAGTTGAAATCGGGCGCCTTCTGCCCTGCGTCCACCATGGTTTGCCTCGGGAGGATAGAACGGGCTCGCGTGAAAACGGTTGCGACCAACTGCCGTGGCTGGGCACCCCGCCGCGTTTATATCCGTGGGGCGTAATCCCGGGGAAAGTCTGGGTGGTTGGCGGTGGCATTTAAGGCCAGGGTGAAGGCGGACATCCTCAAGGAGATCATTAACGTCGTCTCGACGCTTGTCGACGAGGTCAAGCTGTACATCGGCCAAGACGGCATCTCGCTGAAGGCTGTCGACCCTGCGCACGTGGCCATGGTCGAACTCAAGCTGGGCAAGGACGCCTTCGAGGAGTTGAAGGCCTCGTCGGGCGAACTCGGCGTGGACATCGAGAAGTTGAAGGACGTCCTCAAGCTCGCCAAGGCCGGGGACATGCTCACCATCAACCACAACGAGGACACGAGCCGGCTCGTGGTGAACCTCGCGAACATCACCCGGCGGATGGCGCTCGTGGACACGACCGGGATGAGCGACCCGAAGGTGCCCAACCTCTCGTACCCCACGACGGTGAAGCTCTCGGTGGAGGACCTCAACCAGGGGATCCGGGCGTCCGAGTCGGTGTCCGACCACATCGCGCTGCGCGTGACGTCGGACGGGTTCGAGCTCGCATGCGAGGGCGACACGGACTCGGTGTCGCTGAAGCTGAAGAAGGACCTCCTCAAGTCGCTAAGCGCGAAGGAGGCGGCCCGGTCGCTCTTCTCGTTGGACTACTTCTCGAACATGATCCGGGCGATCCCGAGTGGGCAGGAGGTCACGCTGCACTTGGGGAACGACTACCCCGTGCGGGTAGAGTTCAAGATCGCCGACGGGGACGGGGAGGTCATGTACCTGCTCGCGCCCCGGATTGAGAGCGATTGACCCGCGCGCCGGCGACCCGTGCCCCGGGGGGAGGACGCTCGTGCGGTGGCCTGGCCACCGGCGGTCGCCCAATTCGTATCAAATGCGCGCGCCGCACGAAGGGCAAAACGTCGTCTCTACCGTTATTGGCGTCCCGCAAGAGGGGCACGCGCCCGAATCCGCGGGCGCCGTCTCCGCCGCCGCTCCGGTCTGCCCCGCCTCGGCCTCCCCCTCGTGGTCACTTCCGTCCGGTTGGGGGCCGGTCGCACCATTCGGGGCGCCCGGTGAGGTTTGAGCCGGGGCGGCCCCGCGCCTCTTCCGCATGCGCACTAAGATCACGATCGCCAAGAGCAGAGCGGCCAGCATCGCGAGCCCCAGGAGCAGCCCATCCGAGCCTGCGCCCCCCGCCCCGGTCGGCGCGGAGGTGTCGCGTGTATCGCCTGTCGCCGTGATCGTCGCGATGTCGTCGACGGAGTCTTGGGGAGGCGCCAAGTCCCCCGCACCCGTGTTGTCAAAGATGATGTAGAAAGGCTCGTCGGCCAGCCGGCTCGAGGGTACGGTGAACGTCACAAGGCCCGAAGTCCCGTTCTGCTGGACGTCGGACGCGAAGGCCCGCCCCTGCTCGTAGTCCTCCAGTGCGTCGGCGTCGACGAGCCAAACATCGATGGGTAGGGAGGACGTCCATGTGACCTCGATCTTCCAGGGGCCGCTCGCGCTCGAGTTGTTGAGCGGTAGCGCGTAGTGTTCGCCCTCGTGGACGGTCTCCTGCTCATCGACCTTTTCGGCGGTGGCGGTCCCGGCGGCCAGGCTGAGGACCACCAGGAGGCCCGCTACTCCCCACGCCGCATAGCGGTTTACCCGGTTGGCAGCCGTTCGACTGGCCGACCATCCGTCCGACACGTCGAAGGTGTGTGTCATCTGCCCCTCCCACCGGCGCGGGGCCGATAAGCATTGCGACGCGGATGTCGGCGTGCTTGAGGCTCGTCCCTCCTAAGGCGCTCTTCACCCTCCCCTGCCCAACGCTTATCAGAAGCCGAACGGCTAAAGCGGCGTGGCCCTCAAATCCCTCGAGATCGGCGCGATGTTCCCCTTCCTGCCGGAGGGGCGCGAGGCCGTCAAGCACTACGACATCTCGCTGCCCGACCTCGTGCGCGGCCGCAGCTTCGAGCCGGCGCGGAAGCGCGGGGAGCGCCGCGTCCTTGACGCGCTCGAGGGCAACGAACTCTCGGACCTCTCCACAGGTGGCCGTGACGAGGACCTGCTCGAGGAGATCCTCGCGTACCTCTACTCGCGTCTCCTGGTTTCGGCGGTCAACGACCGCTACCTGACGCGAAAGTTCACAGTGAGCGAGGCGAAGCTCTTCGAGCGGCGCCTCAAGCGCCTCAATGCGATCGAGGAGGGCCGCGAAGCCTCCGCAGACGAGCTCTCGCCCGGCGTGCGCCGCATCCTCGACCACCTCGGCGTCAGGTTCGACGAGCGCGACGACGGGCAAATCTCCCTCCACTTTAGCGACTACCTGAAGGTCGCGTCGATGATCGGCGACAAGCACTGGCACCTCGTGCACCAGGACGTTCGGGGGGGCCGCGTGATCCTCTCGCGCGAGAAGGCTTTCCGCATCCTTGAGGAGTCCTACCGGTACGAGCTCAACCGCGAGCTTCCACAAACGCTGGGGGAGGCGCTGTACCGCGAGGTCGAGGCGGACGCGGTTCGTCTTGCGACTACTGTCCGCGAGCACCGGGAGAAGTACGAGGGGACGGGCGGCGTCCTGGACGAGAAGGCCTTCCCGCCGTGCATAAAGCAACTCATGGAGATGACGGGAAAGAGCGAGAACGTCCCCCACATGGGACGCTTCACCATGGTCGCGTTCCTCCACACGATCGGCTACGACAAGGAGGGCCTCGTCTCGCTCTTCTCGCGGTGGCCCGACTTCAACATCCAGAAGTCGATGTACCAGATCCAGCACATCATCGGCGAGTCGAGCGGAACAGAGTACACACCGCCCATGTGCGCGACGATGAAGACGTACGGGATCTGCTACAACCCGGACGAGCTCTGCACGACGATCAACCACCCGCTGAACTACTACCGCAAGATGGTCAAGCGGCGCGAGTGGACGAGGACCAAACGGGAAGCGGAGAAACCGAAGGCGGAGGCGCCGACGGAGACGGAGGACGCCTGAGATGGGGATGGAGCGGACGTTCGCGTTCCTCGACGATGTGTTCGGCGCCTACTACAAGGCCAACCGGCTCCCGCCACCCCCCGGCTTCCAGCAGCGCGAGTACGGGTTCCTGTTCCACGGGAAGACGTTCTTCCGGCGCCACCAGGGGTACATGTCCCCCGACGCGCTCTGGCGCGAGATGGAGCGCCGGCCCCCCGCCCATGTCTACCATTCGTCGGCCTACTACGACCGGCCGGGCGCCCCGACCATGCTGGAGAAGGGGTGGGTCGGGGCGGACCTCGTGTTCGACCTCGACGCGGACCACCTCGAGGGCGCAGACAAAATGTCGTACGCCGAGATGCTCGAGGCGGTGAAGCACAAGTTCCTGCTCCTGGTGGACGACTTCCTGATCGGGGAGTTCGGCTTCCGGCAGCAGGACGTCCACCTCGTGTTCTCGGGGAGCCGCGGGTACCACGCGCACGTGCGCGACCCGAGCGTCCACGAGTTGGGCTCGCCGAGCCGCCGGGAGATCGTGGACTACATCACGGGCAAGTTCGACAGCGATGAGTTCGTGTCGGAAAAGACGGTCTCGGTCACAACGGGCCGGGCGATGAAAAGTCCGAGCGTCCCCTCTGTGAAGTCTGGCGGGTGGAAGGGGAAACTCGCGCGCGCAACGGTCGAGCAGCTGCAGGCGCTCGCGGACGACCCGGCAGAGCCGGAGGAGCGCGCGAAAGCGTTCGCCAAGGAGACAGGGGTGGGACTCAAGGAGGCCAAAGTGTTCGTGGAGGCGCTCTCCGGGTCGCCCGAGTCTACCGGGAAGCGTCTGGCGGCGCTAGCGGACGGGAACGCCGGGATCTACCAGGGGATCGGCGCGGGGTCGTACCGCAAGCTGTTCGGCTACCACCTAGGGCAGCTTCGCGGGTGGTGCGACGAGCCGGTGTCGTCGGATGTGAAGCGGCTCATCCGGGCGCCGGGGTCGCTGCACGGGAAGACGGGGCTGAAGGCGGTGCCGCTCACGCGCGACGAGGTCGACGGGTTTGACCCACTGGTGGACGCGGTGGCGCTCAGCGAAGAGCCGGTGTCGGTCAATGTGTCACGGCCGCTGAAGGCCGAATTGAAAGGGGAGGCCTTCGACCTCAAGCCCGGGGTCCAGAAGCTCCCGCAGTACGCTGCGGTGTTCACGATCCTGCGCCGCCACGCGCTGCTCGAAGGAGACACGCCGCCCGCGCCGCCCCCGCCCAAAGCGGCGCCGCAGACGCCCGCTGGCCGGACCGGCTAGTCCAATGGTCGCGTGGCCACGTGCAACCCACGCCCCATCGGTGCGCCCCCGGCGTCAGAAGAAGTCCTCGATGGCGCGTGGCTTCTTGTCCAGGACGGGCTTTGGCTTGCCCGTGGTAGTGGACGGCCGCCCACGTGCCTTCTTCGGGACGACGTCCCCCTCATGATCCGCCGTGTGCCCTTCGGGCTCCTCTCCCTCTCCCGGGTCGCCCCCGTTCTCAAACGACTCAAAGAGGCTCTTCGTCCGCGTCCCCGACAAGAGGTCGTTCACGCCCCACCCGAAGACCTCCGTCACCCGCGCGAGCGTCATCGCGACGCGCCGCGCGTAGTACTCGTTGTCCGGCTTGATGCCCTCTTCCGAATCCGGGCCGGTGTAGGGCGTCGGCTCCTGCTTGCCCTTCGACCCCGTCACGACCCACGACACCTTCATCCCCGGCTGGACGTCGATCCCCATCTTCTCGAGCTTGCGCTTGACCTGGACGTTTTGCATCCGGTCGGCGAACTTGTAGTCGCCCTCCTTCTGGACGGTCCGCGAGATGACCAACTTCGCGATCGGCACCTCCCCCTGGGCAGCCTTGCCCGTGTATTCCCGCGCGACCTTCACCATCCCCTCCGTGTCCTCCGCGAGCAGCCGCTCGAACACCGCCTCCAGCGCCTCGGACTGCCAGTCGAAGGCGTCGGTTCGCCGCATCTCGTACCCGCGGACGATGACCTCCTCGCGCGGGTAGAGTTGGAGGCCGACGTACCGCTTCTTCGCCCCGTGCGTGAAGAACGGGTTCATCAACTTCTCGTACTCGAGCGAGAGGCCGCCCTTCGAGAAGCGCGCCGCGACCTTCTTGCCCTCCTCGAGGGCCGCCTCGAGGGTGTCCTTCGTGGAGAGGAAGAACACGCTGTCCGTGTCGCTGTAGATCACCTGGAACCCGTCCGCTTCGAGGTCCGCGATCACGCGCTTGATGTTGGTCCGCGCGTAGGCCGTGATCGACTCGCCGATCGCGCGGTCGGTGAACCTGTAGAACGAGGAGGCCATGACGCCGTAGAACGAGTTCATCAGAATCTTCACGGCTTCCTGGAGGCCGTTGTGGAAGCGCTGCTCGTCCTCGTCCTTGGCTTCCCGCGCGCGCTTCTTCATCGCGTCTCGGCGCCCCATGAGGTCCTTGAGGATCCCCGAGAGGAGCCCCACGCGGTCGTCGGGGGCCAGGTAGGAGGCACCGTTGGGCGCCTTGATGGCGGCGCTCCCGTCGGGCACGAGCGTCGTGAAGCAGATGTTGTTGGCGATCATCACCGACGGGTACATCGACTTGAAGTCGAGCACGTTGACCCAGTTGTAGATCCCGGGCTTCACCGCGTGCACGTACCCCCCCTCGATCGCCTTCTCGCGCTCGGAGCGCCGCGTCATGGGCACGGCCACCCCCGCGCGGTCGGCCGCGCGGATGAGGATCGAGTCGATGAGCACGGAGGTCCGGCCGTTGATGGTCTCGTCGAAGGGGAGTTTCGCGACCGCCGCCAGCGACTCGTACTTCTGCTCCACCCGCAGGTGCTTGTGGATCCTCAGTGCTAGCTCGGCGTCGCGGATGCAGTACTTGACGACCCGGTCGGGGTCCGCCGCCCACTCCTCGTCCATCCGGGAGGCGGTCACGTTGTCCTTCCCTTCGTCGAACAGTTGCATCGACACCGCCTGGAGCGTCTCCCGCTTCGGGTGGAGTTCGCGGCGCACGTTCCACCAGGTATCGGTGATGATGCGGCCGGTGGCGCGCAAGAACCGGTTCATGAAGACGCGCATCCTCGAGCCCTCCCGTGAGAGGGTGAACTCAGGGAGGCCCAGGGCCACCGCGCGCTTCTGCAGGTGGGGGATGTCGTAGCCCTCGATGTTGTAGCCCGTCACGACATCGGGGTCGAGCGTGCGGACGAGTTCGCCAAACTCCTTGAGGATCCCTTCCTCCCGGCCCCGGATCGCGTCCTTCTGGACGTTCCCGTCGCCCGGGTCGAACGCGTAGCCGATGCACAGGACGGTGTCGTGCTTGATCGAGTTCTCGATGTCGAAGCTCAGCGTGGAGAGGGGGAGCGTGAAGGGCTCGACGGACTCAATGGCCTCGGCGCCCACCTGCGTGATGGTGTGGTAGTCCTTGTTGCGTGCCAGGACCTTGCCGCGCACGCGGATGCAAGCGCCAAGGTCCAGGTCGTAGACGAAGCGCTGAGTGAAGATGATGTCCGCCGCGAAGGGGGTGCCTCCCTCCTCCCGCACGAAGTTGCGCACGTCAGGCGTCTCGCCGGGGACGTGGAGCGTGATCTTGAGTGCCGGGTGGTCTTTGCGCTGATAGTAGAGACTGGCGTCTTCGACCTTCACGACCCGCGGGTCGTCGGCGAGTTTCTTGTCAAGGCCGCCGGGCGAGTCGAGGACGTAGAAGTAGGGCCGGAAGCCCTCGTAGAACGCAATGAAGGAGAGGCCGTCGCGCCGCTTGCAGTAGAGCTCGATGACCGGCCGGTCGCGGTCCTCGGTCATTTTGTAGGAGGCAGCGAGCAGGAGGGCTTCCGCGTCGAACGCCGAGCCGGGTGCGGGGGCCGGTACCGGCTCATGGGAAACGGCCATCTGGCTTTGGAGGGGGCAAGCCGGGATTTAGGGGTTTGGAGGGGGGCAATGAAGCGTGTGGGCACGGGCCTGTCGCTGCCAATGAGTACGGAACTGGGGACGCGCCGTCGAGGGTCCGCGGGAGTTCCATGGAGGCCGAGTCGGAGTTGCCGGGGCTCCACGAGAACGACGAGATGTAGGGGACCAAACCGGCCGCCGCCCCCCGCGATCCACAGCAACGCTTATACCGAACGCCCCGTAGCCCCCCCCGATGCAAGTATCGCAGACTAAGAGTGATTTCGACGACCTAGGCCTCGACCCGATCCTCCTCAAAGCAGTGCAAGGCCTTGGCTACCAACACCCCACCCCGATCCAGAAGGAGGCGATCCCCGCGATCCTCGCGGGACGCGATGTGATCGGCACGGCCCAGACGGGTTCAGGAAAGACGGCGGCGTTCCTGCTGCCCATCATCCAGGGGCTCCAGAAGCAGACCCGCGGCAAGTCGCGCGTCCTGGTGCTCACGCCGACGCGAGAACTCGCGGCGCAGATCGAGCAAGTCCTTGGCGACCTGGCCCGCGGCACGCGGATCCAGGGCCGGGCGGTCTACGGCGGCGTGGGGATGGACCCCCAGACGCGGGCGCTGCGCCGCGGGGTGGACATCGTCATCGCCACGCCCGGCCGGCTGCTCGACCACATGGACCGGAAGAACGCCGACTTTCGGGGCCTCCAGGTCCTCGTGCTGGACGAGGCGGACCGGATGTTCGAGATGGGGTTCCTCCCGGATGTCCGCAGGATCGTGGGAGCGCTCCCGCGGCACAGGCAGACACTCCTCTTCTCGGCGACCATGGAAAGGGAGATGGAGGACCTGGCGCGGCAGGTGTGCCGCGACCCCTTCCGGATCTCCGTGTCGAAGCTGCAGCGGCCCCC
>CBEUCC010000104.1:0-9072 GCA_965541515.1 uncultured Thermoplasmata archaeon
GAGCGCCCCGGCCCCTGCCAGGGCGACCAGGGCGAGCAACGGCCCGGCCCCTGGGATGAACCCGCCGGCCGGTGCGGGGTTGTCGACAATCACCGTCAATTGGACGGTCTCGCTCTCGTCGGTCCCGTCGCTCGCGCGGATCTCGTAGGTCACTGGCCCTCCCGCAAGTCCCGTGAGGTCCACCGTCGCGCTCCAGGTCGGGCCGGTCACCTGCGCGGCCGTCCAGGTGCCGTTGGCGACGCGCCACTCGACCGTCGTCTCGTTCCCGTCCGTATCACCCACGGTCCCGGCGAGCGTCATCAGACCGGCGACCGTCGTGCCCGGTCGGGGCGTGAGAACTTCGACGGAGGGCGGTGTGTTGACGAACGGGTTGTCCACGGTGTACGTGCGTGTGAGCACCACTGTGTTCTCCGCGTCGTGCGCCCGGAAGGACACTGTGAACGGCCCGTTGGGCACCGTGCGCGAGTCGAACGAGACCGACCAGCTCACCGACCCCTGCGCCGCGACCCATTCGGTGCCTTGGCCGAACTGCACTTCGACGCGCGTCACCGGGCCCGCCGGGTCGTCCACCATCGTCCCGGTGAAAACCACTTGCCCTGTGAGGACTGCGCCGTTGGGGGGCCCGACCGACTCGAAGACCGGCTTGAGGTTGAGGGGTGCGCCCACGGTCAACTGCAGCGTCGTGGACGCGGACTTCGACCCGTCGCTGGCCTCCACGAGTAGCGTGTGCGTCCCCTCCGCAAGCGTCCGGTTCAGGATGAGGCCTTGGGCGACCTCCAGCCCGTCGACGACCCAACGCACGGTGAACGACGCCGAATCCGGGTCGCTGCTGGCGCGCGCGTCGAAGGTGATGGGGATGTTCGCGTGGTAGAGCGTACCCTCGGAAGGCGACGCCACGACGAGGGTCGGGGCGCGGTTCCCGGGGATGACACTGAGGGTAAACGTCGAGTTGGCCGTAAGGCCCGCGCTGTCCGTGAGGGTCAGCGTGACCTGGTGTGTGCCGGCCGAGAGCGCCCGCACGACGACCGAGGAGTTCCCCAAGACGCCGTCGAGGCTCGATCGCCATAGGAAGGTGAGCGTGTCGCCGGCGTTGGGGTCGAAGCTAAGCGAAGCGTCGAACGTGATGTCTTGGTCGTCGCGCCACGTGACGTTCGGGTCGGGGCTGGACACGACGGGCACCGGCGTAAAAAGGGCCTCAACGACGACGATGTCGACCGACGCGCTCACGTTGTGCCCGAGTCCGTCGTCGACAAAGACCGTGATCGTGTGGTTGCCGACGGGCAACTGCGCACCGAAGGACGCGCCTGCCGTGAGGAAGCCGCTCGCGCTGTCCCACCAGCTGAACGTCAGGGGGTCGTTGTCGGGGTCGAAGGACTGCGACGCATCGAACGCGATGGTCTGGGCCGTCGTGAAGTTGGCCCCGTCCAGCGGTGCGCTAAGGACCACGCGCGGCGCGAGGTTCGGGAAATACCCCTCGCGCATCGTGAACGCCAGGAGGTGCTCGCCCACGATGAGCGGCTCGCCGGTGACGGGGTTGTAGTCCACCGCGAAGTAGTGCGCGTTGTACCCCGCGTAGAACCGGTTCACGCCGGTTGCGTTCAGGTAGCCGATGAACGTGTTGTCGCCCACCACAAGCAGGGCGTCGGCGCCCGGGGGGCTCGCGAGCGCGCGCAGCCACGCGCCCTCCATGAGCGGCGCGAGCGTCTTGGTCTGCCAGATGCCGATAGACGCGTCGTAGAAGTGGGTCGTGTTCCGGCCCACGACCCACACGTTCTCGCCCTCGTAGCCGACGCCGAAGAAAGTCCCGACCCGCGTGACGGTCGTGAGGCCTTGGCCCGGTGTGTAGCTCGCGACCACGTTCGACCCGGCGACGTAGACAAAATCGCCGGTCCCGTCGGCGTCGGTGTGCCACGCGAGCCCCTGGAAGGTGTTGAAGAGCGAGGTCGAACTGATCCGCGTGAGCGACGCGCCATCCCACAGGCCGATGTACCCAGCGGTTCCGATGACCAAGGCCTCTGTGCGGTTGGGCCGCCACGCCACTCCCGTCAGGTCCATCGTCACGCTGCCGACCGGCTCGGAAAAATTGCCGGTCACCTGGTCGTACCACCAGAAGGTGTTGAAGCCGGTGATGAGCGCCCCGCTGCCGTTGGGCGCCCACGAGACCCCCGTCATCGACGAGGTTGGGTTGGGCACCGATAGCCGCGTGACCGTGTCGGACAGCCGGTCGTAGTGGAACGCGATACCGGCGCTGCCCACCATGAGCGCCTCCGCGCCGTCCGGGCTCCAGGCGGCGTCAAAGAGCGGCGGCTGGAACGCGTCCGAGATGTTGACGACGGTTCCGTTTGGCCACACCCGGAAGAGGGTGCCCGATATTCCCGCCGCAAGGGCCGACCCGTCGCGCTCGTCGATGGCCACGGCCCGCGCACGTGTGAGGCCGCGCCCGAGCGAGACGACCTGGTCGGCGGTCGAGTTGTGGAACATGATCCAGCCCTCCGTCTGGTTGTGGATCGCCACGGCCGAGGGCACCGACGAGTTGGAGGCCGCGACGGCCCAGTAGTCGCCGGTGGTGTTCGTGTGTGTCTCGTTCGAGACCAGGCCGGACGCGTAGGTGAGCATCGTTCCCGTGCCGCCGACGATGAGGCCGCGGCCGGTGTCCGATTCGAAGGTCACGCCGCGCAGGTGATCGACCACGGGCGACGCGACGAGCGCCGTCTGCCCCGTCCGCTCGACGCTAACGACGGTACCGGCCGCGCCCACGGCGAGCGCCCGGTCACCGACGGGGTCGTACGCCACATCCAGCAGGTCCTCCGTCGTGGGCGAGGCCACGAGCGTGCGTTGCGAACCGTTGAGGAAGAAGATCCCGCCGCCCGTCCCCACGACGAGGTAGCCGAGGCCCGGGAAGTACGCGACACCGACCCAAATCGTCGTATTCTGGGGGGCAAGCGCCGTAACGCCCGACGCGTCGTATCTGTAGAGGCCGCCGTCCGTCCCGACCGCGAGGGCCTCGCTCGAGTCGTCCTTCCACGCCAGGCCGTAGAGCACGCCGAGCGTCCCATTGTTGAGCAGACGCGACTCGTTCGTGGCCGGGTCCCAACTCAAGATTTGGTTGTGGCTGCCGGCGGCAAGGGCAAGGTGCCCGTCGGGCGCAAAGGCCAGCGCGTGCAGGTCGTCAGCCGTGGGGGGCGGCGTAAGGAAGTGGGTCTCAAGGCCCTCCATCGCTCGCTCGGTGTAGGGGAACACCGCAAGCGGCGTGGGGCCTCCCCCGTCGGCCGAGGTGGGGGGGAGCATCGGCGCGGCCGAGACTATCATGAACAGGGCAGCCACGACAGCCACTGCCCGCCGGCCCAGTCCTTCCCGCGCGCGCGCCATACCAAACCTCCCCCGGCGATCCCAGGTCAGGGTATTTACCCTTTCAGAGTCAGGCATCGGATCCGCCCGCCGCGTGGGGCGCAAAGGCGAAAAAGCATTGAGCATGGAGTTAACATGTTAACCGTGGCCGCCATAGGCCAGTGCTGCCTTGGTGACGCCCGTGAAACAGGTCCGGATCTCGTTTCCCACGAGCGCGCTCATCGAGGCCCGTGTCCTTCCCGACCGCTTCTTCCGCTCCAACCAGCGGCTCGACATCCTGCGGGTCTTCGCGGTCGCCGACCGCACCGCCATCCTCATCGCCGAGGTCCACCGCCGCTCCCGGCTCTACAGCGGGGAGGAGCTCACCAAGCAGGTCGGCCAACTCCACAAACGTTACAACCTCGAGCACTTCGAGGTCCTCGACATCGACAAGGACCGGAAGGTCTACACAGTCCTGCTGCGCGCCCACATCCCCGACCTGCTCCAGGACGCGTGGCGCACTGTCGGGGCCGAGGCCTTCCTCGACGGGCCGGTCCACGTCGACCGGGAGACCGTCTCGGTGTCCTTCGTCATGCTCGGCGACTCGAAGGCGCCCTTCAAGCTGCTCGACGCCGCGGACATCCCCTACGAGGTCCGCCAGGTGCGCAAGGGGCCGGCCGACGCCACCGCCGATGACCTCACCCGCGAGCAGCGCGCGCTCCTGCGGCTCGCGCTCGACCTCGGCTACTACGAGGTGCCGGCGCGCGTCAACCTCACCGCGCTTGCCCGCTACACCGGCGTGTCCAAGGCCGCCGCATCCAAGAAACTGCGACGGGCCGAGCGGCGGGCGCTCACCCGGTGGCTCGGGTCGTCCTGAAACCCAACCAACTTTCGCTGACCCCCCATTCCCGTTTTTATACCCCGGGCGGCGATGGCGCCTCCGTACCCCGTAGGTGGTACCCCGTAGGTGGTAACCCGTGGCCGAAGCCCTCGAAGAACTGCCTGGCGTTGGGCCGGCCACCCTTGAGAAACTCAAAGGCGCCGGATACGACGACCTCCTCGCCATCGCCGTGGCCAGCCCTTCCGTGCTTGCAGACGACGTCGACATCGGCGTCACGAGCGCCCAGAAGATCATCGCCGCGGCCCGCAAGGCGGCGGACGTGGGGAACTTCGAGACCGGCGACGTCCTGCTCGACCGCCGCAAGACGATGCGCAGGCTCGCCTCCGGGTCCAAGGCGTTCGACGAGCTTCTTGGCGGCGGCTTCGAGACCCAGGCCATCACCGAGGCGTTCGGCGAGTTCGGGTCGGGCAAGACCCAGGTCGCCCACCAGCTGGCGGTGAACGTCACGCTCCCGGAGGACGAGGGTGGTCTGGCCAGCCACTCCCTCTTCATCGACACGGAGAACACGTTCCGCCCGGAGCGCATCCTGCAGATGGCCGCCCACGGGGGCCTCGACGGACGCGAGACGCTGAAGAAGATCCACGTCGCCCGGGCGTACAACTCGCACCACCAGATGCTGCTCGCCGAGCGCGCGTTCGAGCTTGCCAAAGAGCATCCCGTGCGGCTGCTCATCGTCGACTCGCTCACCGCCCACTTCCGCGCGGAGTTCGTTGGCCGCGCCACCCTGGCGGAGCGCCAGCAGAAGCTAAACACCCACATGCACACGCTGCTCAAATTCGGAGACCAGGGAAACGCCGTGGTCTACGTGACCAACCAGGTGCAGTCCAAACCGGACGCGTTCTTCGGGGACCCCACGCGCCCGATCGGAGGCCACATCGTGGGCCACATGGCGACCTACCGCCTGTACCTACGGAAGTCGAAGGTCCCAAAGCGCATCGCGCGGCTCATCGACTCGCCGAGCCTTCCGGAGGGGGAGGCCGTGTTCTCCGTCACCGAGGACGGCGTCGGTGACTGAAGTGCACCCCCACAATTCAAATCCCCCGCGCCACGTCCGGCGGCCATGGCTCGTGCCACAGGAAAGAAGCGCCCGCCCTCGAAGAGGCGGGCCGCCGCGCAGCGCTCGTCGTCGAAGAAGAGGGCCTCGGGCCAGCGCACGGCCGCGGATAGGCGGGGGCGCGCGCCCAAGGGGCGCCTCGAGCGCGTCATTCTCTTCACGGGGAAGGGGGGCGTGGGCAAGACCACGACCGCCGCGTCCACCGGCCTCTATGCCGCTGACCACGGCAAGCGGACGCTTGTCATGTCCACCGACAGCGCGCACTCGCTTGGCGACACGCTCGAGATGGACCTCTCGGGCAGGCCCACCGAGGTCGTTTCCAACCTGTGGGCGCTCGAGATCGACCTCCAGCACGAGATCGAGACGCACTGGCGGGAGGTCGAGGCCTACCTCGTCACCTTCTTCGAATCGCAGGGGGTCGACGCGCTCACCGCCAAGGAGCTTGCGTACATCCCCGGCTTTGAGCTCCTGGCGGGGCTTTTTCAGGTTCAGCGAATCCACGAGCACGGCAAGTACGATGTGCTGATCCTGGACACCGCGCCGACGGCCGACACGCTCCGGCTGCTCTCCATCCCCGACGCGATCGACTGGTACTACCGGCGTTTCTTCAAGACATTCCGGCGTGCCGTAAAGGTGGGCCGCGGGACGCTCGGGCGCGTCTCCAGCATCCCCTTCCCGACCGACCTCGTCGTCGACACGATCGGCACATTGCACGAGCGCGTCAAGGACATCAACCAGATCCTCACGGACCCCAAGTTGTCCTCCGTGCGCATCGTCGTGAACCCCGAGAAAATGGTGCTCCGGGAGGCCCAGCGGACCCTCTCGTACCTCTGCCTCTTCGGGTTCCACGTCGACCAGGTGGTGGTCAACAAGGTCATCCCGGAAGAGGTGTCCGACCCCTACTTCCGGAGGATGAAGGCGGACCAGAGTGCGCACCTCCAGACGATCGGGAAGGAGTTCTTCGGCATCCCGATCCTCCTGGCGCCCTTCTTCCGGCGCGAGGTGCTGGGACACAAGGCGCTTCGCGAGTACGCCGCAGCGCTGTACAAGGAGCGTGAGCCGCTCGCGACAATCGACCTGCCGCCGCCCATCCAGGTGGAGTCGTTGGAGGGGGGGAACGTGCGGATTTCGTTGCACATGCCCTACCTCGAGTCGGAGAAGTTCGACGTGTTCGCGCGCGGGTCGGAGGTCATCGTCAGGTACGGCAACTTCAAGCGCTCGCTCATGCTTCCCTACACGCTGCTTGGCCGCGACGTGAAGGAAGCCACGTACGGGGACCGGCGCCTGCTGATCACGTTCGGTCCGGGGGTGCGCACCGCCCATGGCGCCGACGTGGACGAGGGCGGGATCGCCAAAGCCAAGGGAGGAGGCTCCATTGACCAAGAAATCGGGCTCTAAGGGAAACGCACGGGCAGGCGACGACTTCATGTCGGCAGTGGAACGGTTGCGCCGGGAGGCGGCGCCGGTAATGGCCAAGGCGCTGGACATCGACCGGGCCGAGGCCGCGGAAGCGGCCCTCAACGCGGCGACGGAGTTTGCCCTGGCCGCGCGGGAGTTGCTGCGTGCGTTGCCGTTGCCCCCCGAAGCGCGCACGCATGTGGACCGCGCCGAGCGCGAGGCGGTGCGCGCGGCAAAGCTCGTGCTCGTGAGCCTGGACAAAGGGGCGCGCAACCGCACGGGGACCTCCCCGCTCAAGGAAGTGCGGGTCGCCTTCAAGACCGGGACGGATAGCAAGAGGAAGGCGACCTTGGGCAGGGGCCCGCCGGCCAAGCGCGGCCGGCGCAAGGGCAAGGGCCCGCAAGCCAAGCGCGGCCGGCGCAAGGGCAAGCGCTGACGGGGCGCGCGCGGCGAAGGTTCAATAGGCGTCCGCCGCATCGCGCGGGCCGGGGCCAGCGCGTTTGCGCCCGGCCCGGGCCCCGGTGTCTACAACGCCCGACCACCGCAAGATCAAGAGCGGAATCTTCGGCTTGAACAGCATGCTCTACGGCGGGCTGAACAAGCACTCGGCGACCGTCGTCATCGGGCCCTCGGGCGCGGGCAAGACCACGCTCGCCACCCAGTTCCTGCGCCGCGGGCTTGCCGACGGGCAGGAGGGCATCTACATCACGCTCGACGAGCCCCCGGATCAGATCATCGAGGAGGCCCAGCAGATGGGGTTCGACGACCTCACGCAGGCGCTCGAGCGCGAGCAGATCATCTTCATCGACGCGTCGGGCAAGCAATTCAGGGAGTTCATCCTGAAGGAGCTCCAGAGTTTCGTATCGTCGTGGGGGTCGTCCGACGCGCGCATTGTGATCGACCCGTTGACGCCCGTCCTGTGGGCGACGCCGACCAAGTACGAGCAGCGCGAACTCCTCTCGTTCCTCTTCAAGCAGGGCAAGAGGATTGGCACGGTGCTTGCGACCCTCGAGGAGCATGGCGACGGCGGCCATTTGTCGTCTCCCGAGACCGCGATCCCGATGTACCTCGCGGACAATATCGTGCACCTCCGGACGGTGGTGGAGGGCCACATGGTGTCAAGGACGCTGCGGGTCCTCAAGACCCGCGCGAGCCGCCACAGTCACCGTATCGCCCCCTACGAGATCCGCCGGGGGCTCGGTGTCATCGTGGAGCCCCAGCACCGGAAGCACCGGGCGAAGGACCACGCGGGGGAGGCCGAAACGCCGGAGGCATGGCGGGCCGAGGTCAGGAAACGGATCGAAACACTCGGCCTGTCGGACAAGGCCCATGAGCGCGTACGCCTCCTGGTCGACGCGCTCGAGCCCGAGCCGATCCTCGGTCTTACCCCGGAGCAGTTGATCGAGCTCGTCCTGGAAGACAGCGGGCGGGGGGCCTAAAGGGGGGGGGCGCGTCCGTGGCGAAGGGTAGGACGCGAAAGCCCCTCGGGCGTGCACTGCGGGAGGTGCTCACGCCAGCGGGGGGCGCCGCCAGGGGCCGCGAGGAGCAGGCTCCCGGCGCCGGGCTGCTCGCGCACCCGGCGCGGGCCGCGCTCTTCCAGATCCTGCTGGACCAGCCCTTCACCAATGTCGCGCAGCTTGCCCGCAGCCTGCGCACGACGCCGCCGTCCGTGCGGTGGCACCTGTCCGTCCTCGAGGAGGCCGGCCTCGTGCAGACCCGGCGCGAGGGGCGCGCTCGCGTGGCGCACGTACCGGGCACTACCGACGCACACAAGACGCGCGCCCTCGAAGCGTTGCGCCGCCCCCGCGCGCTCCTGCTCCTGCGTACGGTGAGCCAGTCGCCGGGCATGACGGTGGCCGAGGTCGCGCGCGCGGCCCAGACCTCCCCGCAGTCGGCGCGTCGCGGGCTCCAGTCGCTGGCGGCCGTGGGTTTTGTGGAGTCCGTCCGCGACGGGCGCAACCTGCGTTCCTACCCGGGCGACGGGCTTGAGAAGCTAGTCGAGGTGCGCTCGGACGCACTGCCAGCGCAGTTGCGCCGCGTCCAGGCGGCGCTCGAGCAGGCGGGGGAGTCCACCGTGGTTGTCCGGCGCGCCCACGGGCAGGTCACCTTCGCGGTTGGGAGGCGCGGCGCCCGCCGGGAGTTCTCGCTGCGGTCCGACAGGCCACTGCTGGCGTTGGTACCTCCGTGAGGGGACGCGCGGCGTTTAGACCCAAACCTCAAGATAGACGGCCCTCCTAGGGGGGCCCGATGGCCAAGCGGCGGCGACGCAAGTACAGGAACCGCCCGCGCGAGAACCGTTGCACGGTGTGCGGGAATTTCCGCAACCCCGACGAGGTGTGCGTAAACCCGTTCTGCCCGATGGCGCGGGCCTCCAAGCCCAAACCGCCTGCCT
>CBEUCC010000105.1:0-9011 GCA_965541515.1 uncultured Thermoplasmata archaeon
AGGACGCCGTCAGCGGCGTCCCGCTGCGGGGCCTGATCCGGGCGCGCGCGCTCTAGGGCAGCCCCGGCGGCTGGGGGCGGGCGGTTTGCACTGGGCTGACGTGGTTGCCGGCAGGCTCCTTGAGCGGGGAAGGACCCACCACGTCGCCTCGGGCACGTCCATCTCGGGCCTCATCCACCTTGGCAATGCGGGCGATGTGGTCTACGCGGACGGCATCGCGCGCGCGGTTCGGGAAGCCGGCGGCGAGGCCGACGTGATATGGATAGCCGACGACGTCGACCCACTGCGCGCGGTCCCGGAGCAGATGCCCGCCTCGTTTTCGGATCGCCTGGGGGAGCCGGTCTGCAAACTCCCGGACCCAAGCGGGTGCCACGAGGGGCTCACGGACCACTTCATCCTCCCATTCCTGGACTCGCTCGAGGCGCTCGGTGCGCGGCCCGTCGAGAAACGGGGGTCCCGGATGTACGCGGCGGGAGAGTACGACACCGCGATCCGCACGGCAATCGAGCACGCGCCGGACATCCAGTCGATCCTCGAGGAGGTCTCTGGCTCCCGCAAGCCCGAGGGGTGGCTGCCCTTCGACCCCATCTGCGATCAGTGCGGCCGCGTCGCGACGACGACCGCGACCACGCTGGAGGGCCAACAGGTCCACTACCGGTGCACGGGCGGGGTCGCGGGGAACAAGCAGATCACCGGATGTGGGCATGAGGGTACCCAGTCCCTGCGCCGCGGAAAGCTGACTTGGCGGGTCGAGTGGGCCGCGCGCTGGCAGATCCTGGGCATCACGTGCGAGCCCTTCGGGAAGGAGCACTCCGCAGCTGGCGGCTCCTATGACACGTCCAAGGTCATCTCACAGCGCGTCTTTGGCTACGCACCGCCGGAACCTGTCGTGTACGAATACATCCTCGTCGGCGGCGCGAAGATGTCCAAGTCGAAGGGGAACGTCATGGCACTCTCCGAGCTCGTCGACGTGCTGCCGCCGGAGGCGGTGCGCTACTTCTACTTCCGGGGTGAGCCCAACAAGCACAAGGACTTCGACCCGGCCTCGAAACTGCTGCCGCTGATGGAGGAGTTCGAGCGCGCGCAGGGGATCGTCGCGGGGAGGGTCGACCCCTCACGGCGCGAGGATCCAGAACTGATGCGGCGCGCGCTGGAACTTAGCCAACTCGATCCCGGGTCCCCCGTGGACTACGGCACGGTCGCCTTCGGCCACCTGCTCACCATCGCGCAACTTGCGTCCACCGCCAAGGACGCCCTCTCCGTCCTCGAGCGCTCCGGTGACCTCCCCCCGCCCGGCCAGGGGACCGCCGCCCGCCTCGAAGGGCGACTCGCCCTTGCGCGCGCGTTTGTCGCCCGCTACGTCCGCGACGGCGACCGCATCCGCATCCTCCAGGACGTCTCGCAGGTCCCGGCCTCGCGTCTGCCCGAGGGGTCGAATGTGTTCTTCGGGGACCTTGCCCAACACCTCTCCGCGGCGCCGTGGCAGGGCGAGTCGATTCACAACGCGGTCTTTGAGAGCGCGAAAGCGACCTCCTTGCCGCCGCGCGACGCGTTCCGCGCCGTGTACATCGCACTCACCGGCCGCGACCGCGGGCCCCGGGCCGGGTATTTCCTGGCGTCACTGGAGCGCGCATTCGTGGTCGGTCGTTTCCAGGAGCTGTCCGGCCGGTCGTGACCGACCGGCCCGGCGTTGCCCCATCGGGCCGGGCTCCCCAGCGAAACGCTTTTAGGAGGAAAACAAGTGCGAGGCTCCCCCGCAGCCCCGTAGTGTAGCGGTCAATCATGCGAGGTTCTGGACCTTGCGACGGCAGTTCGAATCTGCCCGGGGCTACTCCCTCCCCCCGAGTGGTCGCGCTGGCCGGCCCCCGCGAAAGCCCCGCCACACGCCACCCGGGGCACAGAGCAGCAGGGTCCAGGCGAAGGCCGCGACGGACAGGCTCGCCACCGCGGCAAACCCCCGTCTCCCACCACCGGAGTCCGCTCTCAGCCGAACCGCTTGCCTGGGTGCCGGCGGGGGCGCCCGCCGCGGGATTCGACGGACTTGCCTGTCGCTCGGCCTGCGCGCTTGGGCGGTCCCATTCGCAGGACCTCGGCCTGGCGGCGCTCGTATGCCTCGCGAAGCCCCACACCTATGTCCTTCGACGAGCCGAACGCGTCGGCGCGCGCCGCGATGGCCGCCTTCGAGGCGAGCGCCCGGGCGAGCTTCCCCCGCGCCCACGGCGGCGCGGAATGGACGGAAGCGTGGAGAAAGAGCACGCCGTGTTTGGGCGGGCGGCTTCCGTCTCGCAGGTGCCGGAAGAGCGCCTTCTCGGCGCCGAGGAGCTGCACGGTGGATGCCGGCATGCGGGAGAGCTTGGCAAGCGACCCCGCCGACTCGAGCACGCGCGCGGCGAGCATCGGACCAAGGAGCGCCGAGAGGTTGGGCGCGGCCGCGCGTGTCGCCTGCTCAACGCTTCGCGCGTACCTTTCCTGCTCCTCCTCCAGGCGGACGAGCACTTCAGCGAGCCGGCGAATGGCCGCCTCGTCCTGGGGCTCAAGGGGGCCGCCTGCGGTCTCCTGAGGGTCCATCCCGAGCTCGACCATCATCTCGTCGCGCGGGCGGCCCCCCGCCACCAGCCGTGCATAGCGCTCGGTGGGGACCAGGCGCGCCAGTTCGGGGAAGTGCAGGCCGTAGCCCTCGCGCAGGCGTTCGGCGAGTCGGTTGCCCGCCTCGAGCAATTCCTCGTAGGCACGCACCGCTTGGATGGCGGCAAGGTCGCGGCCGCGCGTCGAGGCCACGGACGCGCGAGCGAGGATGAAGAACGCCTCGCGCCGCAGCTCAGGCGAGAAGCCAAACTCCGACGCCCGGGAGGCGAGGTCCGGCGGGCTCTCCTCGGGTGGCGCGAGCGAACCTAGCTTTAGCAGCCGACGTTCAGTGACCCAGAGCGGGCCTCCGCGACCGGCGAGCCGTTTCTCCTCGGCCAGGACCTCCCCGGCCCGGAGGAGCTCGAGTCGGCGCGCCACCTCGCGCGCGTCCTTGGGGAAGGGTGCTGAGGCGACCACGCGGTCACCTTCCATGAGAAATGACCCGTACCATACGGTGCGCAGGACGAGCGTGTGAACCCTCCCACCTACGGGCAAGCGAAGCCCCACGAAGAACCTTTCGCGCGTGGCACCGGCACCGGCGAAAGCGTGAGGCGGGGGGGGCACGACTCAGGCCTGGGAGCGCCCCAAGCGGCGCCGTAGCGCCGCGACGGTCAAGCGGGCGGGCGCGCCCGTGGCTCGCTCGACGCCGAGGGATGCGGCGGCGTTGCCCCAGCGCAGGCACTCCTCGAGCGGGAGCGACCGGCAGCGAGCCCCGTAGAAGCCGCCGCGGAACACGTCGCCCGCCCCTGTCGCGTTCACGGTGTGCCGGGCCGGGATCCCCGGCGCCGAGAGCCGCCCGTCGCGTGTCAGCGCGAAACTCCCCTGCCGCCCTCGCGTCCCCACGACCATGTCCACATAGTCGAGGAGGTCCCGGGCCCGCGTCCGTTTCAGGTACTTGAGCGCAAGCCGCGTCTCGTGGGCGTTCAGGAAGAGGCCATCGCAGTACGCGAGCATCGCGCGGAATTTCCGCGGCGTCCAAACATAGGAGAGCTCCTGCCCGGGGTCGAAATTGACCTCGAGCCCCCGCCGGGCGGCTTCGGCCGCCGTCCGCATGTGGTGGTCGGCCCGACCGGTCGCCAAGTGGAGCACCTTCGCCCCCGCCAGGGCGGCTCTTGGCACCGCACGCCGGTCCGCCTCTGCGGCGGCCCCCTGCGACATGTACGCGACCTGTCGCTCGCGGGGGTCGGTGAATACCCAGCAGACCGGCGTGGTCGAGCCGCGCACGCGGACCACCGGCGTCGTGTCGACCCCCGCCTCCTCCAACTCCTTGGAAAACTCGGGGGGGAAGTCGTCGCCAACGAACGAAAGGAGCGCGGCCGGAACGCCGAGCCGAGCCGCCGAGACTGCGATGTTGGCCGCCGTACCACCAAGCGCCCGGACGGTCCCGGTGAATTCCATGGACTCGTCGGGGGCCGGGAGCCGGTCCACGTGGGCGAGGTAGTCGATGTTGGTGTGGCCTGCGACCGCGAGGTAGCCCATTGCCTGCCCCCGCGTCCTTCAGGTCCCCTGGCGCCACGAGTGGATGTACTCCTCCTGGCGGGGCGTCAAGCGGTCGAGCTTGACCCCGAGCGTACGCAGCTTCAGGCGCGCGACCTGCTGGTCAATCTTGGGCGGCACCGGGTGGACGGCGGGACCGAGCTTACCGCGCCGGCGCCACAACTCGACGGCGCACGCGAGTTGGACGGCAAATGACATGTCCATGATCTCGACCGGGTGCCCCTGCCCGGCGGCGAGGTTGACCAGGCGCCCGTCGGAGACGAGGTAGACCGTCTGGCCGGTCTTGAGTTCGTACGCGTCCACCGAGGCGCGCACTTTTCGCCGGCGCCTCGACCCCGCCTTGAGGACCCGCGGGTCCAACTCCACGTTGAAGTGGCCGGCGTTTGCAAGCACGCACCCGTCCTTCAGGTGCCCCAGGTGCTCGGCGCGCAGGATATCGCGCACGCCGGTGGCCGTGATGACGAAGTCCGCCTCGCGCACGGCCCGAGCGAAGGGCATCACCGCAAAGCCATCCATCACGGCCTCGATGGCCCGGACGGGGTCGACCTCCGTGACGATGACGCGTGCGCCCAGGCCGTCGGCGCGGCGAGCGATCCCGCGGCCGCACCACCCGTAGCCCGCCACGACGACCGCCTTGCCGGCGATGAGCAGGTTGGTGGCCGTGAAGAGGCCGTCAAACACCGACTGCCCCGTGCCGTAGCGGTTGTCGAAGAGGTGCTTCATCTGGGCGTCGTTTACGTCGAAGACAGGAAGCTGCAGCGCGCCCTCTGCGGCCATCGCGCGGAGCCGAACCACGCCGGTCGTGGTCTCCTCGTTGGCGCCGACCACCCGCTCAAGGTCGCGCGTGCGCCGCTCGTGGAGCAGGAAGAGCAAGTCGGCTCCGTCGTCGACGACGACCTGGGGCTTCCCGTCGAGCACGGCATCGAGCGCCTCGTAGTACTCGCCATCCGTCTCCCCGCGGCGCCCGTAGGCGGCCAGCCTGTGCCGCTCGCGCAGCGCCGCTGCCACGTCGTCGTCCGTTGTCAGCGGGTTGCACCCGGCCACGCGCACCCGGGCCCCAGCCTGCTTGAGCGAGAGCGCGAGCACCGCGGTCTTGGCCTCGAGGTGCAGGGCCATCGAGAGGCTCACGCCCTTCAGCGGCCGCGAGACCGCATATTTTTTCATGAGCGCCCCCGTGACGGGCATGTGGTCCCGCGCCCACGAGATCTTCAGTTCGCCTGCCTTTGCATCACCCACGCGTCGCGTTGCCATCTGCTAGTCTCCCCCGGCTCGCTCCATCAGGTCGGCGGCCGCGGTTTCCGCCTCGCGCACGACCGCACCCTCGTCCACCTTCGTCGGCCGGCCACCTTCCAGGACGACCTCGCCCGCGACAAGGACGGTGTCCACCATGTCCGTGCCTCCGGCGTACACGAGCCCCGAGATGAGGTTGTCCTCCCGCAAGGGCGCGAGCGACGGGCTCCCCCGGTCGATGAGGACGAGGTCCGCCTGCTTCCCGACCTCGATGGAACCGAGCGCGTTTGACGCACCCAGCGCCGCCGCACCACCCCGCGTGGCCATGTCGAAGACCTGCTGGGCGGTCATCACCCGGGCGTCCCACCGCGCCGACTTCTGCAGGAGCGCTGCGTGCTTCATTTCCTCGAACATGTTGACGGAGTTGTTGGACGCCACGCCGTCGGTCCCGAGGGCCACGGTAATCCCGCGCTCCATCATCTCCGGGACCGGCGCCACGCCCCCCGAGGCCAGTTTCATGTTGGACGCGGGGCAGTGCACGGCAGCGACCCCCGCCCGCTTGAGCATGTCGAGCTCGTTCATGGTCACCCACACGAGGTGGGCCGCGGAGAGCCGCTCGCAGAGGAAGCCGATCTTGTCCAGCCACTCGACGGGACGCACGCCCGCGGCCTGCTTGTGGTTGTAGACCTCGGGTCGCGTCTCGGAGAGGTGTGTGTGGAGCGGGATGTCCAGCCGGTCCGCCAGCTCGCGCGCGCCCCGGTATGTCTCCTCGCCGCAAACGTAGACCCCCTGGGGTGCGACCACCGGGGTCACGCGCGTGAACTCCCGGGCACGCCCCGCCCAGGCCTCGCAGTTGGAGAGCGGCTTGCCCTTTTGTGTCGTGAATTTCTCGTCCAGGACCGCCCAGCCCAGCCAACTCCGGATCCCGAGCGAGGTCAGCCCGCGGGCCACCGCGTCCTGGTCGTAGTAGAGGTCGACACACGTGGTCGAGCCCGTCCGCAGGAGTTCGAGCGCCCCGAGCCGTGCGCCGGCCTCGATGTCCTTGGAGGCGCGTCGCGAGTCGACGGCGAATGTGCGCTCCAGGAACGCCTCGAGGGCAATATCGTCGGCCACCCCGCGCATCAGGTGCATCGCGATGTGGCCGTGGGCGTTGACCATCCCGGGAATGACGATGCGTCGCCGCCCGTCGATGACCCGGTCAGCCTGCCCGAGGCCGGGCCCGACACCGGCGATCCGGTCGCCCTCGACCAGGACGTCCCCTTGCACGAGCCGCCGGTCGTCGTCCTGCGTGACGACCCATGTGTCCCTGATCAGTGTTCGTTCCGCCGGGCCCCCCCCTTTCATTCCGCGCCCAAAGCGCCGGGCGGCGCTTCAAGGTCGCGCAGGGGTCCAAAGCCGAACGGGATAATCAGGTTTTTCACCGTAGAATGGAATGTCTGTGCCGTATGCAGCTTCATGATGGAAAATCCTCCCATTTCTAGGCAAATCTCTATGTATTTCTTCATGCCCTCAAGCCAGCGTGCCTACCCTGGCCATCGACGACTCCGACCGCCGACTGCTGGATGCCCTACGCTCCGACGGGCGCGCCAGCCTCAAGCGGCTCGCCTCCGTGACGGGCCTGCGGCCTACCACGGTCTACAACCGGATGCGCAAGCTCGCGCGCACCGGGGTCATCGAGAGATACACCATCCGGGTCAACCCCGAAGCCGTGGGCGAGTCGTTCGTCGCGTTTGTGCTGGTGTCGGGCCTGCCCGAGCGCTTCACGGATGACTGGCTGCTGCGCAACCGGCACGTCGCCGAGGTCTACGGCGTCACGGGTGAGTACGACCTGCTGATGAAACTCCGGTTCCTTGGCAAGGACGAGTTCAACGACTTCATTATGGATTTCCGCGACCGCTACAGGCGGTCCATCACACGGACGGTCTCCATGATTGAGACCACGACGATCAAACGCGATTGATACCCGGTAGGGGTACCTTGTCGGAAGGGGGGGGAAAGGGCCCCTGCGGCTTCCTGGCCGCGGGGGCCTGAGTACCTGCCCGCCCGGCGTACCGTCTATCTGCTGCGAGCGCTTCGGGGGAAGGGGGGGACGCGCACGGGCGACCTCGCTGTTCGGCTGCTACTCGAGGGGCCGCTCCAGGACGCGCCGTTCCTCCAGGAGTTCTCGCGCGAGGTCGCAACGGGCGCTGTGGTCCTCCGGCGGTGGGGCGCGGGGCTCGAGGTGAAAGTCGCCGAGCCGCGCTCGCGCACGCGGCCCGAGGCCGTGGCACGCGCCAAACGGACCGTCCAGCGGGCAGCGCGGCGGGCCAAATGCGCGGTGCGCGTGGTGTCCGCGGGAGCCGAGGAGGGCGGGAGCGAGATCCCGCCGGGTATCCACATCCTTGAGGCGACGGCCGGGGGCCGCGAGGGCGATGTCCCGGCCGGCGAGATCGGGAAAGACCTTGCGCCGTGCGCGACTTGCGCCCGCGAAGCGGCTGCCGCGGGGCGGCGCCACCACTACGGGCGGACCGAGTGCCTCTCGTGCGGGCCGCGGTTCGCGCACGCACGCGCGCTCCCGATGACCCGGACCACCTACGGATTCGGGCGCTTTGCACCTTGCGCGGACTGTCGAGCCGAAACCCGGCGGGCGGGCGGACGCCGCTTTGCATTCGAGCGCGTTTCGTGCGCCACCTGCGGGCCGACGCTCACGCTCCTCCACGCGACCGGGCCACCTGCGATGCGCGACGCGATCGGGCTCGCGGCCAAGTTGCTGGCGGCCGGTCGGCCGCTGGCCGTATGCACGCCGTACGGGGGCACGGTCGTGGCCGCTCCCAGCGGGGTCGGTGCCCTGCGTGTGGCGATCGGGGACGAGTTCTGTCCGCTGTCGGTCGTGGTGCCCAACTTGAGCGTGGCACGCCAACTGGCCGCGCTCTCGGCCACGGAGGCGGCCGCGCTCACGGCTGACCGAGCGCCCGAGACTCTGGCCAAGCCCAAAGGGCGGGGCCGGTCGATCTTGGGCGAGGCGTCCCCGTTCGAGCCGCGCCTGCGGTTGCGCATGCCCGACAGCATCGTCATGCTCGAACTGGCGCGCCGAGCCGGCCCCCTCCTTTGCGCAGGCGCGTCCCGGGGAGGCGCGATCATGCCGACGGGCCCCCACGACAAGACCGCAATCCGGTCCGCGACGTGGTTATGGGATGGCATGGCGGCCGACCAGCCCCTACCGCCGGCACGCCAGTACCACTTGGGGCGCCGACGCGTCCTGCTCGCGCACGGGCGTGGGTCGCTCCCGGCGTCCGCCCCCGTAACCCACCAGGCGACCGTCCTTGCGGTCGGGGGCGGCCGCGAACTGTTTGGGGCCGTCGCCCATGGCGGCGCCGCGCACTTCACCGGCAGTGCCGGCCCCGGCGGCCGGAGCGACGCGGCGGCGCGCGTCAAAACGCTCCTGTCGCACGCGGCCGCCCTCTCGCCCGCGGGGGGCGCCGCGCGCGTCGATGCCGTGGCTTCGGCCGCAGCTGAGGGCTCGCCCGCACGGTTCCTGGCGGAAGAGACCGCCGAGGACGTCGGGGCCCTCTTTGTGCCGGTCGTGCCACTGCGGGCGCGGGCTGTGTCCGCGCTGGCCGGCACCGTGCGCCCCCCGCCGGTCCTCGTGTTGGAGGTCGACGAGCCGGCGGGTCCCGAAA
>CBEUCC010000106.1:0-8946 GCA_965541515.1 uncultured Thermoplasmata archaeon
CACCTACACCATAACGGTCGACCTGATGTTCTTCGAAGGGACCGCTACCAAGGTCTAGTGCTCCCGGCGGGCCGTTTGTTGGGGGGAGACACGTGGCAGACGACGATTCGGTCAGTTCGAAGATCATGCGGGTCGCGTTCAACGAGAGCGAGATCAAGCGACTCAAGCTCCGAAAATCCGTCGATACCATCCTCGCGGACACCGAACGGGGGCCCCACCTCAAGCGGACCCTCGGGCCCTGGCAGCTGACGTTCCTGGGCGTTGGCCATATCATCGGAGTGGGTATCTTCGTCCTCATCGGGCCGGCGATCGGAAACTGGGCCGGACCGTCGATCATCATCTCGATGCTCATCGCGGCCGTCACGTGCGGCCTGGTGGCGCTTTGCTACTCCGAATTTGCGTCCATGATCCCCGTCGCCGGGTCGGCGTATACCTACTCCTACGCGACTTTCGGGGAGTTCTTCGCGTGGATCATCGGCTGGGACCTGATCCTGGAGTACGCCGTGGGAGCCACCGCCGTGGCCATCGGGTGGTCCGGCTACTTCTACAGCCTCACGGCGGGCTTTGGCGTGCCGTTCGAGTGGACGCACCCGCCCTCGGTATGCGACGCCGGAGGGACCTGTGGCGTCATCAACCTACCCGCGATCGGAATTATCCTATTCCTCACCGCCCTCATGTCGCGCGGTGCCAAGGAGGCGGCGAACCTCAATTTCGTGATTGTCCTAATTAAGCTGGCAGCAATCGCGATCTTCGTCCTGGTGGCGGCGGCACTCTTCAACGGGAACTCGTTCGCCGATTTCCAGCCCATGGGTTGGAGCGGCACGTTCACGGGCGCGGCGATCATCTTCTTCGCGTTCATCGGATTTGACGCCGTGTCGACGGCAGCGGAGGAGGCCAAGAATCCCGCCAAGGACATGAAGACCGCCATCGTGGGGTCGCTTGGCATCGCGAGCGTCGTGTACGTCCTCGTTGCACTCACTATCGTGGGCCTGATGACGCAAGGGTTCGGAATGGCCGAACTCGGGGTCTCCTCCTCTGCGCTGGCCGACGCCCTCTCGTTCCACGGGCAAGGGACGGCATCGGCTTTGGTTGCCGGGGGGGCCCTCTTTGCCATCACGAGCGTGCTGCTCGTCTCACTCTACGCGCAGCCGCGGATCTTTTTCGCCCTGGCGCGCGACGGCCTGCTGCCGGCGCGGTTCGCAAAGCTGAGCAAACGGCACGTCCCCTCGCGAACCATCTGGACGACCGGGCTCTTCGTCGCGTTCTTCGCTGGGTTTGTGGGGATCGGCGAAGCGGCAGAGCTCACCAATATCGGGACGCTGTTTGCTTTCATCCTCGTTTCCTACGGGATTCTGCGCCTCCGCCGCGAGCGCCCGGACATCCACCGCCCGTTCAAGGTGCCCCTTTTCCCTTGGGTGCCCCTCGCGGCCATCGTCCTCTCGCTCAGCCTTATGATGAGCCTCCCCTTCCATTCGTGGATCCGGTTTGTCGGGTGGCTCTTCTTGGGCGTCTTGATCTACGCCTTCTACGGGCTCCGGCACAGCAAGCTCGCGCAGCGGAAGGGGATGGTCCCGCCGCTGCCGACGAAAGCGCCGCCTGAGAAGAAGGGATAGCGCGCTGCGGCGGGCCGCCCCCGCCTTCAAATCTGTCCTCGCCCTCGGTTGGCGCCATGGCGGGGGCGGCAGGCGAAACCTCGGCCCGGTTTGCCCCCGCCGGCCTTGCCGTCTCGGCACTGGCCATCTCCATCTCCGCTCCGCTCGTACTTGCAAGCGGGACCGAACCGCTGGCAATTGCCGCGTGGCGGGTCACCTTCATGGCAGCCATCGTCTTTGCGGCCCTGGCCGCGTTCGGGAAGGTCGCGAGCCTCCGTGTCCCCCGGCGCGAGGCGGTGATCCTCCTCGGCTTGGGGGGCGTGCTTGGCGCCCACTTCGGGCTGTGGATCACCTCGCTCACGCTCACCACGGTCGCGGCTTCGGTCGTGCTGGTGACTTCCCACCCGCTGATGGTTGCCGCGCTGTCCCACGCCGTGCTCAAGGAGCGCCTGACATGGCAGGCGGTGGTGGGAGTCCTGGTGGCCTTCGGTGGCGTTGCCCTCCTGTTTGGGGAGGACCTTGCCGAGCCCGGCCGGCTCCTCGGCGACGTGTTGGCGCTTGGCGGGGCGGCGGCGCTGGGCACGTACATCATCGTCGGGCGCGCCAAACGTCGGGAAGGCCTTCCGGTCCTGGTGTACACGACCTATGTCTACGGCGGCGCGGCGGTCGGCCTGATGGCGGCCGCGCTCGTCGCGGGGGCCGTCCTCTACCCGCTCCCGCCGGCCGAGTTCGGCCTGTTCTTGCTCATGGCCGCGGTCCCCGGAATGGCCGGACACACCCTCTACAACTGGGCGCTGCGTTACCTCCGGGCAACGGTCGTCTCTGTCACGCACCTCATCGAGCCCCTCGGGGCTTCCCTACTCGTCCTGTGGATTTTCGGCCAACAGCCACCTGCCGGGACGGTCCTTGGCGGCGCCTTGACGCTCGTTGGGATCATCGTTGTCGTCCGCAGCGAAGGTCTTGCCAGCGCGCTCGATCGCGCCGCAGAAAGCTAGCATCCTTTATCGCTGGCCGTTCGCTTCCCCCGCCGGGAGGAGCCCCTTGGCCGAAGAGGAAGAGGAGGGTGCGTCCAAGGACGAGACGGCGCTAGGGCGCAAGCCCCCGCCGCCCCGCGTGCGGATCCGCGCATCCGGCAAACAAGCGAAGGTGGTCAAGGTCGATGACCGCCCGGCACAGAAGGTCCCCACGGAGAAGGCCACCCCGCCCCTTGTCGGCGGCTCGGTCGCCCTTCGGGCCAAGAAGGCGGCCCCTCGGGAAGCCGCAGCCGAACAGTTGGCGGCGGACGCACCGCCCAAGAAGCCCCCGCCACCCCACGTGGCGCGCGGGCGGGGCGCCCGGAAGCGCACTCCTGCCCAAGCCCGGGCGCCGACGGCCCCGGTCGCCGGGCCGCCCCCGCCGAGAAACGCGGCCCCGCCGGTGAAGGTCACGGCGCGTCCGGCTAGATCACGAGCGGCAAAGCCACGGCAGGTGCCTGGCCCAGAGCCCACCAAGGGGGCGGCCCAACCGCCGGTGGCGCCCGAGCCGGAGCCCGTCCCGGGGGCCCACCACCACCACATCAGCACCGACGAGGGGCGCCTGTCGGCACTGAGCGTTGCGATGTGGCTGCTCCTACTCGTCCTGGCGGTCGAGGTCTACGGAGGTTTCGTCTCCAACTCGCTCGCGCTATTTTCCGACGCCAGCCACGTCTTCACCGACTTCTTCTCGTACGCCATTGCGGCGGCCGCGGTCGTCCTCAGCCAACGGAAGTCGAGCGCGCGGGAAACGTACGGATGGCACCGCGCGGAGGTCATTGCGGCTTTCGTTAGCGGTCTCATCCTGATCGCCCTCGTCATCCGAATCTACTCCGAAGCCGCCACGAGACTCTCGTCCTCGGAGCCCGTCGACCTGACCTACATGCTGACCGTGCCGTGGCTTTCAGTGCTGGCGAACCTGTACCTAGCCCGACGGATGGCAGGAGCGCATGACGTGAACATCGAGGGGGCGCGACTCCACGCCGTAAGCGACCTGCTGTCATCCCTGGGCGTCATCGCGGCCGGCGTTCTCATCGCTGCGACGGGCAACCAGATCTTCGACCCGCTCGTCTCGTTCTTCATCGGGTTCCTAATCCTAGTGGCCGCGTTCCGGCTGCTCCGGCAGGCGGCTGACATCCTCCTTGAGAGGAGCCCCTCCAAGATCGACGTCCGCCAGCTGGTAGAGCGCATCAAGGAGGTCGACGGAGTGGACGAGGTCCACTCGGTGCATGTGTGGAGCTTGTGCTCCACCGTGCACGCGCTCAGTGCTCACGTCGTCGCGCGCCCACGTCAGAACGCCCAGAGACTGCTGGAGGCGACCCGGGCGCAGCTGGTGAAACACTTCTCGGTTGCCTACACGACAATCCAGGTGGAATTTGAGAACTGCGGGGCGGAACGGCACCCGACCGCAGTCCACACGGGAGCCGAACCCACGCACGGCCATGAGTAGGAGGAGAGGGAACGCCGGGCCACACGATCACGGCGGGCGTTGACGAGGCGGGGCGTGGGCCTGTCCTTGGACCGCTGGTCGTTGCTTGCGCGATCACCGAGGACGAGCGGGGGATCCAGGCGCTTGGCGTCCGCGACTCGAAGCGCCTCTCGCCGGCGGCACGCCTGCGAATCGAGCCCCAGCTGAAGCGGACCCTGCGCGGATACGCCGTCGTGGCAGTCGAGGCGAATGCCCTCGATACCCGGAGGGCTCGCCAAACGCTGAATGAGGTCGAAGTCGGCCTGTTTGCGGAGGTTGTCCTGGACGCGGCCCGCCGGGTCCGCTTGACTTCCGTTGATGTGTTGCAGCTCGACGCTGCCGACACCAATGCGGCCGCGTTTGGCAGGGCCGTCGGGACAGCGCTCTCGTCAAAGGGCGGGTCCTTCCGGGCGGACAGGATCGTCGCTGAGCACCGCGCGGACGACCGCTACCCCTCCGTGGCCGCCGCCTCCATCCTTGCAAAGGTCGAGCGCGACCGGCGGGTCGATGCCCTTGCCCGCGAAATCGGAATGGACATCGGATCGGGCTACCCCTCCGACCCCACCACCATTCGATTTCTCCGAGAATATATTAGCGCCAACGGGGATGTCCCGCCGTTCTGCCGGCGATCTTGGCAGACGGCCAGAGACCTGCTGAACGCGGCCGGCCACATTAACCAGAAACTGGAGGAGTTCGAGTGAGTCAAGGTGTACCGGAGAGCGTGCCGGGCGAGATCCTCCGCCCCCGGATTGAAGGGCTCGTCCGCAGCTTCAACGAGCGCGCGAGGACCGATGACAAGCTCCGCCAGACCCTGAAGGACATGGAAAGGTCCATCCAAATCGACATCGCGGGGGAGGGGTCGTACCACTTCTTCCTGAAGGACTACCAGATCGACGGCGTGCGGGACGGGCCAACAGCCGACCCCAACATCCTGATTGCCACGGACAAGGTGACCATGGCAGCCATCATCGACGGCGAACTCTCGCCCACACGCGCCTACATGAACAAGAAGTTCAAGATCAAGGCCACGATGCTTGATCTGCTCGTGCTGCGCAAGCTGTTCTGACGGGATGGCACTCGCGGTTGGAAAGGCAGGTGTCCCCAGGATGACCAGCTTCCAAGTCCGCCTGTATGCCGCCCACCGGGAAGCCGCCGGCAGCCCGGCCGTTACGCTCGACCTCCCAATAGGTGCACGCGTGCGGGACGCGCGTGCGGCCTTGGTGCGCGCCCTACCTCCGATCTCCACGGCCCCCGGGACTACGGTGATCGCCGTAAACGGCCAGTTCGCGCCGGACGACCACCAGCTCAGGGCCGGTGACCAACTCGCTGCGTTTCCGCCGGTCGCCGGCGGGTGACCCCGCGCAACCTAGGGCAGCAAATGCGCGACCCGCCGCGCGATGGGTGCCGCAACCATGACCAAAAGGACACCCATGACAAGGAGCACCAGGGTCCCCACGGTTGGCAGTGCAATGCCTGCGGGTGCCGCCGGGTCCGGCTGGTCGAGCCAGATCGTTACCGTCGTCTGCGCCTGGTTTCCAGCGAGGTCCCACGCCAAAATCGGCACCGTGTTCTTACCCGCGTGCAGGCGCATTGTGAGCGCAAAGACGCCAAGGTCGTCTGCCTGTGCCTCCCACTGGCCCACCCGCACGTAGGCGCCGGGCTCCGTCTGACCGATCAGGCGGTAGGTGTCGTCCGGGGTGCTCTGGTTGTCCCCGCCCGACACCGAGAGCGTTGGGACCGTAGTGTCGATAGTGACTGTAAGCCCGCGACGGGCCAGGTTGCCGGCCTTGTCCGTGACCTCGATGGACAGGCTATGGCGACCGTTCGGGAGGCTGTAGGGGACCCTCACCACGGGGTCGGCCGCAACGACCGTCGTGTTCTCGATCGTCACCGTTGCGCCGGGCTCGGTCCGTAGGACGATGTCGAACTCTCCATCCGCAAACGGCCGGGATGTATCAGGCCCTAGGATGTCCAGGGGCGGGACACCCGTATCCAAGGTGACCGTAAAACGCACGGTTGCCTCGTTTCCCGCCATGTCGACGGCGAGCAGCTCTAGGGCGTTCTCGCCTTCGCTAAGGGCAGCCGGAATGGAGAACGATGTCGATCCGCTGATTCCAAGACGCACCCCATTCAGATACACCGTGGCCGTGGGTTCTACCGTGCCGCGGAGGAGCAGGTCCGGATTCGATACATAGGCGCCGTCTGCGGGGCTCGTGAGCGTCAGTTCGGGCGGGGTCTGGTCGAGCCGGACGACCAACGGGTGGGTCGCTTCGTTGCCGGCGATGTCCACCACATGGATCTGGAGGACCACCGAGTCCGTCGCGAGATGGTACGGGATGGAGAACCATAGTTGGTCCTCCGTCACACTGACAGATCGGTTGGCAACTGTAACTGTACCGGGCTCGCTCAGACGGCCCGTGAGGTTGAAGTCGCGGGTATTCGTGGTGATGTTGAGCCCCTGGTCAAGGTGCAGGCTCGGGGGCAGCGGGTCGACCACCACGAACACCGAAGCCTGTGCGGAGTTCCCGACGGTGTCCCACGCACGGAACGTAAGGGCGTGGATTCCGGGCGCAAGCCCGCTGTAGGACTTCGAGAAGTTGAGGAGCCCCACGGCCGGCGGCCCCGGGGGCGTCACGCGCGTAAACGCACCGGAGTCGACCGCGAACTCGACCAGGGACACGCCGGTCTCGTGGTCCTGCACAGAACCATTTACGGTCCCGAAGTTCTTGTTCGTGAAGAAGACCGCAGGCATCGCCAGCGAAATCTCAGGTGCCCCCGCGTCCGGCAAGATGAGCGTCCTCAACCCGGGTTGCGATAGGTCGACGGGTGCGATCGTCGACGAAACGTTTCCGTGCGACGCGGTGAGCGCGAAGGGGTGCGGCGAACCGGCCGACTCCATGGCCCCGTCCCATGTGGTTGTCAGGTACCGGACGAAGGAGAACGGCACCCACCCAAGATCGTCTGTCGTGAAGTTGGCCCACTCCTGCCCGGTCACGGTGTCCACTGCGGTCAAGGTCGCGCCGACCACCGGGCGCAGGTCGGGCCACACGACTCTCGATTCTAGGAATCCGTAATGCTCCAGCGTGAGGTCGCCAGGGCCCGCCGGGACCGCCTCCGTCGAATAGAGGGCCACGCGCGAAGAACCGGCAGACGACCAGATGCTGGGGGCCCCCCCGGCGGCGAGCGTTGAGTTGTAGACGTCCGTGCTGACGTTCCAGAGTTCCAGGAGGGGGGTAGTCCCTTCCAAGGTCACGCGGTCAAGCGTGGTCGTGACGTTCTGCGGAGCCGCTGGCGCGCAGCAGCCGATCACGAAACCCCGGGTTGACTCGTTGACAATCACGTCTGTGGCTCGCACCGGTCCCGCGTCGCTTCGGACGACCAGCCCGGAGGGGACACTGCGGTCAGCGTCCGAGCCCAGGTTCTGGAGAATGACATTCGTGGCCTCCAGGGAACCCGCCTGCACGTCGATGTCGATGCCCGGCGCCACCGCACGGCCAAACTCCAGCGCATCGCTGCTGTAGTTGGCGAATGCGGACATGAGGTGGGTATTCCTGAACGTGAGCGAGGTACCCGCAGTCACTAAGCGTTGGCGATCGCCGGTGCCGATGAATACGAAATCGCCGCCCTCGAGGTGGAGACTGCCGCCTGGCTGGACCTCGATGGTGCCGTTGAATTCATTATGCGAGGCGACCACCGACGTCGGCCGCGTGATCGTCCACGCAATGTTATTGAACAGCGGCTCTGCAGGGACCGGGGGGTCGGGGTCACTGACGCAGTCATCGATGTACTCGTCCGCAAACGTCAAGGCGCGCCGCCAAATCGGCTGCGCGAAAAGGATTCCGGCCGCGGAATCGAAAACCTCCAAGTCCTTCAACCGGACCGTATTGTTGACTCTGTAATAGATCGGGAACAAGTGCAAGTTGAGCCAGTCACTCTCGGGGATGGATCCGTTGAATATCCCGCACCCATAGCGGAAGTCGCGGTCGCCCAATTGGATGGCACCGTAGATCGCTCCGGACACAGTTGCGGTGTCGATGCTCACGTTCCCGTTGAGGATGAATGCGCGAGCGGAACGGTGGTGGGTCGTGTTAGCGGCCGATGAATTTTCCAGGAGTTGGAGGTCCCCGACAGTGCTGTCTAGGAAATCACCGCCCTCCAGCCTGGACGTCCCGTCGAGGATGCCGGCATAGACTTCGTTCCCTCGTGCGTCGATGTCCCGCAGGATGGAGTTCCCGGACACCCAGAACCCTATCGTGTTCCCGAAAAACCGCGCGCCGTCGACCGTCAGGTTAGCGCCGTAGAGGCCCAGCAGTGTGTTCGAGATCGTGACGTTCTCGATGATGGCGGTCTCATCTCCGACCCCGACCGCGTAGGCGGTGTCTATGGTGGAGTCCCGAAACACGAGGTGCCCACCCGGCTCGATGAACACCATGTAATGCAGCGAAAAACCCACACTAGAAAACGTAGAGATGATCCGCGAGCCGTTCACGATCCGCAATTCGCCGCCGGCCTCGACTCGGATCTCCACGTCCAGGTCCGCTTGCATGCGTACTAGGACTGTAGTGTTGTCAAGCGTGAGGCGACCCCCTGAATGGACGGTCACGTCGTCGGTGAGGATGAACGACGAGTCCTCATAGATGACGTCGGTGGACACAGAGAGCCCCGGCACCGACGGCTCTGCCGCCACCAACGACGCAGGGAGCAACATCGGGAGGACCAAGAGGCTGCACGCGAGGAGGGTCGCAAGGCGGAGTCTGTCTATGGTCGATCCCCCCTGCGCGGGCGCCGGCCCGCTTGCGACATCGACTCCCGCTCGAGGAGGAATGACCGCACCAGCAGCACAGCACCCACCCCCAGCAGCGCGACACCTAGGAGC
>CBEUCC010000107.1:0-8690 GCA_965541515.1 uncultured Thermoplasmata archaeon
CCCACGACGTACTGGTTGGCCCAGATGGCCTGCCAGGTTCCGTTCCACTGCATCCAGACGGCGACCGCGTTCCCGCTTGCGCCAACCGCTACCTGTGGGAGATAAGCGTCCTGCGCGTTGGCTGTCTGGATCACCCCGGCCGTGCCCCAACCCGACCCGATGACGTACCGGTTGGCCCGGGTGTTGTTGCGAGTTCCGTCCGACTGGGACCACACGACCACCGCGTTCCCGCTCGCGTCGACCGCCACCTGTGGCGAATAGGCGTCCCCCGCGTCGTCCATCTCGATGAGCTCGGCCGTGCCCCAACCCGACCCCACGACGTACCTGTTGGCCCAGATGTTGTACCAGGTCCCGTCAAATTGGTACCAGACGGTGACTGCGTTCCCGCTCGCGTTGACCGCCACCTGTGGCAAATAGGCGTCCCCGGCGTTGTCAGTCTCGATGAGCTCGGCCGTGCCCCAACCCGAACCCACGACGTACCGGTTGGCCCAGGTGTTGTTGCGGATTCCAACCGACTGAGACCAGACGGCGACCGCGTTCCCGCTTGCGTCGACCGCCACCTGTGGATACCGGGCGTCCCCGGCGCTTTCCGTCTCGACGAGTTCGGCCGCGCCCCAGCCCGATCCCACGACGAACCGGTTGGCCCAGATGTTCCAACGGGTTCCGTCATTTTGATCCCAGACGGCGACCGCATTCCCGCTCACGTCGACCGCCACCTGCGGGCCTGTGGCATTCCCCGCGTTGTCCGTCTCAATCAGGGTCGCCACGCCCCAGCCGTTGGCGGGAGCGCCACCGACCGGCAGCGCCATGGGGGAGAGGCTGAGCGACAGCGCGACGAAGATCGCAAGCAGGACTCCCGGCCTCGACGTCACGGCAGTCCACGGCCTCTGCCTTGATGTGTCTCCACACTTTCCCCCCAAGCGGATTCCTCCCTGCGTCGTTCTAACGAGCCTGGCTTGGTGAACGATAAACGTTTGCGCGACCTAATCTCGGTTCCAGCTACACGCCGGCGGCCCGTCATCCCGCTCGGGCGTCCGTCTTGTGCACGTTCCGACTTGTCAAGCGGGTCCCTGAGCCGCCATAGAAACGGTCGTTCATGACCCATGCTCGTGGTCGGCTCGAGCGACGGTACAAAGGAGCAGCTTCCCATGATGGGTCAAAGTCCTTACCCTCTCCTTCCGTCGACGTGCCTATGACCCAACCAACTAGGCCGTTGGATTGGAACCAGGTCTGGCGGCGAAGGGCCTCGTCCCCCGACCTCGTCCGCGGGGGGAAACGGATGGCTAGTCGCCTCATCCGGTTCGCAAACTCGCGCGGTCTCCGTGTCCGAGAAGTCGCTGACTTCGGCTGCGGTCCGGCCGTAACGCCCTTCGAACTTGCAAGACGGTGTCCGGAATGGGATTGTTGGGGTTTCGACTCATCTCGTGCAATCCTGCGAGCCAACCGAGCGAGAATGAGCAAGGAGCACCGGCCGAACCTGCATTTCGAATTTGCGCGTCTGCCCGAGGTCCCGCCGCGCAGGTTCGACTTGGTTACTTGCAATGCGACCCTTCACTACCTTGACTCCCCTATGGCGGCCGTCCAAAACCTCTACACACTGGTCAACCCGGGTGGTTATCTCATCTTCAATTACCCCAACCGTCACACGCGGGCCTGGTATGCGAGGTGGACAAGAGACGATACGAGCTTGCAGGCTCGGTTCGCGCTCCTTCTTGCCGGCGAGAACTTGCTTACCCAGCGGGGAATCAGGACGGTGTTGGGTCAGCGCCCCACAAGTTTCTGGGCCGCTGTCGGCGAGCCGGGCAGCCGTGAGAATCCGTGTGTGACCGTGGTGAAACGCTGACCGGCGAGGGAGGGCGGGGCTCCACGTGCTATAGAGCGGGACGCGGAGTACTTGGAGGCTCTCCATCGTAAGGGGAACCGCACTAGGAGATTTGCCCCGGCAGGTCAGGTGCGCTGCGCCGGTCTGCGCCGCAACAGCATCACAGCCGCCGTAGCACCGACGCCCACCGCAAGGCCAACGACCGCGAGAATCATGGCAAGGGTCGCCAGATTCGACGCGGAAACGGCGGCGTCGCTAGCGGCCTGCGCGTCGCTTCGGGATTGATCGACATCTTCGCGGGCACTTGTGAGCTCTTCCTGCGCTGCCGTGAGGTCCGCCCGCGTGGCTGCGAGCTCGGCCTCCGTCGCGGTGGCACCCTCCTCCAGCACAGCTAGCCTGGCCTGCGCCGCGACAAGCTCCGCCGCCGTCGCGTCGGCCTGCGCCTCAAGGGCGGCCACACTCGTCTGCGCTAGCGAGAGGTTGGCGTGCGCGGCATCGAGCTCCCCTTGCGTTGAGTTGACGTCGGTCTCGAGAGCCGTGAGCTGCAACTGCGCGGCGGAGAGATTGGTTCGCGCGTTGGCAATCTCTTCTTCGGCGGCAAGAAGGGCGGTTTCTAGGGAGGCGATGCGCGCCTCGGCCGCGGACAGATTCGCCTGTGCCAATGATAGCGCCGCCCGTAAAACCGATGTGGGGTCGATGAAGGTGACATAACGCACGTCGGTCGCTTCATTGCCTCTGGTGTCGGCGGCCGTCGTAGTGATTGTGTTGTTTCCGCGAGCGAGCGGGATCAGCACGGAGAAGTCCCCGGTAGCCCCGACGGCCGCCTTCACCCCGTTGGCGAGCACCGTGGCCCCCGGCTCCGTGGTGCCATTCACCCATGCGCTGGCCACCGAGGAGGACTGCCCGTTAGTCGGCGAGAGGACAACAAGCGGGGGGGGCGTGACCTCCCACACCCATGCACCGAGGACTGCGGGTCGTGTCGTGATCCAGACCACGGCTGCGTCACCATCGCGGTTGAGTGCAACCGTGGGGAGGACGGCCGATTCAACGGCATCCCCCCCGAGCCTAAGGGGCGCGCTCCACCCAACGCCTTTGACGTACCGACTGCCCACGATGCTCCACGTCCCGTTGTCGACCTGACGCCAGACCCCGAATGCGTCGCCGGCGGCGTTCCCGGCGGCGGTCGAATCGAACAAGAAGATCGCTGTGCCGGCCTCGCTCAAGCGCGTGGGCGAGCCCCAAGCGCCCTGCGTATATGCCGCGGCGAAGACGCTCGATGCGCTATTGTTCTCGCGGATCCAAACGACGACAGCGTCTCCGGCCGCGTCGACCGTGAGGGCCGGAAGCCAACTCGTACTAGGGGTGGGATTCTCGACGGCGACCGGTGCGCTCCACCCCGCGCCGGGGTCATAGCGAGCCGAATAAATCTGGTAACCGCCGATATCGTAACGCATCCAGGCGACAAGCGCCACACCGGTCGACCCCATTCCGACGGAAGGTGCCACGTCGTACACGGATTGGTTCTGCCCTATGTTCTCGGGCGCCGCCCATCCCCCGGCGGGCGTGAACCGGCTGGCGAACACCCAACTCCCCGACAGGCCTCCCTGGTACCAGACGGCTGTCGCGTTTCCGCCTTCGTCGGCCGCTACGAGAGGGCGGTAGGCCGACTCGTTGAGCGTGTCGAGAAGCTGCGGGCCGTCCCAACCTGCGCCGGGGGAGTAGCGCTGCGCGCTCACGTTGAAGATATCGCCGGTCCCTTCCTGAACCGCCGCGAAAACGTGGCCAAGTCCATCTGCGGACAGCGAATAAGCAGCGACGTCCTGCCCGGGGCTTGTCGCAATCTGTAAAGGGGCACTCCACCCCGACATGGCATCGAGGCGGCTATACCACAACGTGGAGCTCGAAGAGGCGTTGATCCATGTGGCGAGGAAGCTCCCGTCCGAGGCGGCGACGACCTGAACCGCGCTAAGTGGGTTAGCGCTCACGGAGGAGAGAGGGGCGGGGGCAGACCAGCCCGACGACGGCGCAAACCGAGAGGCCCAGACCTGGGGGTAGGTCCCGGTTGCCTGAACCCAGACGGCCACGGCGGTCCCTTCAGCGTTCACGGCGACTTGAGGGTGCTCCGTAAGGTTCGCCGTACCCTCGTCGAGGCGCGTGGGGCCTTGGACCATCCCAAGCGGTGGCCCGGCCGCCGACGAGGGCGCCGCGAGAAGCGCGCCAATCAAGGGCGATATCAGAACGGCGGCAACGACGAAGGCGCGGAGCTTGACCAAGAGAAAACCACCTAGGCGGACGATTCCCGTACGCTGGGGACAACGTTGGAGGCGGGGCTAATTAGGTTATCCCCGCGCGCGGCGCGAACGTGGGTAGTCCGACGCTGCGGGTACGGGACACAATCGATGTTCTTCGAACAGGGGCGGGCTGGGAGCTAACCTGCGGGGCTCGGAAATCAACCTTGGGTTTCTCAATCCACGCCCCCTTTGTCGGCCCCCACTTTGAGCCCCCGACGGCGTCAATCGTAGGCGACGCTCCCGCGCCTGAAGTCGATGACGATCACCCGAATGGTCCTGCCGTCGATGTGGTTGATGACCCGCCAATCCCCACCCGGATGCGGCCGAAAGGCGAATTCACAAGGTGCATCGAGTAGCGTTCGGGGTTCGTGGCCGCCTGCTTCACCTTGGCGTAGATGCGGCGCCGAACAGGGACATCGAGCTTCTTCATCGTGGCAGAGGCCGACGACGACCAGACTACGGCATAGGTTTTCACAGGCCCAACTCGCGCCGCACCTGCTCATCCGTCTTGAACTTCCCGGCCGGGGAGGGGCGGGCCGTTGTAGAGCAGCAGCGCGAGGAAGTCGACAAACAGCAGCCGGATTATCGCGGACAGGGTCTTCCAGAGGGCCACGGGGGTCACCGGGGCTGCGCGGTGGGGCGGGATGGCATCCCTCGCGTGCTAGAACATCATTTACCCAGGGGGGGGGCGACGGTTTGCAATAGTTGCGGCAGCGAGGGCAACGGCTGGCAAGACGAAGGGGGTGCCTCAGCGGTCAGCGGGCTGAGCTTATGTGCACGCCCACGCAAATCACAAATAGACGAGAGGGGGCCTATGACGTCGTGCGATCCTGGATCGTGCCTTTGGTTTTGATTCTTGGCGTTGTTGCTGTCGGCCTTTTTGTCCTTCAAGGAATGGACAGACCGGCGACATATCTTCGTCTTCCCTGCGAGCCGACCGTACAAACGGCCAACGGAACGTATTGCATGGCCGAGGTGGAAATGCCCCATTGCGATGGTCCGAGCGGCAGTTCCACGCCCTACGTGAACGTCGACATTGGGAACTTCTCGTTTTCCATGCGAATTGAGAAATGTTATCAGCCTGGCGGGATGGTCCTCGCCGGCTCTTGCACCCCGGCGGACGGGGCCTCTTCCGCTTTCAGGATCAGCGGGTTCCTAGGGCCGGACGAATGGGTCTGGTGGTTCTCGCCCGACGCTGGGGCGGCCGTCCGCTGGGACCGCGCGTACACCGTCCAGGTCATGTATAGGGTTGACTAAGGGGACGAGAAAAGGGCCGTTTGCTCGGGCTCGACGAGATAGCGGCCGATGGTCCCATCGCTGTCCGGGTTTGTGGCGCGGCCCGAAAACAGGCGCATCCCAAGGGGTCGCCGAACGGGTGGCGTACGTGCGAAGGTTCAAGGTAGGCCCTGCGCACTAGAAGGATGAGTGGGTCTGGTGTCAAGATGAAACCCGCCGACTATCATTGGCATCCCCCTATCGTGTGGGGCCTCCTCCTGGGGGGAACCCTTGCGATCTTGGCGGTACCCGTGGCCACGGCCGAGGTGAACGACACCGTTGTTCCCGCCTCGCTCGAGTGGACGGAGACCGCCCTTCCCGACACCAACGGGACGGGCTTTGTCGCGTTCGACCACAGCGGGAGCGTGGGGGTGCAGGGCACCGGCTGGAACCGGTGGATCGGCCTGGTGGCTGAGACCGGTATGATTCAGCCAGCCCCGCTCCGTCTGGTGGACGCGCAGCTGGCTGCCGGCGTCACGATCTACCCCCGAAACGTCTCGGTGGTCTCCGGAGGTTTCTCGCCGGACGATGCCTACTTCCTCGCCACGTTCTACGTCGGCACCGCCAATGGCACACCACCCGACGACGACAACTTGGACGACACGTACCACTTGGGACTATGGCGCACCTCGAACTGGACGATGGTCAACGACACAGTCGTGTGGACCCGCCCGATGTACTGGAACACTACTTGGGGGCCGGACATCCCGCTGCGCTTTGCGTGGAGCAACGCGGGGGACATGCTGTTGTTCTGGGAGGACGACGAATCGCGCCATGTCACGGGCCCGTGGCGCCTCTCGACACGCGTTGAGTTGCGCGCCTTTCCTTCGCTTTCTCTGGTCAACAATCGGACACTTCCCGATACGGTGCTCGAAATGGCTTGGTCGCCTGACGACTCCTTGGTCGTGGGGTCGGCGTGGCTTGAGACGTACCTGATGGGCGACAGCCGGAAGTCCCACCTCTTCCTCCTGAGCGTCCCAAACCTGGCGACCGTGGGCGACTTCCAAGACGAATGGGGGCTTTACTATGGGCTATCGTGGTCCCCCGACGCCAACCTTCTCGCTGCGACCCGTATTCTCATCGCGGCGGCGCCTCAGAATTGCTCCGGCTTGGAGATGGTCGCCAACGTTTCCCTGACGGTCCTCAATATGCCGGGCTTCTCGACCCACCGAATCCTGAGGTCAGTAGAGGCCGCGGATCCCTGTGGCTTCAATTCCTGGTGGGCGTTTGCTTTCCAGAACGGAGAAGCTCGCGCTCTCTTCGCTCCCAGCGGAGGCCGTCTTGCCGACCTTTGGAAGACGCAGCTGACGGTGCACAATACGAGCGCCTGGGAGGTGGAGATGCGAGCCTCCTACGAGGTCCCCTCCGGAGCGTATGCCGGCCTTGGTTTGGGGCAGCTGGCGTGGAGGGGGGACACGTACGCTTTGGTCATTGCCGTTGGGTACGGCGACTCGGACGCGCGTGTGGCCCCGTGGACCTATGGATATCGATTGGCACATGCGGTCTACGAGCCCCACGAGAACCTGATTCAAGCATGGCTAAACGTCTCGGGGGGTGCGCAGGTTGACGTGTATCCGGGCATCCCAATCGCGAATGTTGCGGTTTCCTTCCGTTCAGGGGCCGCGGGGTGGCTCTATCAGGCAGTCGACCTAACGCTTGACGCGCCCGCATGCGTCCCATTCACCACACAGGATCGCGTGACTTGGAGGATCTCCATCCCGGATGGAACGTTCGTGGTTCTGGAGAGCGCGCAACTCATCGACGCCGGAAACCCCGTAGTTTCCTCGCCATGGGATGGCCGCAGCCTAGAGATCAGACTAAACCTGACGGCGAGCTGGGACATCCGCTGCGAAGGTGCCTGGACTGGGAACGCGTCGCTCACATTGCTTGGGGGACTCCAAGGCCAAGCGACCGTCTTGGGCGGGATCCGGTTGCACCTCTCGGTTGCGCTGGAGGAGCCGTTCCTTATCTTGGACGCCGAACGCGGGCCGGGGTATCCGGCCCTCGGTTGGGTCAACGCGACTCCCCGACTCAACGTGAGCTGGGGCCAGGCCCGCTTTGTGGGTTCGCCATACTTGCTGGACCCCGACGACTTCGCTGTCTTCCTCGATGGCCTTGAAACCGGCGGGACGCTCCTGGACCCCCCCTCGGCTACCAACGGGTCGGCGATTGTCCAAGCCTACCTGGACAGGATGACGGTCACCGTCCGCGCGACGCTTTCTGGGCTCCCCGAAAACGCCATTGACCGCACGACTTTGACATTCACCCTGCAGGTGGATCTGGTGCCGCCGACTGTGGTGTACGTGTCCCCGCAGGACGGCCAGTGGCTGGGGACAACCACGATCCGCGTGGAAGCGAACGTGAGCGTGGGTTATTCGGGACTGGATGGCCCGCCCATCGTGACCATCACGAAGGAAGACGGGAATGACCCGCCCCAGAGAATCGGCTTGGTGATGGTCAAAGACGCCTCAACCCAACGCCTGTTCAGTGCACAGGCGAGCCTCATAACGACAGGGTTGGGGGAACAGTACGACTTGCTCATAGAAATCGTCGCCGTAAACGTGGTCGGAAATTCCGTGTCGTCCACCATTCGAATTCATGTGGACCTGAGGGGCCCAGGCGTCGTGCACGAGCCTTGGAGCCGTTGGTTCACGGACGCCGAGATCCGCTTCGACTGGAGTTGCGACGATAGTGGCGTGGGGATGGGAGATTCCATTCCTTGGTTGAGTTGGGAGGCCCCGGAGGTTAGCGGCACCTTGCGGTCGTCCTTGCCCGTTATCCCGGGAGGGCCGGTCTCGGCCAGCGCGCTGGTCCCTCTTCCCGAATCCCCTGGAGTAGAGGTCACCATGATCTGCGAAGACGCGCTCGGGAATGTCGGGTGGTCGGGCCCGCATCCGGTCCTCATCGATCGCACGCCGCCGACACTAGAAACCGTAGTGCCCAACTCGTCGCTTACGCTCGCAGGTGCTGTACACGAGTTTGTGCTCACAATCCGCGACGATGGCTCCGGCATACGCCGGGACGGGGTGGAGCTGCACCTCTCGACCGACAACGGGAGTTCGTTCGTCACACACACGACTTTCACGATCGCGGCTCTCGAGCCAGGTTTGTTCACGGTCCGTGGGGAGTTCTCGTTGGCCGAGGGCGATGCGAACCTCTTTCTGGTAAGTGCGACCGACGTAGCGGGCCACCTGTTCGAAGTGGCAGATCCCATCCGCTTCACGGTAAACGGCGCACCAGTGCTAGAGATCCTCTCGCCTACCAACGGCGTCTCGCTTCTCAACGGGACGCTCTTCCTAGAG
>CBEUCC010000108.1:0-8487 GCA_965541515.1 uncultured Thermoplasmata archaeon
CACCAATTCATGATCATGAAATCAACCACAAGCGCAACTTCGACGACTACCTCCAAATCGCCCTCCTCCTCCCCATCCTTGGCTTCCTCCCGGGGGCCATCACGTGGAAGTGCCTCACCCTCGCAGGGTAGTGGGACCCCGCCCTCCTGTGGGAGCTGGTGGCGGCGTGGGTTATTCCGGGGTGGCTAGTGGGGTGGATGTGGGTGGCGGGGCGGCGTGCCTAGCTGCCGCTCCTCACCAGCGATTCGATCCTTTTCTGACAATCGCCTACCGCTTCCGCAACTTGCGCTGAAACTCGCCCCATGCCCGGCGCTCGAGTTCCGGGTCCCTGAGCCGCCGAGCGCGCTTGTACGCAAGGCGGGCATTTCGTCGGGCCTCGCTTTCGCCCCAAGAACTCCCCATTGCCAGTCTAAGTAGGATGAACGGCAGTCCAAGAAAGAGAAACATCACGAACATTGCGATGGAATACTGTTCCGGATCTGCGCCCAAGGCCATGCCAAGCGCCCACATCACTAGGAAGAGTGCGGAAAGGCCAAGAGAAAAGGTCGTCCGCGAGGAATCCCGTTCTTCCACTTCGTCGTCCCCACGAGCGCCACGATCGCACCTTCGCCCCCAACTATGCGCCGTCGCTCTCAAACTAGGTGCGGCGCACCTACGTCCGTTCGCGACCTTTAGCGCTTGCCGACGCAATGAAAGTGCCCTACGTCCAGACGCAAGCCGCGATCATCCGCCGCTTTCTCGCCTTCCAGCCAAAGGGACGCCCAACCACCTCGCCTGATTCTCGACGACTACCTCCAAGTCGCCCTCCTCCTCCCAGTCCTCGGTCTCCTCCCGGCGATCATCAAGTAGAAATGCTTCACCCTCACCCTCGCAGGGGAATGGAACCCCGCCCTCCTGCCGGGGCTGGTGGGGGCGGACATGGGCCCCGGGGAGTCTCCCGGGGCGGGTCGACCGGCCGTACCGTGAGGGTTCCGGGAGCGGCCCTGCGCACGATACCGGATGTCGACGATCGTCCGTTGTCCCTACTATCCTACCGCCACCGATTGACCTTTGACATCGGCGACTATCAAGCTGACGAAGGGTTCGGTGAGGGTGGTTAGCCCTCCCTTCCGCTTGTCAAGGCCTTTTGGCGAATGGAAAACCCCAAAGTCCGCGCCCGTGCTTCCGCGCGCACTCGGGGGGTGGGCCGGGGTGAGCATATGGCGACACAGGTCATTCCTAGTAGTTTCTTTGAGGCAATGCGCTGCGAAGGCAACCGGTCAGAGAGAACGTTGCGGGCCTACGCGGGGGACTTGCGAGATCTCGCTGCGGCGTTTCCAAGAAGGAATTTGGTCGAGCTTGATCTCATCGACCTGCGCGCGTACCTAGCCGCACTGGCCCGCAGGGGCCTCAGCGAATCGACGGTGAAGCGCCGGATCGCTGTGATGAAGGTCTTCTACCGGCATCTGGAGGAGGAGGGCCTCATTGGGCATTCTCCTGCGCGGCAACTACGGAAGCGGTACATCGTCTCTCGTCGTATCCCTCGCGTGATGTCCCCGCGCCAAATTGAGTCGATTCTCAGAGTGGCATTCGTCGCTGTGTCGAACGAACAGAATTTCCCGGGTCCACGGCTCGCCAGGCGTTTGCGCAACCTCTCCATCGTTGAAGTGCTCTTCTCAACGGGTATCCGTTCGGACGAACTTGTAAAGCTCGACCTTCGTGACATCGACCTCGAGCGGCGAACGCTACACATCAAAGGAAAGGGCCGCCGGGAGCGTCAGTCGTACCTTTCAAGTGGAGAGGTGGTGGCGAGCCTCAAGGACTACCTCGAGCAACGAGCCGCTCTAGTCCCTACGACCGAGGCCGTCTTCCTGAATCGTTACGGGCATCGCCTGCACGTTCAATCGGTAAGAACCGTCTTCCGGGCGCTGGCCAGGGCTGCGAACGTTCCACCTGAATTCACGCCTCATTGCCTGCGCCACTCTATGGCGACCTACTTGGTGGAGAACGGGGCGGACGTCAGGTCGATTCAGGAGATTCTCGGACACTCGAACATCCAGACCACTCAGATCTACCTCGAGGTGTCCAAACGGCACAAGCAGGCGGTACTCTCGCAGTTCAATCAGAGGAACCGGTTCTCGATTCGAGGGGAGCAACCTAGTGATAACTAGGAATTATGTCTACCCTGGCTGAATCCACTGGACAGAAAGGCGCCATCGAAGCGGTTCTCGCCCAATTCGACCGCCAAGGTCGACGGGTCGTGCTCATCCGCGGCGTCCGTGCAAGCGGCGTTTCGTGGACCGTCGACGAAGCTTGCCGCCAATGGAAGCAGGCAGGCGGGGCCGCCCTACAGGGAAGGGGGGAGCGCTTCGCAAATACTCGACCGCTCTTCCCGTGGCTTAGCCTCGCTATGCCCGCGTCGCGCAGACTGGCGCGTGCCGACTTCGTCAAACGTGTAGCAGCTGCCGCAGGCCAGGCAGTTCCCGTCGCGAGCGGTGTATCGTCAAGGCTAGTCAAGGAGATTACTACTAGTCGGAAGCGACGCCGGTCACGTGAGGCGCTTCTCCTTTCTGGCCGCGAGCAGGAGATCCTTTTCATGGCCCAGTCCCTCGCGAGCGACCAACGACTGCTGTTGGCATTTGACCACCTCGACGAATGGGACGACGAATCGTTGGGCCTCCTAGCGCTCCTCTTGCATCGCCGCATTGACGCTTTCTATCCAGCACTCGCCAATGCGGTCCTCGTGCTGGGCGAGCCATCGCGCCCCGAGGTCCGCGAACTGTTGAATGGAATCGACTTCGAGGTAGTGGAACTCCATCTCATCAACGAAAAGCAAATGGCCCACGCTCTAGGAAGTCTGGGGCTAACGCGAGGAATGGCCGAAGATCAGATGGCGACTCTCTTCGAGATCACGAACGGGAGGTTGGATCTCTTGCACGACATCGTGATTCATTTGACGGACCGATCAACTTCACTTTCATCAGACGACTTGCTTGGTGACCTGATCTCCAGACGGCTATCGGAATTGGATGGCGCTGAACCTCCCATAGGCGAGGTACTTGTGGCGGCGGCCGTTCTTGGCCACCTCTTTGCCGCGAGGGACCTCCGCTGCATGGTTGATCGCCCAAAGGAGGCGGTAGAGCAACTGCTGCAGCGAGCTCGCGCCCAGAGGCTCATCGTAGGTGAAGATCCAGAATATTCCTTCTTCGGACCGGCCACCTATTCCCACTTTCTCCACCGCAGTCCCGAGAAGCAACTGAAGTACCACCTAAAATTCGCCGAGTGTCTACGGATGATGCGACCCAGCGAGTATCTCTATCGGACGGAGCATGCGCGGGTAGGAGGAGACCGCGAACAAGCGCTGACGTGCTGGGTTCTAGCCGTCCTAGCCTCTTGGCGGGACAGGACGCCCGAACCGGATCCAGGCGAACTACGCTCCTATCCAGAATGGGACACATTCGCCGAGTACCACCGGGTGATGCGGGAAGCCTACTCGGCTTCCTCAGCAAACGACCTGCCAAAGCTGCGGTCATTGGTCTCACAGATCGATGACTATCTGCCCACGGTATTGCTCGCCGAGCGTGATTATCTATTGGCCCGCCTTCTTCTTCGCTCGCATAGAGTTTCGGATTTTGAGGAGGCGGCTTCCCTTCTACGGAGCTGGGATGGCCTCAAATCGGTGGAGGGAGAGGTATGGTCCAGAATGGCGCAAACGCTTCTTGTTGCGGAAGTCCAAATCGGACAATGGGAGAAGGCCAGGGCCACGGAGCGATCCCTGTCCAAGTACTACTGGTCAAGGCGAGAGCTGGACCCTTGGGCTTTGCACGGACTCAACGCGCTCAGGCGCCGGTCAGAGGGCCTTCATGAACTGGCCGCCGCGCGGGTGCGACTATTGAACGCCGCCTCCTTCTTCGGTCCTCAAGAAGGAGGGGAAACGCCGCGAAATCTCATCGAGTACTATTACGCTCTCAACAACTTGGTCGCCAACCTGACGGCTTCGGGAATTTTCGACGAGGCTGCTACATTCGGCGTTAGACTGAAGAAACTAATCACCGAATTCGGCTCGGTCTCATGGCCCATTGTCGAAGTTCCGATCTCGAATCTTACCCTAGTCGGATTCCTAACGCGGCGGATTTCTGCGAAGGAAGCGTCGGAGCTAATCTCGCCCCTCCTCGACGGGACCTTGGTCTCTGGCGACCGCTTGCTTTTCCAGAGTAACCTCGCGGCTCTCCTAGCTCATTCGGGGAAGCTTGCGAAGGCGTCTTCAGTCATCGAGTCGGCCATGACCGGGTTTGACGGGGCGGCGGAGGTTGACCCCTACCACCGGTATTTCGTTCAAAACAACTTGGCCGGAATACGACTAGTCATGGGCCGGACGGAGGAGGCCGGGGATCTCTTTGAGGAGATTCGCGACCTGCCAGCGGAGATGCAACCTGCCGTCAGGCACGTTCTCAAAGTCCGACACAAGTTGCTTGAGCCCCTGATGCGATCCCGAAACCAATCAACGGTGGCATCCTTCGAGGATTACCTGAGAAGCCGGCATTCTTCCCAGGTCGGACCCGAGTGGGCCTTCTTCGGCCGGGGATTCCTCCTCTCAGACATCCAGTACTGGACGGGCGATTGATGACCACCCGTTGCGGATGGCCGTCGCACCGGCAAGGAAGGCCATCAGATCCACGTGCCCGAGTCGATCCAAGGAGACCGCTTCGTAACAACTTCCGTGACGTGTGAGGTGTGGCTTCGATGCGACTTCGATGATGGCGGGGGAGCCGTCTGGCGACACCCGGAAATCGACACGTCCGATCGTCTCCATCCCCAAGCACCGGAAGGCCTTCACCGCCAGCCCGCAAAGCACTTCGGCGGTAACTGGCATCTCGGAACGGAAGTCGTAGAAATCGTATTCGTCTTCGAAGACGACGTCAAAATCCAAGAATCGATCGCCCAGCAAACGCTCGCCGTCCAGCGAAATTCCAATGGCGCGAGGCGCGCGGATCTGGCCACACTCAAAGACAGGCAGTTCGACCTCGAACCCCTCGATGAAGTTCTGTACCGTGAGCGGTTGGCGAAGCCGGGCAAGGCGTTCGGCAAGTTTGCGCTCGAAGCCCGGATCCACCGAGTAGACGCTCTCGGCATCTATTCCGATGCTTGCCGAGTCGAAGGTGGGCTTTGCAATCACTCGGGTACCATCTGGGGGACGCGACGGCCACCAACCATTTTCGTCGAACAGCCAGGATCTTGCCACGGGTAGGCCAAAACGCTCCAAGATTGATGCGACGTGGAACTTGTGGTTTCCCAGAGCTACGGCATACGCATTCGAATCGAGAAGGGGGATCCCGTTGAGACGGGCTAGTGATGCCACTAAAGAGAGCCTCGCCGGTCCGGTTCCGTTCTGAGCCAGATTATAGATGACTGGCCGCGATCGGGGAAACTCTTGGATACCGCTGCCCCTCAGCCACTCGATGAACCCCTCCTCGTCGAGTATTGTTTGAACAAAAAAACCGGCCTTGTGAAAGGACGAAATAAGCTCATCGAGTTCGTCGACCGTCAGGAATTCCGTTTCGATGGTCGTACTAGCATAGTCCGAAGCCGGAATCGTCTTGCCCCGGACATTGGCTACGAGAAGAACTCCGATCTCATCTGCGAGGCCCCGGCCGGCCTCGCCGATCTGACCAAACCATTGCCTGAACTGAGATTCCTCTTGCATCGATAATTCCTAGTTATCCATACGTCCCTTCGTTCTGGAGCACCAACTTGAGGCTGGAACCGAAGATCATCGACAGAGGCACCCTTCTTCTCAGGGGACGGCCGATCGAGGGCGACAGGCGTCATAAACCTTTCCAGCCTCGGCCACGAGAGGGTTGAAGATTCATCCGGTGCGAAGCGAATCCGGGGGTTTCTTGCCGGTTTCAGTCCCGGCGGCCGCCCGGGGATCGCGTCCACAAACGGCTCGCCTATCGCAGAGCCGCTAGCCATAGCGGTCGACAAACAGACGAGCGCTAGCGCTAGCGTGCACCAGCCACAAACGATCCCCATCCCCAAGTCCCCCCACTTTCACCGACCCCCCCACCCGATTCAAATACCACCCCCGCCACTCTCCGCCGGGTATCGAGAATGACACCGATCCATGATCATGAAATCAACCACAAGCGTCTACGCACATTCGACGACTACCTCCAAATCGCCCTCCTCCTCCCCGTCCTAGGCTTCCTCCCGGCGATCATCACGTGGAAGTGCATCGAGGTCGCGCTCGCGGGGCAATGGGACCCCGCCCTCCTGCCGGGGCTGGCGGCGGCGTGGGTCATTCCGGGGTGGCTGGTGGGGTGGATGTGGGTGGCGGGGCGGTCGAACTACTGACGCAATCGGACGTTCAGGCTCGTGTTGTACTCCGTGAATGCGTGCGTTACGATCGTACCCGGCCCGTGGCAACTGGATTGACGGGCGTTAGCCGTCTAGGCAAGGCTCGCTGTTGTCCCGATCCAAGAACATGTTCCGTACGAGGCTTCGAAACCGGCCACCTTCTTTTCGGGGAGGGTTCATTACCAACGTGGAAGAGCAAGTATTGGTGAGTCAATGATTGAATCGGCGGACGCGTTGGTGATTCTGACTGGGGCCCTCGTGGCCACCACGGTTGTGTATGCATGGTATACCCGGCAGATGTCAAGCATTCTCAAGGAACAGTTGCGCTGGAGTCAATCTCCGGCCTTGGCTACATCTATCGAATTCAGGGGCCCGGTGGTTGCTCTCATTCGATTTGCGAATGTCGGTCAAGGGGCCGCTCGCGAAATCAAAGTGTGGGCACACCTCAATGATGAGGAAGCCGCCATCCATTGGGGCTTCCCCTCTCTTCTCCCCGGACAGGATCAGGGTGTAATACTGATGGATTCCAACAAGCGCCCGCTCGGGTACAAGGGCATCAACAACATTGAGTTTCACATATCCTGTGTTGACTCGACAGGAAGGCTCGTGGAGTCCAGGGAAAGGTTGGATCTATCGAGCCTCAAGCAGGCTGAAGCTTCAAAAAAGCTCATCACCGAACTTAGAGACGATCAACTGGCCAAGCTCGAGAAGATCGCCGAATCGATAGGGGAACTTGCAGGCAACTTCAGCCGTTTCAGGTCTGATTGGCGCAATTCTCGGGGGCTCGATGATTACCCGGATCCGGTCGACGATTCGGATCCCGGAATCAAAGGGATGTGAGGGTACGCCAGCCAGTCCTTGCGGGCAGCATCGTCAGGCCGCCCCCTCTCGCCAGCCCAGAATGCCGGACCCGCCACGGCCCCCGTGAGACGCCCGCTCTAGATACCCCTCCACCTCGCAGTTTTCGCCGCAGCTCGAGGCGTGTGCGGCGCAGCGCTGGGGGGCATTCCGGGGGCGGCGCGGGAGGGCGCCAGATGGAACCAAGCCAGACCGACGTGGCGGGTCGAAACGGCTCAACAGTCGAAGTTCTAACCTCTTGACCAACTGTGGGAACCACCGTTGGGATCCGCGGTTCGACGAGGGGTTTCCACCTATTCTAGGCTCGCGACCATGGACATTCTCAACTAGGGGCCTGTCAATCTGGTCTTAGGGACTTTGTATGGTTGAGATAGATCTACTAGCGCTTGTGACATCGCACGCGACCGCTGCAGCCGTCCCCATGATAATCATGCTGTGGCGCCTTCGCTGGGAAGAGGTCTACAAACGCGACTATCTGGAAGCTTCGAAGATCTGGGAACGAAAAGCCGAAAGGATGGATAGCCTGGTAGCCTCGCTCTATCAGTTGGAAGACGTGGCGTTGTTTCGTGGAGCGGTGGTAAGGATCGATGCTGCGGAGGAGGCCACCAATCCGTTTGGCAAGATACTAGCGCACTCCCTTGACCTAGTACACAACTTCCCCGAATTGTGCCAGGCGTATGGGTTGCCGAACCTGATGAGAAAGGTACAGGATCTACCCATCGAAAGGGTCGAAGAACGAACAAAGGCGTTGGATGGTTTGAAGAACGTCGCCATGGTTGTTTCGCAGAGAGTTCTCATCCAACAATGCGAGGAGGTTCAGAGATTTAGAGCTCGATTGGCGATGTACACAGACGACGATCAGGTAGTTTCTATGCCACATGACCTGATGATGTCTTGTTTCCGTATGTTTCACGGACGCAAGCCGGAGGCCGAGATGTCATCAGAGGTGTTCGGAAAGAAGATCGGAAAGGAGATGGGCAAGCTCCAGGGGCTATTCCGCAAGGACCTTCGCAAGACGCTTGAGATTCGAGTATAGCCCCAGGTCCCTTTCGCCAGCGGAATGGCGGGCGATGCCCCTGTACCCCACGCCTCTCCCCCCCCAAAGCCCCGGGCGGGTCCGCGTCCACAAACCGCCGGCCTCTCGCAGACCCGCTAGTCGTAGTGGTCGACGAACGGACCAGCGCTAGCCCCAGCGTGCGACCCCCCCCCACGATCCCCATCTCCTAGTCCCCCCACTTTCACCGACCCCCTCCCCCGATTCAAATACCATCCCCGCCACTCCCCCCCGGGTAT
>CBEUCC010000109.1:0-8304 GCA_965541515.1 uncultured Thermoplasmata archaeon
GCCCATCGCCGCCTCCGCCTCCGAGGCCTTCGACTGGAAGGAACGCGCGTCGTCGAGCTCTTTCCGTAGGTTCGCCTCCTGTTCCTCGATCTGCTTTCGGCGCTCCTCCAGTGCCGCAGACGCCCGCTGCCGCTCCCCGTCCGAGGCCGTCAGCTGGCGGTCGCGTTCCTTCGCGGTAATCTCACCCTTCGCGAAACGCTCCTCCACATCGCGGCGGCGCTGCTGGAGTTCGTCCTTCTCCTTGCGCAGCACGGACTGCCTGAGCTTCAGGTCGGCAAATTGCGCCTCGACCCCGGCCTCGCTGTCGGCCATCGCGGCTTCGCGGCGGTGCAATTCGAGTTCCCGGCGGTCGATCTCCCGGATACGGTCCTGCGCCTTCTGCGTCTCCTCGTCCTGGGCCTTGCTCCGGATCGCCTGCTGGAACTGGCGGAGCCGGCCCTTCAGCGCCTGCTCGCGCTCGGCAAGACGCTTCATCGTGCGGTCGATGTCCGTCCGGCGCTGCTCGAGTTCGTTCGTGACCACCGAGAGCTCCTGCTCCTTCTCGCGGGAGGTCTCCTCGACTTGGCGCCGTTGCTCCGCCTGCTCGTGGAGGGTCCGGTGGAGGGCGTCGGTCCGCGAGAGGATGGACTGCTCGAAGAGCTTCTCCATCGTGGCGTCGTCGACCTTCGAGAGGTCGACCCCCTGGAATTCTGGAGGTAGGTCCTCGGGACGCATCGCCCGGACGACCGCCTGCCGGGACTCGGCCCCGCTGTCCTTAGCCTCGCCCTTCGCCTCGTCCTTGGGTTCTTGCGGGACACCGTCCTTGGTGTCGTCCCTTCGCTCTGCCTTGGGGGCCCTACCCTTTCTTGCTCTAGACAAGGGGCCCACCTAGATTGCCGGCCAAAACGCAGGCCAGCTAGTCCGCCAACCCCAGCGGTCTTATAATAGGGTATCGACCCTAGTCTTGGATGTTGGCCGCGGGCCCCAACCGCGTCTTCCGGCGGGGCCCGCCAGACCCAGGAGCCCGTCCGTTGAGCGTCCGCAGGCCGACCCGCAGGTACATCGGATTCCGCTACCAGCCTGGGTCAGCCTCCCGCCGGAAGGTGGCGCGGGCCATCGAGCACGTATGGGACGCAGGGCCGGGCGACGGGAGCAAGTCCGCGCCGCGCCTGCTGGTCTGCGAGCAGGGGTCGGGGATCCTCGTGATCGCGACGGCGGGCGGGGACGCCATGCGGGCGGCTCTTTCCCGCTCGAGCGGGGGGGGCGCTGGTATCGTGATGGAGCCCGTCGTAACCTCGGGCACGATCATCACCGTCAAGGAGCGGATGGGCCTGACTTCAAGGCGGCGCCGCTAACGCGCCACAAGTGTTTTGCAAGCCCCGGCGGCTTGTTCCCCGTCCCTCCATGACCACCGGCGACCCCGTCCTCGACTTCGTGCTCTCCCTGCGCGCGCCGGCGGCAACCGCCGCGATGCGGGCAGTCTCGGCCGCGAGTTCCCCGGAGGCGTACCTAGCCATCCTGCCGGTGGTGTACTGGCTACTTTCGCGCCGCGTCGGGATCATCCTCCTTGCCGCCGACGCGTTGGCGTCCCTTGGAGCCGTCGTGGCCAAGGACATCGTCGCCGCGCCGCGGCCGCCGGACGCGGGGGAGAGCGCGTGGCTCGCGCGCACCGAAACCGTCCACGCGTTTCCAAGCGGACACGCGACGTCGACGGCGTCCACCTGCTTCACCGTCGCGGCCCTCTTCCCCTCCCTGCGCGCAGTCGCGGTCGCCGTGGCTCTCACGGTCCTAGTCGCGCTGTCGCGGCTCTACCTCGGGCTCCACTACTCGGGCGACGTGGCTGCAGGAGCGGCGCTTGGCCTAGTGGTCGCCTTCTCGGTGGTGGCCGTGGCTCCGCGCGCAGGCCCCGTGCTCGCCCGCCTCCCCCTTGAGGCCCGGGCCTCGCTCGGCCTGCTCTTCCTGCCCGTCCTCCTGGTAAACGACAGCCCACCCGCGCTCATCGTCGCGTGCGCCGCTGCGGGGGCGTTCTGCGGCCACGCGCTTGCCGACGCCTGGGGCTGGCGGGTCCCGACCGGCAACCCCGGGAAACTGCCGGCCTACGGCGCCCTCCGGCTCCTCCTGGGGATGCCCGTCCTCATCGCAATTGGTGTGGGGCTCGGCGACCCCCTGACCTCCCCAGCCCTCGAGGCCGCCGCGCGGTTCCTCGTGCTAGGGGCGTTCGTCACGCTGCTCGGCCCCCGCCTCTTCATGGCGGTCGAAGCTGCGACGCCCTGGACGGAAGGTTTCCGGCGCCGACCTAGTCATTAAATGACTCGCTGAGCGAATCCTTAACTCCAAGTGCGGGGTTCCGCCGCCCGAGGTTCTGCCCTTGCAAGCCGGACAAATGGCCTATGACCGTGCAATCACAGTGTTCTCGCCCGACGGCCGACTATTCCAGGTCGAGTACGCCCGCGAAGCGGTCAAGCGCGGAACGACGACGATCGGCCTGAAATTCAAGGACGGTGTGACGCTCATCATCGACAAGCGGGTTTCCTCGCGCCTAATCGAGCCGTACTCCATCGAGAAGATCTTCGCGATCGACGACCAGGTGGGTTGCGCGACGAGCGGGCTTGTGGCCGACGCCCGTGTCATCGTGGACCGTGCGCGCGTGGAAGCGCAGGTCAACAAGATCACGTACGACGAGATGATCCCCGTTGACACGCTCGTGAAGAAGATCTGCGATTTCAAGCAGAGTTTCACCCAGTACGGCGGCGTGCGCCCGTTCGGGACCTCGCTGCTCATCGCCGGGATTGACTCGTCGGGCACGCACCTCTTTGAGACAGACCCGTCGGGCGCGCTGATGGCCTACAAGGCCGGCTCCATTGGGTCGGGCCGCAACGAAGCGATGTCCGTCTTTGACGAGAAATACAAGGACGGCATGAGTCGCGATGAGGCGCTCCTCCTGGGGCTCGAGGCCATGTACAAGGCAACGGAGGGCGAGATGACGGAGTTGAGTGTTGAGATCGGCCTCGTTGAGAAGAGCGCGAATTTCCGCAAGCTTGACCCGGAAGAGGTATCTATGTACGTGAAGCAGTACGTCAAGGCGCATGAGGGCGACGAAAAGCCCGACGGGAAGTCCGAAGACAAGTCGGACGCAAAGGCCGACGCAAAGCCCGACGACAAGCCCGACGCAAAGCCCGACGACAAGCCCGACGACAAGCCCGACGACAAGCCCGACGACAAGCCCGACGAGATGTCGGGAGCAACGTCGGAAGCACAGGCCGACGAACGGTGAGTCCGCGGCCCCCCGGGGGGCGAGCCCCCGATGGTGAGCGTCGACGATGCTGTCATCGCACGCCACGAATCCCACGGCGAGCATTTCGAGGTCCTAGTTGACCCGAAGGTCATGGAAAAGCTCGCGCCCGACAAGTCGAATCTGATGGATCTGATGGCCTCCGACCTCATCTTCAAGGACGCGCGGAAGGGGACGCAGGCGTCGGACGAGTCTTTGATGAAGGTCTACGGCACGACGGAGGTCTCCTCGTGCGTCCTCACGATCCTGCACAAGGGCGAGATTCAACTCACGACGGATCAGCGCCGGGAGCTCACCGAGGCGATGCGCAAGAAGGTCGTCGCGGAGATCGTGCGCAACGCGATCAACCCGCAGACGAAGACCCCTCACCCACCGCCTCGGATTGAGACGGCGATGGCCGAGGCGCGCGTCCACATCGACCCGTTCCGCCCGGTGGAGGCGCAGGTGAAGGAGGTCATCGACGCGATCAAGCCGCTGATCCCCATCCGGGTGGAGCGCGCGCAGATCGCGGTGCGTGTGTCGGGCGACAACTACGGTCGGATCTACCAGGACCTTCACTCGCTGGGCACGATCAAGAAGGAGGAGTGGACAAGCGGCGGCGCCTGGATCGGCGTCCTCGAGGTGCCTGCGGGAATGGTCGGGGACGTGATGGACCGGCTCAACAACCGTACGAAGGGCGACATCGAGCTCAAGAAGCTCGACAAGAACATCCTCTAGGGGCGCCGCAGGATCGTCTTGGCGGTGCGCTTGAGCGGCGCCCGCCACACGTACGCGCTCGCCGCGAGCGCGAGGATCGCAACGAGGGCGAGGGCGGCGCCGGCGTCACCCCCGCCCGACGCACCGCCGCCCGCGGTCGCGGGCGGGGCACCCGCAGCCTTGAGCACGTCGACCTTGACGTCGCACCCCGAGTAGTCGGCGAACTCACCGCTAGGCGAGGTCCCGTTCCAGTCGGCCGGCGGCGCTAGGATGATGTCCTCGAGGGCCGAAGGCGCGAAGGTGTACCGCTCGTAGCCCGTGCGCAGTACCGCGAAGTCGTCCTCGAGCCGCATGCCGAAGCAGCCGTCGAAGTACAGCCCGGGCTCGACCGCGACCACGTCGTTGCGTGCGGAGACGAGCACGTCGTCCGAGTCGGGGCAGAGCATCGGAGCCACATGCACCTGTAGCCCCAAGCCGTGGCCGAGGCAGTGAATGAACTGCTCACCGTACCCGGCGTCGGTGAAGAAGTTGCGCGCGAGCGTGTCGAGGTCCACTGCAAGAACGCCCGTACGGATCTGCGCGACCACGAGCTGCTGCACCTCCTCCACGAGCGCGTATGCCGTGAGGAAGAGCTCCGGCGGCTCGACTCCAATGAAGTACGTCTTGGTGTTGTCCGAGACCCAACCGTCATACCGCGCGCCGATGTCCACGACGACGACCTCGCCCGGAAGGATGTAGTTCGTGTCGTCGTCGGTGTAGTCCCCGTGCGGGATGGCCGATACGGTCCCGGACGCGACGATCGCCTCAAAGCCCTCCAACAGTTCCGACGACCCGGCGTCGATCATCGCCTGGGAGAGCGCGGCAATGACGTCGGCCTCGGTGACCTGCTCAGTGAAGGCGCCCAGGAGCGCCTCCCTGGCCGCGGCCTGGCCGATGTCCGAGATGCGGGCGGACTCGCGGATGAGCTCGCGCTTGATGATGGTGGGCGCCTCGGGCTGGGCCGCTGCCGAGAATGATGGCGCAAGCAGCGCGACCACAACCACGGCGGCGACGAGGCGGGCGGCGGCCGGCGGGCCCATAGGGGTGTCTGGGGGCCGCCCCGACTTCAACGTTTGGCCCCGGTACGCCCCGGCGGGCGCTGTCCCGAAAGGTTAAGCGCAACCCGCTGTTCGAGGGGCGTGGCCGGTGACCCCTCGGTCCTCGAGGCAGTCCTGCTTGGCGTGCTACAGGGGACGACCGAGTGGCTGCCGGTCTCCAGTTCTGGCCACCTCGTGCTCGCCCAGGAGTACATGGGGGCAAGTGTCCCCATCTTCTTCGACCTCCTGCTGCACCTGGGAACGCTCGCGGTGGTCACGGTGTTCCTGCGGAAGGACATCCTCCGGATCGTCCGCGGGTTCCTGAGCGCCCCACGGGCCTTGCGCGGCGGCGCGTCGGCACGCGCCGTCTTCTGGGACGACACTGACCGCCGGGTGGGCGTGCTCGTCGCCGTGGGCAGTGTCCCCACCGCCTCGGTCGGGTTCCTGCTTCGCCCGCAATTCGAATCGCTCTTCACGTCACCGACGGCCGTGGGGTACGCCCTCCTGGTGACGGGGGCCTTCCTCCTCCTGCTGCGCTGGGCGCCCACCGCGCGCGAGGCCGCCCACCCCGGGCTTGCCGACGCGCTGTGGGTCGGCCTGGCCCAGGGCGCGGCGATTGCGCCGGGCATCTCGCGCTCGGGCGCGACGATCGGCGCGGCACTCCTGCGCGGGGTGGACCGGGAGTTTGCGGTGCGGCTTTCGTTCCTCCTCTCGATCCCCGCGATCGCTGGGGCTTCCCTCTTCCAGGCGTCGGACACCGCGCTTGGCGCCGTCACCGCCGCGTGGCCCGTGTACGTGGCGGGTGCGGCCGCCTCCGTGGTGGCCGGCTACGCGAGCCTCTTCCTGCTCGTTCGGATCGTGCGTGGGGCGAAACTGTACTACTTCGCGCCCTACTGCCTCGGCCTGGGAGCCCTCGTTCTGGCCATCTCGGCCGGGTGGGTGGGCTGACGGGCGCCAGGTAAGCCGCTAGCAAAGGTTTATTCACCCCCTCCGGTTTGCCGGCCTCGACAGCGAGAGATCGTGAGTAGTGCGCGGCTGCAGCCGGAGGATTGCGCCTCCGTGAAACGGGAACATGGTTTCCCTTGGCAGCCCCGGGACAGCGTTGGACTTATGGCACCGATTGGGACCCTCCGAAAGGTTTGGCCCAGCAGCCTGAGACCCGCCACCGCCTGCACCGAGTGATCTTTCGTGTGCAAGGTTGTGAAGCGTTGGAGACCCAACAGGAAACAGTGACAAAAGCGCCCGAGCCGTCGGCCAAGAGCCTCGTGCTCCCGGGCGAGCAGATTGAACTTGGCACCGCGAAAGCGGGCGCCGGAACACACACGGAGGGCGGCAAGGTAATTGCCGCCATCCTCGGACTCAAGATCGAACACAAGGGCGTGGTCTCGGTCGTTCCCCTCTCGGGGGTCTACGTGCCCCGACAAGGGGACACGGTGATCGGGACCGTCGAGAACCTGACCCCGTCCAGTTGGGCGATAGGCATCGGGATCGCAGTGCCAGCCCCGCTGCACGTGAACGACGTGCCGTGGAAGGTCGACTTCGGCGACACGGCCCGGTACATTGCGGTCGGCGATACGGTGCTGTGCAAGGTGCTCAAGATCGACGAAGTCCGCCGGGTCTTCCTCACGCTGAATGGACCCGGGCTGCGCAAGCTCGAAGGCGGGCAGGTCGTGGAGATCTCTTACACGAATGTGGGGCGCGTGGTCGGCAAGGCCGGCGCCACCATCGAGAAGCTGAAGCGGTGGACCAACTGCCGCATGTTCGCGGCCCGGAACGGCCGCGTATGGATTGACGGCGAACTCCCGGACATGGGGGTCGCCATCGCAGCAGTCAAGCTCATCGAGCGGGAGGCAAACTCCCCGAACCTCAGCCAGACCTTGGACGCCTACCTCAAGGAGCACGGCAAGGAGCCGGCACCCGCACCCGAGGACTCGTCCGCGGGCACAGAGCCCACCGGAAGCGCCGATGGCGGCGGCTTCGAGGCAGGCCCCGAAGGGGACGATGATGAGAACCGCAAGCGCGAGGTTCGCGCGAACAAGGAGGAGGAATAGACAATGGGAGGAGACAAGGACATGGAACTGGTGCGTCCCGACGGGACGCGCCTTGACGGGCGTGCGCTCGACGAGTTGCGCCCCATCACGATCCGAGCGGGCGTACTAGATCGCGCCGACGGCTCGGCCTACCTAGAGTGGGGGAACAACAAAGTGTACGTGGCGGTCTACGGGCCGCGCGAGGTGCACCCGCGCCACGAGCAGTCGCCGACGCACGCGATCGTGCGTTGCCGCTACAACATGGCTGCATTCTCAGTGGACGACCGGAAGCGGCCGGGACCGGACCGGCGCTCGCATGAGATTTCGAAGGTCGTCTCCGAGGCGTTTACGGGCGTGGTCTTCACGGAAAAGTTCCCGCGGACAGCGATCGATGTCTACATGGAGGTCGTGCAGGCCGACGCCGGGACCCGGTGCGCGGCCATGACGGCGGCGTCCGTCGCCCTGGCCGACGCTGGGATCCCGATGAAGGACCTCGTCGTCTCGGTCGCCTCCGGGAAGATCAACGGAAAGGTGGCGCTTGACCTGGACAAGGCCGAGGACAACTTCGGTGAGGCGGACTGCCCGATGGGCATCATCCCGTCGACCGGGGAGATCGTGCTCCTCCAGATGGACGGGCACCTTACGGCTTCGGAGTTGGACCAGGCGGTCGAGCACAGCATGGCCGCCGCCCAGAAGATCTGGGAGATACAGAAGGAGGCGTTGCGCGATCGGTGGGCCAAAGCGGCCGAGGCCGAGGGCGAGCCCGAGGTGTTCGTGGAGCCCCCGCGAGAGGAAGTTCAAGGGTTCTCTGGCGGCGGCCGGTTTGGAGACCGCGGCGGAGGCCGTGGTGGCGACCGGGGCCGGTTCGGTGACCGCGGCGGTGGCCGTGGTGGCGACCGAGGCCGGTTCGGTGACCGTGGCGGTGGCCGCGGTGGCGACCGAGGCCGGTTTGGTGATCGCGACCGGGGCCGAGACCGTGGAGGTCGCGGCCGGGATGGTGGCCGAGGCGGCTACCGTGGCGGTGACCGTGGCGGCTACCGTGGCGGTGACCGTGGCGGTGACCGTGGCGGTGACCGTGGCGGCTACCGTGGCGGTGACCGTGGCGGCGACCGTGGGTCAGACCGCGGCGGCGACCGTGGGTCAGACCGCGGCGGTGACCGTGGGTCAGACCGCGGCGGCGACCGTGGGTCTGACCGCGGCGGAGACCGAGGCGGCGACCGTTGGGGTGACC
>CBEUCC010000110.1:0-8281 GCA_965541515.1 uncultured Thermoplasmata archaeon
TCGGATCATGCTCTCGTACCACGCGGAGGCCGACGAGATCGTGGCGGACGAGGTGATCGACGAGCTGCTCGCCGCGACGCCGGCGGGGTAGGTTGGCCGGCAACGCGTCGCTGCGATCCGGGCCCGGGCGCCCCACGTCATCATACTGTCCCCTGGCGCCGGGGCTCAAGGCGGCTCGCCCGAGGCGGCGGCCAGCGCCGGGGCCGACTTCGTCATCGTGGGGCGCGCCATCGTCCAGTCGCAGGACCCTGCCGCATCGGCGAAGGAAGTCGCCGGAGCCATCGCCCGGGGGGGCCCCGGCCGCTAACGACGCGGGCGCTGCCCGCGCCTTCCGGCCGCCGCGAGGGCGGCTACGCCCGCGAGCGCCACGAGTGCGAGCAGCCCCTCGAAACCGGGGGTCTCCTCGCCGACAATCGGGTTCTCCCCCGGCTTGCCGGTGTCGTGCACCTGCTTGGCCAGCACCGTGACGACCTGCGTGGCCACGGTCTGGCCGCCGCTGTTGTCGCGGACGGTGAGTGTCACCGTGTGGTTCTTCACGGACTCGAACGAGTGGCCCACCTCGGGGCCGTAGCTAACGGTCCCGTCGCCGAAGTCCCACGTCCAGTTGAGGACGAGGCCGTCCGAGTCGGCCGACTCGTTCCCGCGGAAGATGCCCGCGACCCCCGCATACAAGGTCTCAGGGAAGGACAGCACCGCAGTCGGGAGCCGGTTGAGGACCGTGACCTGCACTGTGGCCGTGTCCTTCGAACCGAGGTTGTCGACCACCGTCAGGGTCACCGCGTACGAGCCCCCGCCGGCCGGCGACTGTGCGTAACTGTACGTCGGGCTCACCTCGGTCGACGACCCGCCGTCGCCGAACTCCCACAGGTACGAAATAATGCGCCCGTCGGCGTCGCCGCTAGCGCTGCCATCGAAGGCCACTTCGACCCCCGTCTCCACAGACGGCTCGTCGGCCGTCGCCTCAGCCGTCGGCGCCTGGTTGCGCACCTCGACCGAAAGGGTCGCGCTGGAGGCGCCCGCGTGCGCGTCGACGACTGTCAGGATCACCGTGTAGGTGCCGGCGGAGGCGTACGTGTGCGAGGGGCTCGCGCCGTTGGCCACCGCGCCGTCGCCGAAGATCCAGTAGAAGGCAAGCGAGGTCGGGGTCTCCGCGTCGGTCGAGCCGGCCGACTCGAAGGAGAGCTCCTCGAGCGAAATGACCGAAACCGGAGCGGCCGGCCCTGAGATGACCGCCGTGGGCAGTCGGTTGAGCACGCGAACCTGGAACGTCGTCGTGGCCGTCGCCGTCGAGTTGTCCGTCACGGTCAAATGCACGGTGTACAGACCGAGGGCGTCGTAGGTATGGGTGGCCGAGCCGGGGGACGACCCGTCGGGCGACCCGTCGCCCCACTCCCACTTCCAGCTCGTGATCGACCCGTCGCGGTCCTCCGCGGAGCCCGCAAACGTGCCGCTCTCGGCGGTATAGAGGGTCGCCGGGCCCGTGAGGCTCACGGTCGGGGCCGTGTTCGTGACCGTCACTTGGAGCGTGGCCTGGACCGCGACGCCCGAATCGTCGCGGACCGTCAGCGTCACCGTCCGTGTCCCCTGGGAGGTGTACGCGTGGCGTGCCGTGGCCCCGGAGCCCGTGCTCCCGTCGCCGAAGTCCCACTCGAAGGACACGATCGTGCCGTCGGAGTCGTACGAGCCGGCCGCGTCGAAGGTGGCGGGCTGGTAGGTCTCGACCTGGAAGTCCGCGGGCACGACCGCAACGGGCGCGAGGTTCGTGACCGTGATAATCAGGGTGGCCGAGGCCTCGCCCCCGTCGTTGTCGGTCACCGTAAGCTGCACCGTGTAGACGCCGGGCCGCGCGTATGTGTGGGACATCGTCGCCCCGTATGCAACCGTCCCATCACCGAATTCCCACCGCCAGAAGAGCAGGTTCCCGTCCGGGTCAAAGGACCCGGTGCCGTCAAGCGCGACCTCCGTGAATGACGGGCCAGAGTCCGGGGTCGCTAGCGGCACCGCGACCGGTAGCCGGTTGAGCACGCGGATCGCGACCGAGATGCGCGTCCAGTTTCCGTCGGTGTCGGTAACATTGAGCGTAACGAGGTAGACCCCGTCCACGGCCCACGCGTGCGTCACAGCCTGGCCCATCCCGGCCGTGTTGTCGCCAAAGTCCCATGTGTACGAGACGATCCCCACGTCGTCCGTCGAGCCCGACGCGTCGAATGTGACGGTCTCGCCCGTGTACACGCTGGTCGCGCTGGCCGTGAAGCTCGCGACCGGCGGGGTCGGCCCGGTCGGGCCGCCGCCGCCCGTCAGGTTGCCCACGATCGCGACCACCGTAAGTTGGGACCACGCGCCGTCGTCGTCGATCAGGACGAGCGTCACGTTGTACGTCCCGTTGAGCGCGAAGCTCGTCGAGGCATTCTGGCCGTAGACCGTCTGGCCGCCGGGGAAGAGCCATGTCCGGTTGGTGATGCCGCCGTCGACGTCCTCGGAGTTGGCGGAGTCGAAGACGACGCTCTCGCCAGGCTGGAAGGGCATGAGCGGGCTCGTCGTGACCACCGGGCGGGGCGGCTGGTTGTTGACCGTGACGGTGATGGTGTGCGTGTCGGTCGCGCCGTCCTCGTCCGTGACCGTGAAGTCGGCCGTGTAGATGCCGTTGTCGTCAAAGGAGCGAAGCACCGTGATCCCATAGCGCACCACCCCGTCGCTGAAGTCCCACGAGGAGTTCACGATCCTGCCGTCCAGGTCGGACGAGGCCGTCCCGTCAAACACAAGCGGCGTCACGGTCGGGCCTGTCACGTTGGCCGCAGAGGCCGTGGGCGCGCGGTTGATCACGAGCACGCCGACTTGCACGGAGGCCGTGCCCCCGTCGTCGTCCGTTACGATGAGTGTGACCTGGTAGGCCTTGCCAGGGGCCTGGCCCCCGTCGCTGTATGCGTGCTCTACCGAGGCCCCCGAGCCGGTCGTGCCGTCGTCGAAGACCCAGATGTAGGACTGGATGGTACCGTCGGGGTCGGCTGTCGCCGACGCGTTGAAAGCGAACGCCTCGAGCGTTAGGAGCGTGGTGTTGTTCACGGCTGCGCCGGCCACGGGCGGCTGGTTGACCTCGAAGGCTCTCTGGCCCTCGTTGTTCGCTTCGGACGACTCCGCCACCGCCCCGCCCGGGTCGGCCACGACCAGCAGCGTGTGGGACCCGGCGCTCGTCGCGCCCACGGACCACCCGACAGACACGGTCGCCACGCCGCCGGCCGAGACCGAAGCCACAGTCACTGAGCCGACCTGGTTGCCTTGACTGTCTAGGTAGAAGGCGACCGTGAGGTTCGTGACCCCCGCGTCCCCTAGGTTTTCCACCGTGGCGTTGAGTTGGACGGTTGCGCCCTGGGTCGGCGACCGCACGGAGATCGTGACATCGTCGTCGGCCACGGACAGGTCAGGCAGGGCCGAGGCGGCGGCGGCAACCGCCAGCAGCGCGCCAAGCGAAACGAGGAAAAGGAGCGAGCCCGGCACCCGCGGGAGGCGCCTCGGGCGGGCATCGGTTTCGGAGCGCCTGGCGACGCCCCCCACCTCGGTCAAACCCCCCAATGGTTTTGGACACGCACTAGCGCCTTCCAGAACCCGCGGTGCGCGACTAGCAGGCGAGAAATATAAAATGGTTCGCGACTCGCGATACGGCTGAAAAACAACCCCGAAACTCCCGGAGGCACCCTTATATAGCGACCTTCTTGTTGACGGCCTACGCCCGGAGAGGCCAACACCATTTGGAATCTCTGGCGAAAGAAACCTACGTGAGGGGAGGACGCCAGACCGGCGCCGGCCTCGTGCGGGTTTCAAGCGGGGGAAATGCGTTGGAGGCGGGGTCTACCCGGTCAAGTCGTCGGTGGTTGCACGCGGCCGCATTGGCGGCTTTCCTGCTCTTGGTGGTGGCGGGTTCTGGCCCGGCAGCCGCCGCGGGAGTCGACGTAGCAGTCGTCACGCCCAACATCACGTTCTCGAACTCGAACCCGGTCGACGGCCAGACGGTCACGATCCTTGTCATCGTCCACAATTTCGGCGACACCCAGGCCACGGCGGTGGTCGTGGCGGCCACGGAGACTGGTACGAACACCTACATCGGCGGGGCCACGATCGCGTCCATCGAGGCCCAGGGGCAGGGGCAGACGGGCATCTCGTGGAATGTGTCGGGTGTGGGCACCAAGTCCGTCACCGTCTCGGTGAGTGCGGCCGAGGTCGACTCGAACCCGGACAACAACGACGCGGTGTCCAGCACAATCACCGTGCGGGCCCGGCCCGACCTCGCCGTCAACTCCGTGACGTTTGACAACCCGACGCCGCCCGCGCTCTCCACGGTCGTGGAGATCCGCGTCCAGGTGGCCAACGTCGGCGGTTCGAACGCCACGACGGTGGTCCTCGCGCTCTATGATGGCAACCCGGCCGACGGGGCCCCCGAGATCCACCGGACGACGCTCGCGTCCGTGCCCGTGACGGGCCCGGTCCTTGCCACGTACACGTGGGCGATCGCCGACAAGGGCGGGCGCCACGACATCTACGCCGAGGTGCTCACCTCGACGCCGGCCGAGGCGCCGGGCACAGGGTCGAACAACGTGGCAAGCGGGACGGTACTCGTGCTCACCCAATTCGACATTGAGGTCACCACGACCCGCGAGATCGCGTACGACCCGCAGCTCAACGGTTTCCTGATCGTTCGCCCCGGCGGTGACCTCACGCTGTCGGACTCGACATTCACGATCCTCCAGGAGCGCGACAACCAGTTCGAGTTCATCGTGGAAGACGGCGGGCGCCTCGCCCTCGACGGTGCCACCGTTCAGTCGGACTTCGCGTGCGGAGTCACGCTCCGTGCCGGGGCCGTCCTCGAGCTCTCGCGCGGGTCGGTGCTCGCCTGCTCGGTGACCTCCACCGGTGGCGCGCTCACCGCTACCGAGTCGAACATCGACGGGGGCCTTGGCGGGTCCTTTGCCCCTATGGAACTCACGTTGACCGTCGTCCGTGGCGAGGTCTCCCTTCAGCACACCACCGCCACGTGGGAGGAAGTGAACTTGGAGAGCTTCGACCCCGTGAACCTGGCGGACACCGACGTCGAGGCGACGAACCTGTCCATCCCGAACGCCAATCCCTACTCCATCCGGGCCGCGGCCGGGACCGTAGCCCAGCTGCGGGGCCTCGTGGCCGGCCCGATCGACGCGTCGGCGGGCTCGAGCCTGGCCATCTGGCGGTACGTGACCGTCCGCGCCAGCGACTTCACCGGGATCCCCATCGGCGGGGCCCACGTCGATGTGACGTTCGCGCTGAGCCAGGTGGCGGCCGACTCCGTGACGACCGACACCGACGGCAGTGCCTCGCTGTGGCTGCTCACCGACCTGCTCGGGGGCGCCGCGCCCCAGTACGTGGGCTCCTACCTCTTTGACGCGACCTACGCCACCTACACCGCCCAGTCTGCAGCCAACCTCCCGTTCTACCCGACGCTCACGGAGCCCTCGACTGCCGCTGACGTCCCCATCGTGTTCCCGGTCATCGACCCGTCCGACCTCTTCCCCGCCATCGACGGCGACCGGACGGTCGAGACCGGGACCGAGTGGAACGTCGGGAACTTCATGCAGGACGGGAACCTCCGGATCGCGGGGGTCGTCAATGTCGGGGGCGGCGTCTTCAAGCTCGACCAGGACCGCGACTTCGAGAAGGCCATCGTGCTCAACGGGGGCACATTCAATCTGGCGGATGGCTCCTCACTGACGTCCGACTACCTGTTCAACATCTACCTCTTCGACGCTAGCACCTTCACGGCGAGCGGGTCCGCGATCCGCGCGAACGCCATCGTGGTCTTCGACTCGGCCTCGGTCTCCGTGACGGACGGCTCCACCCTCGACGCCAACCTGATCCTGCCGGGCGGCTCGTCGCTCACCCTCGGGTCGGGCGTCACCGCCCGGGGCGCGGTCCTGTGGGCCCGCGGCGGCCCGTCCATCGTCATGCAGGGCGCGCACGCATCGTTCTCCACGGTCGACGTGCTCACGACGGCCGACATCAGCCTCAACGGCACCACGCTCGAGTTCGCCGGCCACGCCGTGCTCCGCGGCCAGTCGTCGACCTCCACGCTCTTGGCCAACAACTCCGCGTTCCTCGGCAACTCCATGGAGATGGAGGCGGGCTTCATCAACATCGTGGGTTCGCAGTTCTCGGTCAGCGCCATCACGTCCCTCTGGGCCGACACGGTCCAGTTGGAATCGACCACTGTCGCCGGGGGGATCGAGGGCCTGAAACCCGGATCCACGGCCGCCTTCTACGACGTGGAGTACGGGGCGATCACGGCCGACCCAACTGCCATCGTGAACATGTTCCGCACCCTCTCCTTCGCCGTGCTCGACATCAACGGCAACCCCGTGACGGGCGGGACCTTCGCGATCCGCGCGATGCCCAACGGCACCACCGACACGGTCACAGGCGAGCTCGCCGCCGCCGTCTCGCGCTCCCTTCCCGCCGCGACCATCCGGAACGGGGTTGAGGTCTTCGAGGGCAATTACCGGCTGACGGTCTCGTTGGACGGCGGCCTCGAGGTGGTCTCCTTCGTCGTGATGGACGCGGTGAAGACGGTCGCGTTCCAATTGCCCGAGGAGGTCGTCGTCCCCTCGCTGGTCGACATCGTCGCGGCTGCCCAGCCAACCGTCCTATCGCACGGGGACAACATCACGGTCGCAGGCAGCGTCTCACTGGCCTACGCGGGCCGGGGCGATGCGCTCTTGCCACGGACAGCCATCACGCTGACCATCAAGGCCGGTACCACGTCGCTGGGCACGGTCGACACGATGCCGGACGGGACGTTCAACTGGACCGGCCAGTTCACGGTCGACGAAGGCATCACAGGCCCGGTGCAGATCACGGTTTCCGGCTCCTACCAAGGCGTCACGGGCCAACAGGTCATCTTCATTGAGATTCTCGTTCCGGACCCTTCGACGATCGTGCTCACGCTAGACACCGTGCGCTTCGAGAAGCACCAGAACGAGCCCTTCGTGGTCTCGGGCGCGGTGAAGTATGGTGACGACAAGCCGGCCCCGTACGTGAAGATCCGCGTCTTCTTCACGATCCCGCCGCAGGCCCAGGAGTACTTCGGTACGACGGACGAAAACGGGCTATGGTCCGTCACGGTCCCGGGCCGGCGCACCGCGTCGACCTACAGCATCTCCGTTGAGGCCTGGGACGAGCCCTTGGACATCTACTCGTCACTTCAGGGCGTCACCGTCACGGTGATCAGCCCGACTGGCGAGGCGACCCCTGGACTCGGGGCGCTCACCCTGCCGATCCTCGCGATCGCGGGGGCGGCGGCCGCGGCGGTCATCGGCTTCCTGCTCGTCAACGCGAAGCGACGCTCCGTCAACTATGTGGAGTGCGGCAACTGCGGGCGCCCAGTGCACGAGGGGCAGAACAAGTGCCCGTCGTGCGGCGTGGAGTTCGAGGAGGACATCGCGAAGTGCTCGCACTGCGCGTCGTGGATCCCGGCAGACGCCGTCCGGTGCCCCAAGTGCAACACGGAGTTCAAGCCCGTCGGCGAGGCGCTCGCGGACGAGGGCGGTGAGGCCGCCCCCAAGGAGGTGGACGAGCCTGTGCGCGCGGAGGTAACGACCACTGGGGCGCCGGCCAAGGTGGTCAAGCAGCCGGTGCCGGTCAAGAAGAAGATCCTCAAGCGCGCCGTGGCTCCGGGCAAGGAAAGCGACGACGCGTCCGACCCGTTCGCCGACTCGGACAGGGAGAAGGCCGACGACCTCCCGGCCGATGAGCCCGAGGGCGGGAAGAAGGACGACTCCGCGGACAAGGGCCTCTTCGACGACCTGTAGGGCCGGCTGCGCCGGCACGAGCATGGTGTGCGTCGCGTTGTACGCCAGCGACCCCCAGCGGGGCAAGTCGCCGGACGCCCTCCACGCCAAAGCGATAGGCACGCATGCGGGGTCCTGGAAGACCCCCCCGAAAAAGACCCGCAGTCGCGGGAGGCCGGTCCCGATGTGCCCCCGGGGGCGCGCCGATGAGGAAGATCAGGACAGCCGCGCCACCGGCCCACTCCATCCGGGGGGGCCTTGCGGGCCGGGCTCCACCGTCACGCCACGCTCACGCTCTGGATGTCCGTGTGCCGGCTCGCCAGCATCTGCGCGACCTTCAGGTTGCGCCCGCTCTTGCCGATCGCCCGGCCCTTCTCCTCGGCATCTACCGTCACCGTCGCGTGCTTGCGCCCGCCCTTCTCGCTGAACGTAACTCCCGAGACCTCGTAGTGGTGGAATATGTTGCGCAGGAA
>CBEUCC010000111.1:0-8252 GCA_965541515.1 uncultured Thermoplasmata archaeon
GTCTCCATCGAACAGGCATGGAAGCCCGCGAGGTCGCTGACCTCCTCGATACCGAAGAGCGACATGTCCGCACACTCGTCGTTGAGGCGTGGGGAGCGGCACCCCCCGGTGACTTGCCGTCGGTGCGGGGGCGCGTCGTGGTCGACGGGGTCCGCGTCGAACTTGCCATGAGGTACCCGGTCGAGGCCGACAGCGGCGCCGTCGTTCGGTTCTCCGCTGAAATGGGGCTCACTTCCGGTCCCGAGATCCTCGCGGACGTGGTGGTCTCGGTCGTGGGGAGGATGTCCGGGCGTTTGGCAAGCGCGGGCCTGACCCGGGACGTCGCGTTTTCCGTACCGGACCCCTCGCGCGCAATGGTCCGATCGGTCGTGGAGGCTGCGGTCTTCCGGGGCATCGAAAACCCCTATGCGCGTGCCGGGTCGGCATTCCGCGCGGGGCTCTTGGAGGTCCTCTCGACGGTCGGCGGCAGCTTCGAGGCCGTGGCCCCTGCGGCGGTGGCCCGCGCGCTCGACCAGGCCGCAAGGGCCGCGGAGTCCGGGCTCGGACTGCGCCCCACCGACCTGCCTGCGGAGGGCCGGGCCAGCCCCCGGCCACCGCCCGCCGACCCCCTTGGCATCGTCCGGGCCATTGGACACGGCCCCCTCCTGGATTTCCTGTGGGGCTCCTGCGACCGCACGGGTTGCCCGTCCGGCATACGTACGCTGCTTCGCGCGCTCGCAGGCCAACCCGGCACCCTGCGGGCCGTCGTGGAGCACACCTGGAACCCCGCCGCCCAGACGGCTGCGCCGTTCTCCTCGTCTAGCGAAGCGCTCCTCGCGCTTTTCGAGGCGGCGCGCAGCTTCCTCTTGTCCGCATTCCGGGACCTGGTCGACGCGGTGCAAGGCAGTTGGAGCCGGTGGGACACGTGGAATGCAGGGCGCCTTGCACCGCCAGGTCCCTCGGGCCCCTCCCACATCGTCTACCGCGCGTCCAATGTGACGATTGTCAAAGGCAGGGAGCTTGGACCGGCGATCGAAGGCGGGCGTGTGCACCTCCCCTTCGAGGTCCAGGTCACGCTTGCGTTCGACCTCGTCGTGGCTGTCGCCCTGCCCCTGCCCGATGGCCACCGCTTTGTCGAGGATCATAGAAGGCGCGTTGAGGTCGAGGTGGACGTGGGCCGTCCCGGCCCCTCCCCCGGATTCCTGCTCGCGACACGGTCGGAGTCGCCCATCCCAGCGTTCCCCATGGCCAGCACGGTCGCTGGCGCGCTAGACCTCATCGGCCTAGCGCACGAGTGGGCCCTCGAGTTCTCCGAGCGGATCACCCGTTTGCGGGATACGGTCGCGGAGCGGCTGGAGGCGAGACTCGCAAGTGCGGTCTCCCGCCTGGTGTTCCGTGTGGTGGACGGCGCGATCGACGGCGACACTAACCGTACTGTGCGCAACGTTTTCAAGCTCCTTTCCAACCTGCTTGAGGACGACCTGGAGAGAGCACTCACCGTGAACTTCACGGCGTTTGGGCGCTCCTTCTCGCTCGTCCCGGACCCCCTAGGAAAACAGGTGACCTTGACCCACCGGGAAGGGGCGCACACGTTTGGAATTCGCGTCCGCCACATCTCGGTTGCGCAGAACCCGCTGATTGGGCGGTACGGGGACGCCCTTAGCCTTGCCATCGAAATCCTCTGGTCCTACCGCGAAGGCCCGGTCAGCGCAGACCTTGTGCTCGACCCGTTCATGCGCTCGGGCCAAGGCCTGCTCCGGTTCACCCTTGTGTCGACGGTGGGCCGGGGGTTCGTACTCGACCTCGTCGCGCCGCACGTAACGAGGGTCAGAACCGTTTTTGAGGCCTCCTTGTCCCAGGTCATACCGGGGGGGCTGCCCCTGTTCGTGACGCCCACAGGCGGCGTGGTTGCGCTGGACCTCGCGGCCCGCGTCGAGTTCCTCGAATTGAGGCCCACGACGGTCGCCAAGTGGGTGGTCGAGGCCATGGAGAGCGCGTGGCTCGACACGGTGTAGCGAGAAACGGTGGGAGAGGTTTGGGCACGCCTTTGGCAACGCGACACCCTGGTCCAGCTGGCCGGGCGCTTCCTGCAGCGACTCGCCGACGTGGTCGCTCGCGAGGCCTCCCGACTCCTCTCGCGGGTCGAGGTGGCCGCGTCCCTCGGGGTCCGGGAGGCGGCAGGGCTTGCGGGGGCCTTTGCCGAGTTCTCGCTGACGGTCCTAGAGCCGGTGGTCGTCTTCCGCGAGATGGCGTCCAATGTCGCCGCCCTGGCGCGGGCAGGCAGGCCTGCAAGCGTCCCTGGATCGATCGCCGAGGCCCTGCCCGAGACCGTGCACACGCGCGTTGGCGTTACCACGCGGTTCCGCCTGGCCTCGGAGCCCGGCGCCTACCTGCCCGGGGCGAGCGACCTCCTGGGCCTTCCCGATGCGGAACTCGAGGTGCGGCTCTTCGAATCGCTTGGGTCCCTCGCGACTTGGCGCGGACGCGGGGGCATCCGGTCGCTGGAGCGGGCAGCTGTCTCGTGGGACGGGTTTGTCCGGTCGCCAGCCAAGCTCCTGCCGCACACGGACATCGACCGAAACGACCGGTTGGACCTCTTCCAAGCGACGGCCCGCTCCATGGTCGGCCAGCGGATCCTGATCTCGGAGGTCTGGGCGGCGCCCGAGGGACGGGACGCGGCCCTCGAGTTCGTGGAGCTCTACAACCCCGGGTTCGCCGAGGCGCGCCTTGACGGCTGGGCGCTGCGCGACGCCTCGGGCCGGCGCTTCGCGCTGCCCGAAGGCACCCGCGTGGCGCCCGGCGCGTTCCTCGTCCTGGCACGCTCCCTCGGGGGATTCGAGCGCGCCTTCCACCAGCTCCCGGACGTGAGCACCCTGACGCTTGCCCTGAATGACCGGGCCGACGCCTTGGAGCTCGTGAACAGCGAGGGTTGGACGAGCGACCGGGTCTCTTGGGGCGGGAGGGATTCCCTTTGGCTTGTCCCGGCTCCCGGGGAGTCCATCGCACGCCGTCCGGCCCCGTTGCCCCCGAGCGCGTTGCCGGCATCGGCCCTCCGGTGGACCGGCAGCCTGCTGGACTTTGCCCTCGCCCCGCCAAGCCCAGGGGGGTGGGCGTGACGGGCGCTATTGCTCGGGGGGCCGGGGGGGCCGGGGCGCCCGTGGCGCGCGCGGGGGTCGCGGCGGCGCGGGCGGCGCGCCTGCCTCGGCCTCAACGGGTGGCGCAGGCTGCGATGCAACGAACTCCTTCACCTTGCGCTTGACCGACCGGCGGGCAAGGAAAAGGCCCGCAACGGCAAGTCCCGCGACGAGGGCGGCCGCCACCCCGACCGGCATGATCAGCGGGCCCAGGGTGTCCTCCACCAAGGCGGTCAGGTGGAGGGTAACGGTCACAGAAGCGCTGTTGCCTGCTTGATCCCGGATGTCCAGGACGATGATGTTCGAGCCGGAAGCGGGCAGGAGCACGTGGGCCATGAATTCTCCATTTTCGTCCGCCTGTACGAAGTGGCCCGCCACGACCACGGTCGCGTTGGGCTCGGTCTTGCCCCGGACCACCACAAGCGCCTCATGCACGGTCGCCCCCTCGAGCGGCTCTGTCACGGTAATCCCGGGGGCTTGCGTGTCCATCGTGACGACACGCTCGATGAGCCGTTCGTTTCCGGCAAGGTCGACCGCGAGGATGGTCAGGAGGTTTGCGCCTTCCTCCAGGTCAACGCGTGCGTCGAAACCGTTGCCCGTGAGTTCCACTTGCACCCCGTTCACGAACAGCGTGGACGGTTCCGAGATGGATCCCCGCACGTTCAAGCGCGAGTTCGAGACGGTCAGCCCCTCCGGCAGGCCGAGGAAGCTAACGCTAGGGGCGACGGTGTCGACGATGAGGTCGACGGTCGCCGTGCCGACGTTGCCCGCGAGGTCCACGGCGCGGACCGTGATGCTGTGGATCCCGTCCAAGAGGGGCAGCGTCGCGGAGAAGGCACCGCCCGTAACGGGGACGACAAAGAGGCCGATACTGACGGACGTGACGGGCTCGCTGACCGTACCCGCGATCAAAACGCGCGACGTGTTGACCCACTCACCGTCGGAGACCGAATCGATGGTTACACCGGGGTCACTGGTGTCGGCCCAGACGACGATGGTGCGCTCGGCCACGTTCCCGGCGATATCCTCGGCATAGAGCAGGATCGTGTTCCGGCCCTCCACGAGCGAAACGGGGACAACGAACGTCCGGTTAACGACTGTGACGTTCGTGCTGCCCACGGTGAGGTTCGTGTTGTCGTCGGTGATACCGCGCAGCTCGATGAGGCGCGTCTTGACGTAGATGTCCCCCTTGACCTGGGGAGAAGTGAGGATCAAGGTCGGTGGGAACGTGTCCTTGATGACCGTGATCGTAATCTGGCGCGCGTTGCCGGCCGCGTCGAGCGCCAGGAAGAGGAACGTCTGGGGACCCTCGCTGGTGAGTTCGGGCTGCACGGCGAAGAAGGACCCCGTCCATGTGATGCGTATGCCGTTCATGAATAGGGAGACGATGGTCGCATCGACGGCGCCCTGGAAGGACATGACAGGCTGGTTCGTGTAGTAGGTGTCCCCGTCGAAAAGTTTGGGCAGGATGAGTTCGAGCTTCGGCGGTTGCGTGTCGATCCGCACGGCGTTGAGGACGACGATGGAGATGTTGGGCGCAGAGAGCCCATCGTTGGCCCGGTCCCAAGCGCGCAGGTAGATGTCGTAGGTCGCGTCGGCCAGGCCGACGATCGCGTGCGCGAAATTCCCGCCAGAGGGGTAGACTTCCGTCCAGTTGGATCCGTCAAGCGAGACTTGGAGCCTGGCGACACCAGAGATCTGGTCGGTGACGATGCCCGTGACGTTGAGGTCGGTCGTCGTGAACGTCCCGTTGTCCCGCGGCGTCCGAACGATGATGACCGGCGGGTCCTCGTCCAGGAAAACCACCTCGCCCACAACATTCGTCACCAGGTCGAACGGGTCCGACCGCGACTCCTCGGCCTGCGGGATGACCGCAATGGTGAGCGGGGCAAAGTCCGCCCGCTGGTTCTGCGATGCGGGCAAGTTCGGGTCGAACAGCCAGTCGAGCACCCAGCCAGACCAGTGGCCCTGCGCGTCCGTCATGAGGTTCGTCGCCAAGGTGCGGGGTGTGAGCGTGCTGTACACCGAGGCCGACGACCCGCTCCCGTTGATGAACCGCACGCTAGTGTTCGCCACAGGCCGGTCGTTCTGCCAGACCGCGTTGATGTCAATCGCCTTGTACGACTGGATGGTGCGGACGCCGGAGGTCGTGCCGGAGAGCCGGTTGTGCACCGTCCCTGCGATTATGAAGTCCGTCTGGAGCCCCTCGAACTCGAGGCCGTTGTTCATCAGAGTGGTCCAGACCTCGACGCGCGCGTTCTCGGCGTGGATGCCGACACCATGGAGCTGGATGGTGCTCTCGCGCATCCGAGCCTTGTCAAACCGGCTGGAAGAACCGGCCCCGCCGATCAGCACCACCCCGTACCCGCCGTTCTCGATCGCCACGTTGCCCGCCATGAACATCCCGACGACAACCATCGAACTGCGGACTGAGACCTGGATCCAGTGTCCCCAGTGGTTGGCACTGCCGGGTGGGATCGGCACATTGCCAAGCGCCGTATTGTTGTTGTACCTAAGCGCCAACGTATTGGGCGAGCCAAGCTCCAGGGAGAAGCCCCCGCCGTTCACGGAAGTCGTGTTGTGGATCGAATTGTTTACTGCCGTGTTGTAGTCGAACCGCGCGGTTGCGATCGCGGTTGACCCCCCGGGGTAGACCGCCTGGACACGCATACCGGAGAACCCGTTGCGCGTGGCCGTCGACCAAGCGACCGTCGGGTTGACGGCGGCCTGGACGTTCTCTCCCCGGATGTAGAGGCCCTCCTCGCCGTTGTACGACATGTCCGAGGACTTGACCAGGACATTGGTGATCCCCCCGGGCTGCGTATTCCTCGCGTGGATGTAAATCCCGGCCTGTGTGCAGCCGATAGCCGTGATGTTGTCCAGGGAGATGTCCACCTGGGCCGTCGAGCCGTCAGATAGGAAGTAGACTGCGTTGGCCCCGCAGTCTTCGTCGATCGAAAGGTTGTCCCACTGAAAGTTGGCAGGAATCGTGAAGGTCCCCGTCTGGGAGATCGACATGTGAGAAAGGACGCGCATTGTGAGGCCCGACACCTTGACCGAGGGCGCGACCGCGGCGCCCGGGGATGTGAAGTGGACGATCCCGTACTGCGCGTTGGCAATCTGCCCGCCTTCGATGATGACAGCGCCCGTATCTTCGAGGAGCATGGCCGCGCTCCACGCGGGCTCCGCGCCGCCGGGAAGGAGCATCGCCTCGGCCTGGATACCGCGTACAGTGAGCGCGGTGGTCCCCTTGGCCACGATGCCCGCGAGCATCGTTGACGAGCCGACTTCGGCCGAGACCGCCAGGAGCCCGTCGAGGTCCAGCCCTTCTACCGTCGGGGACCCGCCCGAGACGCAAACGCCAGCGGCGAACCACGCGCCCTCGCTCCAAACGGGCCGTAGCGCCCGGATCGTCAAGTCCACCACATGGGCGCCGCTACCCGCGAGCCACAGGCCACACCCGCGGGAGGAGGTGACAGTCACCTCTTCGAGGTAGGCCGAGGCGGACGCGACCTTGAGCCCCCCCCAGGGGACACGGTACCCGTTGGCCAACTGCGATCCGGAGGAGGAGGACGGACCTGCCGCAAGGCCGGAGAAAACCGTCCCCCGCACGTCGACGACCCCAAGCAACTCGACCGAGACATCGGCCGCGGAGTAGTCCCGGGGGCGGACCTCGCCGTCCCGCATCGTAAGCGTGGCGCCCGGCTCGACCACGAAGCGGGCCAACCCGTCTTCGTTCGGCTCGATGAGCACCGTCACGCCATCCAGCGTGAGGGACCCACCCGCCGCAACACGCAACTCACCGGTAACCTCCACCGTTGTGTCCTGGTACTCGGTGTCCCCGGACACCTCCAGTCCCTGTGGGAATTCGGCGGCTGCGGCGGTTGCGGCCAGAAGGACAAACGTCGCCGCCAGGATCAGCCCCGCGGTCGCGCCCAGTTCCCACAGGCGGGTGTGGATCACTGCGACCCCCCCCCCGGCCGGCGCGCGTCGAAGTCGTCCCGGTACATCGCCTGCGAATCCGCCTCGTAGATGACCTCGGGTTGGGTCGAAGCCTTCCGCTTGCGCTCCTCCCTCTTCTCCTGCTTGGCCGCCGCCTTCTCGCCACCGAGGCCGGGGTACGCCGCGGCCGCCTCCCCGTGGAGACGGACCCAGAAGACGGCGAGAAGGACGAGTCCAAGGACCAGCCCGGCCGTAATCAGCAGGGGCGCGACATCGAACGGCACAACGACTTCGGGCGCCTCACGCATGATGAAGAAATTCCGGGCCTGCACGTTGCCGGCCTCGTCGGTTGCAAGGAGCGTAAGCGTGGACTGGCCCACGCCAAGGGGCACGATGAGGTCGAAACTGCACAGGCCCAACGGGTCTCCCGGGTTGCACTGGACTGCCACCGGGGTCCCGTTGACCGTGAGCGCCACATCCGGGCTAACGGACCCGCGCAGTTGCAGGTACGGGTCGCTGGTCTCGGAGTTTGTCGGCAGTCCGAGGACGTCGATGGTGGGCGGGGTCGTGTCGACAACGACCTCCAACGACTGGACCCGGGTATTGCCCACCGCGTCCGTCGTCTCGAGCGTGTACACGAATGTCCCGTCGGCCGTCCGCGTGTCCTCGAAACAGAACTCGCCGGTGAGCGGGTTGGTGAGCGGAATCTGGAACCGCCCCAGCGGGCCCGTCACATTCAGGCCCGCATTCCTGTCCGTCCGTCCGCAGATAACCACTAGTCGGTCCGACTGGACGGAGCCGTCGGCCGGGCTGTCGACGTAGAGGGCCGGGGCCACGGTGTCCACGCGGATGACCGGGGCGGGCGACACCTCGGCGGTGTTGTTCGCGAGGTCGGTCACCGTGAGCACGAGGATATGCGTGCCGTCGTCAAGGTAGATCTCAACAGTAAACGACGTGGGCGTGGTAAGCGGGTAGGTGATGTTGTTCAGCGTCACCGACTTGAGGGGCTCGTTGGCCGTGGCCTGGAGGACTAGCCGTGCCTGCTGGGTATCGAAGGGGAATTCCGACGGCACGAGGAAGGTGACGGAGGGGGGCTGCGTATCGAGTGTGATCATCCGCACCACGCTCGCTTGGTTCTTCCCCCTGTCCTCGGCGATGATGATGATCACGTTCATCCCCGCGTTGAGAGGAACGGGG
>CBEUCC010000112.1:0-8166 GCA_965541515.1 uncultured Thermoplasmata archaeon
CATGTCCCCCAAGGACCTCCAGATGGGGCGTGGCGAGACGGTCGCAGACACCGCAAGGACGCTGTCGCGGTACTGCGACGCGATCGTGTACCGGGCCTTTGACTGGCGCAACGTCGCGGAACTTGCCAAGCACGCATCCGTCCCGGTGATCAACGCGCTGGACAACCGCGAGCACCCCTGCCAGGTCCTGGCGGACCTCCTGACCGTCCAGGAGCACCGGGGGACCCTGGAAGGGACGAAGATCGCCTATGTCGGCGACGGGAACAATGTCTGCAACTCACTCCTGCTTGGAGCTGCCATGGTCGCGGCCGACATCGCTGTCGGCTGCCCGCCCGGCCACCGGCCTGACTCCAAGGTCCAAAAGGCGGCCGAGAAGATCGCACGGTCCAAGGGGTCGAGCGTGACGGTGGTGGAAAGCGCTGCGGACGCGGTCCGGGGCGCCGATGTCGTCTACACGGATGTGTGGGTGTCCATGGGCGACGAGGCACAGAAGGCCAAGCGCGAGAAGGCCTTCCGCCCCTATCAGGTCAACGCGAAACTCCTCGCGCGCGCCAAGCGCGACGCGGTCGTCATGCACTGCCTCCCGGCCCACCGGGGACTGGAGATCACCGACGGCGTGATCGACGGCAAGCGGTCTGTTGTTTGGGACCAGGCGGAGAACCGGATGCACGCGCAGAAGGGACTGTTGGAGTGGGCAATCCGCGGGTGAGGGGACGCAGGACCGCGCGGAGTCGGCCGGCATGTGTCGCGGCGGCCCAAGACGGTGCCAGGTCGGCGGGTTCCTGCACCGCACCGGGAATGCGAGAGTACGCCCCTCCACGGGGAATATTTATGGACTCCATTGGGAAAACCATTATCAGGCGGCCGATGTACAGGGGAGAATTGGTCTACCCACCCCGGGGTGTACCGGCTGTCGGTAAACACGGCGTGCAGGGAGGCGGATCCCATGGGGCTGGGCGGCCCTACATCAAAGTTTTGGGAGTACGCCAAACTCGCACCCGCCAAACCGCGGTTCGATCGCCTCGACTAGGCGATCCGGCGAGAGGGCGTTCGAACGCTCCTTGTCCGCGGCCCCCGGGTGCGGCAGGCCCTGAGCGAAACTACTAGGCGGAGTGGATGCACGTGGCTCGAATCTTTGTCGTCGAAGATGAATTCCATATTCAGGTCCTTTACGCGGACCTCCTCGAGGTGGGGGGCCATGAGGTTGTGGACACGGCGTTCACGGGCGAGGGAGCGGTACTAATGTACGACCTGATGGACCCCAAACCTGACCTCACGATCATGGACCATCGAATGCCCATCAAGAACGGGCTCGACGCGACCCGCGAGATTCTGAAGATGGACCCGGACGCAGTAATCCTGTTCATCTCGGCCGACCCTACCATAAAGGAGGAGGCGCTGGAGGTCGGGGCCGTCGGGTTCATGTCCAAGCCGTTTGCGCTTGTAGACCTCTTCGAGACGATTGAAAGGGTGACCGGCGCTGCGTCCGCGCCACACGGCGAAAAGGAATGAGGACGGCCAACTCCAGACCCAGATGCCCGGCACGAACGCACGGGAGCCCTGCAGGTCGTTTCTGAGCCGGACGCATCGGCCACCGAACTGGTGACGGCTTCCCCGGACAGCAGGATGTAGAGCCAAGACTTCGAAGACCACGTCGAGGCACTTCGCCTTGCGGAGCGCAAGGCATCGGCCGGCCTGCTATCGGGGTAAGGGCCAGATGGCGACGGTCGGCAGGTCCTTGCACCGCGCCGCTATTCGGAGGGAACTGCCCTTGTCAAGGAATATTTATGGCCGGTGTTTGAGGGAACTATTATCAGGCCAACGACGCTGAATGGCTAGAGAGCCTGCTCACCCCGTGGTCGACCTTTCGGGGGTGAACATGGGTCTCCTAGCGCACCGTGTGGAGACAGAACCGGCAATGGGTGGACATAACGGATGGACGACACGAAGCCGATCCGAATCCTCTACGCGGAGGACAACCCAGGGGACGCACGCCTCGCCGGGGAGGCCTTCAAGGAAGCCAAGGTCCGCAACCACGTCGACGTCGTCCCTGACGGCGAAGAGGCGATGGCCTATATGCGCCAGGAAGGAAAGTACGCCGGCGTCGAGGCGCCTGACCTGATCCTCCTCGACCTCAACATGCCCAGGAAGAACGGCATCGAAGTGCTTCGCGAGATCAAGGGCGACCCCGCGTTGATGCGCGTCCCCATTATCATCCTCACCGTCTCGAGGGCTGAGCAGGACATCGAGCGCACCTACGACCTCCACGCCAACTGCTACGTCTCCAAACCCGTCGACTTCGAGAATTTCGTGGACGTCGTGAAGAGCATCGAGGGGTTCTGGCTCACGGTCGTCCGCCTACCCCCCAAGTGAACGAGGAGGCCCGCCGTGCCTCTTCCAGGAGCACTGGGCCCGACCGGGCCCAGTGTCTTTGCATGAACCGCGGGCGGGAGGTGACTCCGTTTCGCCGACGGCTCGGGCCGGGAGCGCGAAGGGGGGCTCGCCCATCGACCCCGCAGCCCCTGGCCGGCCGCCAAGCGGGGCCGCCGGGGCTGCGCCGGAGGACTGGGGCGTGGCCTTCTGGCGCACGGCCATGGGCCGGATCCCCCTCTACGCCACCGCATTGGTGGTCGCCATCGGCGTCATCGTGCTCCTTGGCTGGTCGACCGGCTCCCTCGAGCTCAAGACCGTGGTTCCCGGGCTTCCCACCATGCAACCGCTCACCGCAACCGGCCTCATCGGGTGCGGGGCATCGCTGTGGCTCCTGCGGACGGCTAGACGGGGCACGAGACTAGAGGGCAGGAGCCGCCTGGGACTTGCCGTTGCGGCGGGTACGGTCTCCCTCATTGGGCTCCTCTCGTTGGTCGAGCACGGCAGCGGAGTTGACATGGGCCTCGACCAATTCCCGTTTCCTGATTCCCTCTTCCACCTCACTCCCTATCCAGGGCACATATCGGTCCTTACCGCCACGAACTTCCTGCTCCTGGGGCCGGCTCTTCTCGTGTGGGGGCTCTGGGGTCGCCACTACTACGCACCGTTCATCGGCGCGGCCCTCATCTCGTTCATTGCCTTCCTCGGTTTCTTCTACGGGTCGGCCTCGGTGGGCACGCCCGAGTGGTTCCGGTACATGGCCCTGCACACCGCCACCGGCTTCCTCATCGTGGCGGGGGGCGCCCTGGCGTCCCCGGGGGGGCCCGGGGGACTCGCCCTCCTGGCTTCCGACACGCTTGGCGGCGCCATGGCCCGAAGGCTCCTGCCCGCTGCGGTTGTCGTGCCTCCGGTTCTTGGCTGGATGCGGTCGCAGGGGGAGGTCGCCGGGCTCTTCGGGCCGGAGTTTGGGCTGGCCCTCTACGCCGCCTCGAACGTCGCCGTCCTGGCCGCGCTGGTCGGTTGGACGACCGTCCATCTCAGGATCCTGGACAAGCAACGGCAGCGCGTCGAGGAGGAACGCTTCCGCGCGGTCGCCATCTTCGAGACCCTTCTCGAGCAGGCACCGGACGGCGCGATCGCTGTCGACGCCAAGGGGGGGATCACCGTCGTGAACAAGCAAGCGGAGCGCCTGTTTGGCTACGCCCGCGATGAATTGCTTGGAAAGCCGATCGAGATCCTGTTGCCGGACCGCTTCCAGGAAGGCCATGTCGAGCAACGAAGGGGGTACGACCGGTCCCCCCAGGGGCGCCCCATGGGCACAGGGCTCGAGCTCTCTGGCAGGCGGAAGGACGGGAGCGAGTATCCCGTGGAAGTCAGCCTCAACGCGATCGAGACCGGGGGCGGCCAGACCGTACTGGCCTTCGTGCGCGACGTGACGGACCGGAGGCGGGCCGAGGAGGACCTTGCCAACCGCGCGCAGGAGCTCGCGCGCTCGAACGCCGAGCTCGAGCAATTCGCCTACGTGGCCTCGCACGACCTCCAGGAGCCGCTGCGCATGGTCTCGAGCTACACGCAGCTTTTGGCCCGCCGCTACAAAGGCTCGCTCGACAAGGACGCGGACGAGTTCATCTCGTACGCCGTGGAAGGCGCTCAGCGGATGCAGGCGCTCATCCAGGACCTGCTCACCTTCTCGCGAGTTGGCACCAAGGGGGAGCCTTTCGAGGAGTTTGGCGCCACCCAGGCCGTCGAGGCGGCCCTCTCGAACCTCCATGTGGCCGTCAAGGAAAGCCAGGCGAATGTCGTCGTCGGGGACTTGCCCGCCGTCAAGGCCGACCGCGGCCAGTTCGTCCAACTCTTCCAGAACCTCATCGGCAACGCGATCAAGTTCAAGGGCGAGGGGCCCCCGGAGGTACGTGTTGCGGCCGAGCGGCGAGGCCATGAGTGGGTCTTCTCGGTTCAGGACAACGGGATCGGTATCGACCCGGCGTATCTCGACCGGATCTTTATCGTCTTCCAACGCCTTCACACCCGCAAGGAGTACCCGGGCACCGGCATCGGGCTGGCGATCAGCAAGAAGATCGTCGCGCGCCACGGGGGCCGGATCTGGGTCGAGTCGGAGGAAGGCAAGGGGTCGACGTTCTTCTTCAGCCTACCCGTGGAGCCCCGAAGAGGAGGTGCCCACCAGGGATTGACGATGGGTCCTGCCGTACCCCCGTAGGACCCCAGCGGGAGACCAGGGGTTGGGGCCTTGCCCGCCCCTCACGCGCGTGGAGGGAACCACTCCCCCAAACCGGCGACGGCCCATCGGCCCGGGCGGCCCAGGCCCGGCAGGGCGCAAGTTGGCGGCCACCTTCGAAGACGTCGCGACCTTGGAAGGGACGCCGGTCGGGGGCGTCCCCCCGGGGGTCGATGGCACGCGCGCCAAGCGATTACTCTCCCTCAAAGACTTTTTACCGAGACCCCGCGCTGGCGTCCGATGTTGCGGCGAATCCTCGAGGAGTCCCTTGGCCGGTCGGTCGTGAAGGACCACTTCCCGCTCTCTTTCGACTTTGTCCCGAAGGAGCTCCCCCACCGGGAGGAGCAGTTCCGCCAGCTTGGCCGCATGTTCCGGCCCTTGCTCACGCAGGGAGTCGCGGAGCACGCGCGCTTCCACGGGCCGGTGGGGACGGGCAAGACCGCGACAGCCAAGCGCTTCTGCCAGGAGATGCGCGAGGTGGGCCGGGCCCAGGGGCGGACCATCGACTCGATCGTCATCAACTGCCGGCGCCGGCCGTCCGACGGGGCGGTCCTGCTCAAGGCGCTTAGCCACTTCGACAAGGGGTTCCCCGACCGGGGGTTCTCCATCACCGAGATGCTCGAGTCGCTGCGGAAGCACCTCCTGGCGCGCAAGGCCTACTTCATCATCGTACTCGACGAGGCCGATGTTCTGCTCAAGCGCTCAAAGACGGACCTGGTCTACCAGTTGACCCGGTTCAACGAGGAGGGCCACACCTCCTGGAATGTGTCGATGGTCCTGATCTCTCAGAGGGACCTCAGCCCCTTCCTCGACCCGGCGTCCGCCTCGACGTTCAAGCAGAACAACGCGGTGAACTTCGCGCGGTACACCGCCGCCGAACTGGAGGACATCGTCCGCCAGCGCGTGGAGCTAGCCTTCTACCCCCGAACGGTCTCGCAGGAGGTCATCGGCCTGGTCGCTCGCACGGCCGCCGCCAAAGGCGACGCCCGGTTCGCCATCGAGATCCTCTCGGCCGCGGGGGGCCTTGCTGACACCGACCATGTGGACGCGTTGGCGCCCGAACACGTGCGCCGCGCAAACGCCTTGACCTACTCGACCGTGGAGCAGGACAAGGTCCGGGAACTCGGGCGCGGGACTCAGCTCGTGCTTCTGTCAGTCGCACGCGCGCTGAAGAAGCGGTCGGACGTCGCCACGGGTGACCTGCACAAGACATACTCGGTCATCTGCGAGGAGTACGGTGAGAAGCCGCGGGGGTCCACCCAGTTCTGGAAGTACCTCAAGGACCTCGAGAGCCGCGGGCTCCTGGAGCAGCGCCAAGGCCGGACAGGCTCGGGCAACACCACCCTCATTTCGCTCACGGAGGCCCCGGCCGGCGAACTCGAGGAGTTTGTCGTTTCGATCCTCGAGGGCGGGGACGGGGGCCAACGGGGGTCGTGAACGGCCTGCCCGTGCCGCCTCCACGACCGCGCAACCCTTTTCCCTGCACCGCCGCTGGCCCCCCCGTGAAGCGTGTCGGCGTACTCGCCCTCCAGGGCGACGTGAGCGAGCACCTCCGGGCGGTCGAGCGCGCAGCGGCATCGACAGGGATCCCCGCCCGCGGCCAGGCGCTGCGCCGCAGTGACCAACTCGACGGGATGGCGGCCGTCATCCTGCCCGGCGGCGAGAGCACCACCATCTCGAAGATGCTGCACCGCAACGGCGTCTTCGGGCCCTTGCGGGACCGTGCGCAGGAGGGCTCGTTGGCGGTCCTTGGCACGTGCGCGGGGATGGTCGCCCTTGCTAGGGGCGGCGACGACCAGGTCCGCCGGACGGGGACGGAGTTGCTCGCGCTCATGGACATGGATGTCGACCGCAACGCGTTCGGGCGCCAGCGCGAGTCCTTCGAGGCGGACCTCACGGTCGAGTCGTTCGACCACGCCCTCCACGCAGTTTTCATCCGGGCTCCTGCCGCGCGCCGGGTGTACGGCGCCGCGCGCACGGTCGCTGAGCTGGCAGGCCGGGGCGTTTTCGTGGTCCAGGGGGCGCTCCTTGCCACCGCGTTCCACCCGGAACTCACGCCGGACACGCGCGTGCACGGGATGCTCCTGTCCCTCGCGTGACGGTAGCCTATATCAGAGCGCGCAAGGATCGCCCCGGCATGGTCGAGCGGCCCCGGGGTACCCGCGACTTCCCACCAGAGGAGATGGCCAAACGCCGGTTCCTCGAGGACCGGCTGCGCGCGCGGGTGGAGTCGTACGGGTACCGGGAGATCGCGACACCGCTCATCGAGCACCTCGAACTCTTCGTGGCCAAGTCCGGCCCCGGGGTCGTCAAGCAAACCTACGCCTTCAAGGACCGCGGCGGGCGCGACGTCTGCCTGCGGCCGGAGTTGACCCTCCCGTCGATCCGGTACTTCGCGGCCGAGATGCGTTCGTGGCCCCGACCCGTGCGCGTGTACTACCACGGCCCCGTCTGGCGGTACGAGCAGCCCCAGCACGGGCGGTTCCGCGAATTCTGGCAGTTCGGGGTCGAGCTGATCGGCGCCGACACGGTGGAGGCCGACGCGGAGGTCATCGCACTTGCGTCCGAGGCCACAGGCGAGTTGGGGGCCGGAAAGCTCGATCTGCGGGTGGGCCACGTGGGGGTCGTGAAGGCGCTTGCCGGCGCGGCGGGCCTCGACGAGGGCGCCCGCCGGACCGTCTTCCCGATGCTCGACAAGAAGGACAGCGCCGGGCTGCGCACGTGGTTGGAGGCTGCCGGCACGAACGAGAAGGTCGCTCAGCTGCTGATGCGCGTGGCCGAGTTCCGGGGCTCCCCGGGGGAGTTCGAGTCGATCCGGGGGCAGTTTGATGGCGTCGACGGGGCGGCGGAGGCGCTCGAACGGCTCTCCACAGTCCTCGGGGCGATTTCACGCCGGGGCGTCGAGGGGGTCACTGTGGACCTTGCGGTGGTGCGCGGGCTCGACTACTACACGGGCGTCGTCTTCGAACTGCACTCCGAAAACCTGGGGACGGAGAGCCAGTGCGGCGGGGGCGGCGCCTACGACCTCAGCGACCTCTTCGGTCTGACCGCGGAGGGGATGATCGGGTTCGCCCTGGGCTTCGACCGCATCGCGATGCTCGTCCCGCCAAGCGCACTGCCCCCCCAAGGAGGGACACTCGAGGTGCTCGTCGCGCCGATCGGCGGCACGGAGGCGGTGCTCGCCCTATCGTCCGAGGCCGAACGGAGGATCCGGCAGGTGGGGGCCCGCGTGGAGCGGGACGTCATGGGTCGGGGGCCTGCCAAGAACCTCAAGTATGCGGACGCCCGGGGCGCCCGATTTGCCGTACTCGTCGGGGAGAAGGAAGCGGCCGAGGGACGCGTCACCCTGCGGGACCTGCGAAGCGGCGACCAGACGATGCTCGGCCCCTCCGACGCGGCGCTGCGAATCCAGTCGGAACTCGGGTGCGCTTGACCCCCGTTGTCCGACGGGCGTCCGCCGGGAGTTTCGCGTGCAGGCTCGCCAAGGAGTGGTCCCCCCTCCCAGATTTGAACCGGGGGCCTGCTGATTTCAGCGGCGGCGGCCACAAAGACCGCGAACC
>CBEUCC010000113.1:0-8140 GCA_965541515.1 uncultured Thermoplasmata archaeon
CGGTGCGCCAGCTATTTTCGTCCGTGCGCGGGGCGGCCGGCCCCGACCTGAAGGTGCTGCACGTGGACAACGCCAACCCGGCGGTGATGGCCGCCCACCCCGAGGAGGCCGAGCGGGCCACGGAGGCGCTCGTGGAGCTGTGCACGCCGGGCAACATCGTGGCGTTCGGCCTCGAGTCGGTGGACCCGCAGGTGCACGCGGCCAACAACCTGAACGCGACGCCGGACGAGGTGGTGCTGGCGGCCGAGATTGTCAACCGCCACGGGAGGGCGCGCGGAGCAAGTGGTTTGCCACGCCTGCTGCCCGGGCTCAACTTCATCCGCGGACTCGACGGAGAGACCTCGGAGACCTACGCGTTGGACCTCGCGTTCCTGCGCGAACTCAAGCGCCGCGGCCTCCTGTTCCGGCGAATCAACATCCGGCAGGTCAACCCGGTGCGCAAGCAGTTCGCATCGCCGGTCCCCAAGGCCGCGTTCCAGGCGTTCAAGCGGCAGGTGCGCGAGGAGTTCGACCTGCCCTGGCTCAGGGAGGTCGCCCCGGTGGGGACGGTCCTTACCGACGTCTTCACGGAGACGCGGGAGGGGCAGATGACCTACGGTCGGCAGGTCGCCACCTACGCGTTGCTCGCGGGGTTCGTGGAGGACATTCCGCTGCGCACATGGGTCGAAGCGGTGGTCGTGAGCCACGGGTTCCGGAGCGTGGGCGTCCTTCGCCACCCCGTCGACATCAACCGTCTGGCGCTGCGCGCGCTCGAGGTGTTGCCGGGGGTGGGGCGCAAGCGGGCGGCGCGCCTGGCGAGGGGCCGGCCCTTCCGGTCGATGGACGACGTGCGGGCGGCGCTCGACGAGGGACACCTGCTCGACGGCCTCGAGTCGGCCCTCACGTTCAACGTGCCCGCCGCGACCCCGGGGGTGGGCGCGTGATCATCCTCATCGGTGTGGGCCACATCTTCCGCATCCGCGATCGCCTCAAGGAGGAGATCCACCGTGCGCGGCCGGGAGTCGTCTGCATCGAGCTTGACCGTCCGCGCCTGAATGCGTTGCTCGAACAGCGCCGCCGGGAGCGCGAGGGGCTGCCGAAGGAGCGCCGCTTCGAGTGGCGGTCGATCGGCCGCGGCGGGCTCGTCTTCGCGTTCCTCGTGATCATGCAGGAGCGCCTGGCAGGAGCATATGGCTCGCGCGCCGGCGACGAGATGATCGCGGCGCTGGAGGCCGCCAACGAGGTGGGCGCGCGGGCGGAACTCATCGACGTGGACAGCACGCAGTTCTTCGCGCGGTGGATGAAGGGCCTCTCGATGGGGGAGCGGATGCGCCTGCTGCTCTCGGTGGTGGGCGGCGCCTTCGCCTCCCGCAAGCGGGTGGAGCGCGAGCTCGACCAGTTCTATGCGGACGAGGACGCGTTCGTCCGCGAGTTGGGGGAGAAGTTCCCCGAGACCAAGCGCGCGCTCATCGACGAGCGCAACGAGCACATGGCCCGGGGCATCCGCGAGGCGCAGGGCCGGGCCCCCGTGGTCGTGGCGGTCGTGGGCGAGGGCCACCTGGCCGGGATCCGCCAGGAGCTGCTCAAGGGCGGCCAGGCCCCCGGGGAGCTCCGCACGGTCAGCCTGAAGGAGCTCCAGGCCCCGGCCGCCGGCCCCGCTGGGGACCCCGCAGGGGCCTCCTCCAACGCTCAATTTGAGGTCACCTACGGGGCGGACGCGGCAGGGGCCCGCTGGCCCCCGGCCCCCCCCCCGTAGCGCGCTCCCCCGGGGCGTGCCAGGGGTAGGCCAGGGGCCCGAGAAACAGCAACCGAACGTTCGAGCCGCGTTTGACAGCCTTTATATAGAAACACCCCTTATTTTTCATTGAGGTAACACAAGTGCGAAAGACATTGGCGATCCTAATCGGATCAGCGATGGTTCTATCGGTACTCCCGGTAGCGGTGACAGCATTCGACCCAACGGACCCGTTGGATGCCCTTCGGGACCCGGACGGCGACGGGCTGACCAACATTGAGGAGTTCAACCGTGGAACAGACCCCTCCAACCCGGACTCGGACGGCGGCGGAACGCCGGACGGCTGGGAGGTCTTGAACGGGCTCGACCCGACCTACAGGCTGGACGACCTGGCGGACCTTGACGGAGACGGCTGGGACTCGTGGAACGAGTTCATCCACGGAACGGACCCGCGGAACCCCGACACGGACGACGATGGGATCAAGGACTCCATTGACCCGCACCCCCTCTACCCGGACACGGACTGGTATAGTGCAGACGGTGGCTTTGCCAACGGCGACGGTGGCACGGAGTCTCCGGTTGACGGTTCATTCGGCAATGGCGACGGCTCAGGCTCTGGCTCCGGCCAGGGATCTGGCTCCGGATCTGGATCTGGCTCCGGCCAGGGACAGGGACAGGGCAACGGCCAGGGCCAGGGCGCCGGACAGGGTGCTGGACAGGGCAACGGCAACGGCCAGGGATCTGGACAGAACGGCGGTGACAACGGTCAGCCTTCCGACTCGGACGGCGACGGTATCATCGAGTTCGGCTTCCAGGGATCGACCGTGCTGATGCGTTTGAGTCTTCCGACCCTGACTCTCCCCGCGTTCTTCTGAAGCAACGCGGTATCTTTCTTCCCGGGGGCGCGAGTCCCCGGTTCAATTTTTTCTTGACGAGCGTCAGCTATCGGCAGATCCCGGGCCCCGGCTCGGCGGCCGCCGCAGGTGCGGGCCGCGGTAGGCGCGAACCGTCAAATACGGGCTCGTTATGGGCGGCCGCGTGACTGTGACGGACCGGGAGCCCACGCCCGAGGAGCTTGCTGAGGCGCTCGCGTACTACAAGCGGGCGCTCGACCAGAAGCCCGGCGACGACATCCTGTGGATGCTCTACGGCAACGCCCTCTGCGCGGCGGAGCGGTGGGGCGAGGCGGTGCGCGCGTACGAGCGCGCGGCGCAGCAGGAGCGGTCGCTGCCAGAGGTCCAGTACCACCTGGGGGTGGCGCGGATGGCCTCGGGCGACTACCACGGGGCGGTGGACGCGTTCGACCGCCACCTGATGCGGTCCGAGGACGTGGAGGTGCTCGTGCTCGCGTCGCTCTGCCTCGACGTGGAGGACGAACGCAAGCGGTCGCGCGCCTACTTTGAGCGGGCGATGCGCACGGACAACGCGAAGGCGATGGCGTACCTGCGCGAGTACGCAAGGGAGCTCGCGGAGGCCGGCGAGCCGGTGGAGGCCGATGGGACGAAGGAGGGCCTGAAGCAGGCGATCGGCCACATCGACGAGTACCTCGAGGAGCAAGCCGGGGTGAAGGCGGGGGCCAAGAAGCGGCGTCCGCTGTCGCGGTGAGCGGTGCGTGCGTGATGCCCGCCCACCCGATGATCATCGAGGGGACTTCCCCAATCCGGCCCCATCCCCCTGAGGAGATGTCCCGGGGCCGTGGCCCTACGCAGGCCCAGTCCGCTTGAACATCTTGTCCAGGTCCTCGATCGTCGCGATGACGACGGTCGGCCGCCCGTGGATGCAGTGGAACGGGTTCTTGCAGCGGTACAGGTTCTCGATGACCCGCGCCATCCCGCGCAGGTCCAGGGCCTGCCCCGCGCGGATGGAGTAGTGGCAGGCGGTGATGGCCACGAGGCGGTCGCGTAACTCCTGGTCCGGTGAGGGCCCGACGTCCTGCAGCGCCTCCGTGAGGATGTCGTGGAGCATCTCGGCGTCGGCGTGGTCATGGAGGATGGCCGGGACCGAGCCGACGCGGACCTCCCGCGGCCCGAACGGCTCGACGCGGAACCCCACGGCCACAAGGTCGGCGTGCCGCTCGCTCGCCATCTCGATCTCGCGCGGGTGCAGCGTCAGGACGACCGGCTCGATGAGCTCCTGGACATCGACCGCCCCCTGCGCGAGCGCGTCGCCAAGCGCCTCATAGGAGTAGCGCTCGGCAGCCGCGTGCTGGTCGATGACGGCAAGGCCCGCGGGCGTGCGCGCGAGCACGTACTTGTTACCGATCTGCCCGATGGGCTCGAGTGCCGGCAGCGTCGCGCGCGTTGCGTGCGTGCGGGCCTCATCGAACGCCTCTTTGATCCTGCCGAGCGACTCAGGCGACGGGTTGCGCTCGAGTCCCTCTACCAGCGCGGTGAGGGCGGCCTGTTGTGCGATGAGCGCGGAACGGGCGGGGGCGGCCTCGGCCGCCGCGCCTGCGGGCTCCGCGATGGCGGGGCCCGCGTGCGGCCCCTCAAACACGGCCTGGGTCCGCAGCGGACCCGCGGGGGCCGCGGCCTCCCGCTCCAGGGCGGCCCGCACGCCCGCGTCGACCAGCCCGACGACCCCGCGCTCGTCGCGGAAGCGCACCTCCGCCTTCGCGGGGTGCACGTTCACATCGACTTCCTCCGGCGGCAGGTCGAGCCGGAGGACGACGACGGGATTGCGGCCAACCATTACGCGGCCCTTGTAGGCGCTGCGCACGGCCGCCAGCAGCGCCTTGGACCGGACAGGCCGTCCGTTGACGATGAACGTCTGGTCGGAGGAGTTCGCACGGGTCAGCGACGCCCTTGACACGTGGCCACGCAGGGACCTCGCGCCCCCGGCGGCTTCGATCGGGACCATGTTCTCCGCGACGGCCATACCGAGCACGGCCAGGATCCGGTCGAGGGGTTCGGCGGCGGGCGGCGCGTTGAGCACCTCGCGGCCGTCCAGGAAGTAGCGGAGGTGTACCTGCGGGTGGGCGAGGGCGAGCGACGACACGGTCTCCCCGATCGCCGCGGTTTCGGCGCCCGGCGACCGGAGGAACTTGCGCCGCGCGGGCACGTTGTAGAAGAGTTCGCGGACCTCCACGACGGTTCCGGGGCGCGCGGCGCCCGGGCGTATGTCGGGCGGGGAGCCGCCCTCCACGCGCACCTCCGTCCCCTCCGCGGCCCCCGGCGAGCGCGTGAGGAGCCGCACCCTCGAGACCGCTGCGATCGACGGGAGCGCTTCGCCCCGGAAGCCCATGGTGTGAATGCGCTCGAGGTCGTCGACGGAGCTGATCTTCGAGGTCGCGTGGCGCACAAACGCGAGCGAGGCGTCCTTCCCGTCCATACCGTGGCCGTCGTCCAGCACGCGCACGAGAGCGAGCCCCGCGCCTTCCACCTCGACCGTGATGCGGGTCGCCTCTGCGTCGAGGCAGTTCTCCACGAGTTCCTTGACGACACTCGCGGGCCGCTCGATGACCTCGCCCGCAGCGATGGCGTCGGCCACCTGGGGCGGGAGCACGCGAATGTCGGCCATCAGCGGGAGCCCCCGGGGCGCTTTCCGCGGGTGCTTCCCCCGGTCGGCGCGGACGCGGCGCTCGGGTCGGGTTCGCCCTCCCCCTCCCCCATCATGTCGCTCGCGAGCTTCTGTAGGTCCTGCAGGTAGTCGAGCGCCTCCATCGGCGTCATCCGGTCGAGGTCGGCCTCCCGCAGCCGGTCGAGCGCTTCCCGGACGGCGTTGGGCGCGTCGGGCCTGCCCGCAAAGAGCACCGTCTGCGTGAACGCGGCCACCGGGGAGGGCGGCTGGCCGCGGGCGAGGCCGTGGTCGGCACCGTCGCCAGCGGTCGAGGCCGCCAGGTCAAGTGCGTGCTGGGCCTCGATGGCCCGCAACACCTCCGCCGCGCGCTCCACGACGGCCTCAGGCACCCCTGCGAGCTTGGCAACTTGGATCCCGTAGGACTTGTCGGTCGACCCCGGCAGGAGCTTGCGCAGGAAGACGATCCCGCCGTCGTGCTCGCGTGCCGTCAGGTGGTAGTTCACCACGCGCGGGTGGTCGCGCTCCAAGTCCGTGAGTTGGTGGTAGTGCGTGGCAAATAGCGTCCGCGGGTGTGCGCCCTGCCCGTCGTGCAGGTGTTCTGCGACGGCCCACGCGATGGAGAGCCCGTCGAACGTGGACGTGCCCCGCCCGATCTCGTCGAGCAGCACAAGCGACCGGTCCGAGGATAGGTTTAGGATCCGCGCGGTCTCGACCATCTCCACCATGAAGGTGGACTGCCCGGCCGAGACGTCGTCCGTCGCGCCGACGCGCGTGAGGATCCGGTCGACCACTCCGACATGCGCTTCGGAGGCAGGGACGAACGCGCCCATCTGGGCCAAGATTGTGATGAGCGCGACCTGGCGCATGTAGGTGGACTTTCCCGCCATGTTCGGGCCGGTGATGATGGCAAGCTGGTTGCGCTCCGTGTCCAGGTGAGTGTCGTTGGGGACGAACTCGCCTTGGAGCCCCGAGGTCTCGACGACCGGGTGGCGCCCGTCCCGGATGAGCAGGACGGTTGAGCCGTCCACGACCGGCCGGCAGTAGGAGCGATCCGCGGCCACGCCTGCAAGCGCGTTCAGCGTGTCGAGTGTCGATACTGCGTCGGCAAGCTGGAGGAGCGAAGGCGCCTCCCGCACGACGCGCCCGGCAAGCGCGCGGAAGAGCTTCTCCTCCAGGGCGTTGATCGCCTCGTCGGCCGTAAGGACGATCTCCTCGTGCTCCTTGAGTTCGGGGGTCACGTACCGCTCGGCGTTGACGAGCGTCTGTCGGCGCTCGTAGGTCTCCGGCACCTTGTCGGCTGCGCCGCGCGAGACCTCGAGGTAGTAGCCGAACACCTTGTTGTAGCCCACCTTGAGCCCCTTGATCCCGGTGCGCTCGCGCTCGCGCCCCTGGAGCCCAGCGATCCAGTCGCGCGCCTCCTGGGTGCCGGCCTTGAGGTTGTCGAGTTCCTTGGAGTACCCGTCCCGGATGATGGCGCCCTCGCGCGTACCCGTGGGAGGTTCGTCGACCATCGCGCGCCGCAGCGTCTCGGTTAGGGCCGTGAAGTCGCCGAGCCCCGCGACGCACTTCTCGACAAGCGCCGGGCGCGTCACGCCGCCGGCGCGCCCGCCGACGAGGGCATCACCGAGCTCGGCCGACGCTTCGAGCGAAGCCGCAAGCGCGCCGAGGTCGCGGGGCGTGGCAAGGCCGGCTGTGGCGCGGGCGACGAGCCGCTCGACGTCGTGGACGCCCCTGAGCACCTGCCGAATCCGCTCGCGGAGCATGGCGTTTGCCAGGAGGAAGTCGACCGCGTCGTGGCGCACCGAGATTTCGGTGGTGTCCGTGAGCGGGCGCACGAGCCACGAACGCACCCGGCGGCCGCCCAGGGCCGTGACGGTCCGGTCTATGAGGGCAAGCAGCGTCCCGCGGGTGGAACCGTCGCGAAGCGAACGAACAAGCTCGAGGTTTCGCTGCGTGACGGGGTCGAGCTCGAGGTGGTGCGACGCTTGGACGGCGCGCGGCGGTTTGAGCGCGGTCTTGCGCCCCATCTGCGTCGCCTCCACGTAGGCGAGTACGGCTCCGGCCGCCGCCGCCGCGGCAGAGTTCTCCGCGAGCCCCAGTCCCTCGAGGGACGCGAGCTCGAAGCGCTCTTTGAGAAGCGCCGTCGCGACCACCGGGTGGAACGCCTCGGGCCGCCAAGGCGTAACGGTCACCCCGGCGTCGGACCGCAGGCGGCGCTCCAGCTCCGCCGCGAAGGCCGCGCCCTCGGGGAGCACAACCTCCGAGGGGGCCACGCGCGACAGCTCGCCGAGCGGCCCGTCGAGTGCGGGCGGAACCCCCCGGGGCTGGGCCGCCACGAATTCGCCCGTCGAGATGTCGGCCCATGCCAGGCCCCATGCGCCACCTGCGACCGCGGCCGCCGCCACGTAGTTTCCGCGACGGTCCTCGAGCAGCGTCGGGTCGAGCACCGTGCCCGGGGTCACAAGGCGGACGACCTTGCGCTTGACGAGCCCCCTCGCTGTCGCGGGGTCCTCCACCTGGTCGCAGATCGCAACGCGCACGCCCGCTTTGATCAGCCGTCCAAGGTAGCCCTCGAGCGCGTGGTGGGGGATGCCCGCCATCGGCATCTTTGGCTCCTCGCGGTCACGCGAGGTCACCACGAGGTCGAGCAGAGCCGCCCCGCGGCGGGCGTCCTCCCCGAACATCTCGAAGAAGTCGCCCATCCGGAAGAGCAGGAGGCAGTCCGGGTGCTGGCGCTTTGCCTCCATGTACTGGCGCATCATCGGGGTGAGCGCGGCCAACCCATCGCCTCCGGCCACCTGTCGGACGTGGCGCCTCGGCTAAAAGCGTTGGTGGGGGTGGGACGAATAGCCGCTCTGCTTGGAGGAACGCGGGGGGGGCGGGCGCCCGCGGGGGCGCCCGGAAAGG
>CBEUCC010000114.1:0-7895 GCA_965541515.1 uncultured Thermoplasmata archaeon
GGCCGCGCTGCCGGTTAAACCGATCGTGGGCGGCGCTGGGCGCGGACCTGTGCTTTCGCGCGCGAGGGGCGCGCAGCGGGGCGGCGCGCCCGGGCCGCCGGCGCGGTGGCAAGCGCCGGCGTCCGGGCGCGGGGGAGCGGCTCCTCGACGGGGGGCAGCCGGAACAGGAGGTTGAACTCGTGGTCGTTCTTTGGGTAGTACGCTTTCGGGTACCCCCAGACGAGCCGCCCGCCGGTCGAGTAGTTCAGGATGTAGATGTTGATGTTCATCAGCGTGAACCCCATCTCGCGACACCGCTCGATGTAGTCCACGTGGATCGCCCCCGACAGGTTGCGCTTGTAGATGTCCTGCGTGTTAACGACCATCACGCCGCCGGGCTTCAGTGCACGCTCGCACCCCTCGAAGACGCGCGTGATCCCTTCAAGGAACTCCGTGTAGTCGTGGAAGTTGCCGAGCTGTTCGGGAGCGTCGTGGCCGTAGTCCACGACGTCGTAGTAGGGAGGAGAAGTCACGATCAGGTCGACACCGGCCTTCGGGATGCGCGACAGGGAACTGCGTGCGTCGGCGAGCAGGACCTCGTGGCGGGTGCCGTCGGGCCCCTCACCCTGTGCGACCCGGTCGCGCGCCATCTCGACCGACCGGGGGTTCACGTCCAAGCCGACGGAGTTGCGGTCGAGCTCCTTGGCGACCACATTCGTCGTCCCCGACCCTACGAAGGGGTCGAGCACGGTCTCCCCGGCGTGCGAGAAGAGCTTGATGTAGCGCTCGGGAAGGTCGGGGATGAACCTAGCCTTGTGCGACTCCTTCCAGCGGTGGCGGCGGTTGACGTGGAGTACCGTGGAGCCGAGCAGTCCCAACTCGCGGCGCGTGAGGCAGTTGAGCTTCCCCGGAGGGCAGCCGCACGTTCTGCGAGTGGGAAGCCAACTGAGAGTGCTTCCCATCCCGCCCGGCGATCAACGAGCCTCTTATTACGTTTTTTCTAGGCAAGCAGCCGAATTATGCGACGATTCCGGACCGCCGGAGCTCGATTGCCGGGCCACCGGCCCCCTGCCAAGGGGCCATGGTAAATGCGGAAAGTTGATGTCGCGGCGAGACAGAATTTAGGTTTGCCTAAATCTCAAAGGGACGGAGCCGACCTTCGGCGTTCGAGCATTTTTTGGGGTAGCCTAAAAGAAAAGCCTGGGTGGGGACAGATGGACCGCCGGAGACGATTCGAGGGACGGGCGCCTTGGGCCGACCAGAGGGGGCCGATTCCCGTCTCGTCGCGCGCGACAAAGGCGCGTCGGATGGGGCCGGTTGTCCTAGTGGCGGCGCTCCTTGTTTCAGGCGCTCCACTCGCTTCGGCAGGCGACACCCCCCCAGAAACGGTCGCGGAAATCATTGCGCACCTCGACAACGCCAAGGCGCAGCTGACGGACAACGCAACCGCAGCGCTTGCTGCGCTGGCTGACGGCGACGCCCTGTTCGCGTCCGCCCTTCTCGCGGGGGCCGGGTCACCGAACGCGTCGGCGGTTGCGGGCGAATGGGACGCGGCAATGGAGGGTGCGACGACCGCGGCCCGCAGCGGGGATGGGGCGAGCTTCGGCCACTACCGGCAGGTCCTGATCAAACTGCAGTATTCCCTAGCGTGGGTCGAGGCCTGGTGGGCGCTTGATGTCACCGAGCAGCGGGACGACGCCGGCGCGTGGTACGCGGTCGTAACCGACAAATTCGGCTGGTCGTCCGCGGACAACGATGCTGCGGCGGCGATGGAGACCATCACCAACGACCCGGCGGAGCTGACCCTGCGGCGGTCGGTGGTGTACGACGTCACCGTCGCGAAGTTCGCAGACAAGGTCCTGGAGGAGGTAGCAGAGGTCGCCATGAACCTCCCCGACAACCGGGCGGTCGCGCTGGAGAAGGCGGGTGAGGGCCTCGGGTACTTCTACGGCCTCCGGTCCGCGGTGGCCAGGGACGTCGGGCCCGTCCAGGCGACGCTCGCCGAGGGGGCCGTCCGGGCGTCAGTTGCGGCCGCGTGGCGGGGCGACAAGGGCGGGGCCCAGGACGCGAGGGCCGCGCTGGAGGCCGCGCTCGCACAGTTCCTGGGGACGGACGATCTGCGAGGCGAGTTGGGACGGCTCGACAGCCTCGCGGGGCTCGTCAGCCAGGAGTACGGGGCCGCCGTGGAGGGCGGTGTCGTCGTCGACGCGGGCGAGTACGCGGAGGCGACCGCGTTCATGGCCGAACTCGAAGAGCGGTGGGCCCGCGCGGCAGCGCAGGCGCGCGCGCTCGACGGGGGCCAGGCCACGGCCGGGGAGGTCGAGACGTTGCTCTCCCAGATCGCCGCGGACATCGACGCGAAGGTCGACGAGGCGGATGTCGCTCTGGACATCGCGGACCTACGGGTCAAGCTCACGACCCTGCAGTCGCTCGCGCCGAGCGAAACGGGCGCCGGGCCCGCCCCGGCGGCCGCCGACACGGGGCCTTGGCTCATGCTTGGCACGGTTGTGGGGGTCATGCTGGGCGTGATCATCGCGGCGGTTGTGTTCTTCTTGTACCTGCGGCGTGCGCTCTCGCGGCTGCCCCCGGCAGCCCCGCCACCCAAGGAAGGGCCTTCCCAATGAGGCGCCTCGCACTCATCGGACTTGCGGTCGCGTGTGCCGCGCTCTTTGCGGTGCCTCCGGCAGCTGCGGCCGAGGTGGACATCGTCGACCAGGTGTCCCTCAAGCTGGACGACATGCTCGCCACCTACGGGCGGGGGGCGGCCACTGCCGCCGGCCAGGAGCGTCGCGCGGCCTACTTGCTCTTCGAGGAGGTCGAGCCGAGCCTGATGGCCCGCGCTCCGGCGCTCACGTCGGACATCGAGCGTATCATCGGCGAGGGCGGGACACTTGCCCTCCTGATCCAGGACCGCGCGCCGACGGTGGATGTGGACGGCCAGGTCCAGGCCGCCAAAGGGCTCCTTGCCCAGGCGCGCGACAGGCTCAGCGCGGGGTCCGACCCCGGCGTCGTGTTTGGCCAGTCCTTGTTCATCATCGTCCGGGAGGGCTTCGAAGCCATCCTGGTCGTGGGAGCGATTGCCGGATACCTCATCGTCTCGAACAACAAAGACAAGCTGGGCACCCTCTACCTGTTCGCCGGCCTTGCGATCATCGCGTCCTTTGCCACCGCCGTGCTCTTCCAGGTGGTAGCAGGGCTTGGCGCCGTGGACCGCGAGTTGCTCGAGGGCGCCACGGGGCTGCTTGCGGTGGTCGTCCTTTTCTACGTCTCCTATTGGCTCCTGTCCAAGGTCGAGAGTACCCGGTGGATAGCGTTCATCGAGACGACTGTCAAGAAGGCCCTCGATTCGGGAAGCGGTGCGGCGCTTGGATTGGTGTCCTTCGTGGCCGTGTACCGCGAGGGGTTCGAAACGGTGCTCTTCTACCAGGCGCTCGCGAGTTCCGCGCAGACGGGCGAGGCGCAGGGCATGCTCTTGCTCGGCTTCGTCCTTGGCACGGGCGTGCTTGCGGCGGTCTTTCTGGCGTTCTACAAGTTCGGCGTGAAGATCCCGATGCGTGAGTTCTTTGCCGTGACAGGCGTCCTACTCTACTACCTGGCACTCACATTTGCAGGCAACGCGTTCCACGAATTCCAGGAGGCCGGCCTCGTGGGGACGACCGTGATCGCCGGCCTGCCGACCATCGACCTAGTCGGCTTCCACCCGACGGTCGAGACGCTGGTCGCCCAGCTGGTGCTGGTCGCGGCGGCGGTGTTCGCGTGGGCCTTCATCTTCGTCGTGCGCCCGGCGGCAGACCGGCTGCAGCAGGCGGCTATGGCCGCGGCCACGCCTGAGTAAGGGGCACCCGCTCCAGTCGCCGATCCAAACGCCACACAACAAGGCTAATGAGAGGACGGGAAGGAGACCGGATCCGTGAGCGACGACCGTCCGGCCTCCGTCCGCCTATCGCGGCTTCTTGCCGCCTGCGCCGTTGTGCTCATGGTGGCGCCGGCTGTGGCGGCCGATGACTGCTCCTACCCCCTCGGGGACTTCATCGCCGCGGGCGACTTCCACGCGTACCCCGCTGGATCCGACGACCCGGAATTCCAGATTGTCGATGCGGTGCGCGTCCGCCCCCAGTACAGCTTCGGGCAGATGGGGTACGACGGAGATACGCTTCACTTCGCGTACGAGTCGGAGGCCGGCTACTTCCCGCCAAACAGCACCGTCAAGTCCGAGACGCACATCATCGCCTACAAGCAGTACTCGCAGACCAAGGGGTGGAACGTCACGCGCGAGTGGATCTCGTCGGAAGACCCGGCCGTCAAGGTGCCGCCGGGCGGCCACACGCAGCCGACGCTTTCGGTCTCCGGTGGGGACGTCTGGGTGGCGTGGCAGGTTTCGGGGTGGACGATCGGCGGCGAGTGGTGGCCACAGTTCGGGAACTTCATCGTCTACCGTGCGAAGGTCGCCGGCGAGTGGGGCCCGGTCGAGGCGCTCTCGCCGCTTACCACGGGGACCTCCAGCCGGCTGGCCAAGAGCGTGCCGCTCGGGGCGGGGGCCTACGTGGCCTACCAGACGAATGATGGCGAGGCGGACGGGTTGTCCTTCCGGGTGGTGGGCCGCACCGTGGGGCCCTCGGGCCTGGGTCCGGTCGAAGACATCAGTGTCGGGGGCGACCTCTTCTCGGACGAGACCGTGCAACTTGTAGCCGACGGCGACCGCATCGTCGCGGTGTGGGCAGCGCGCAACACGACCGAGTTCCAAGGCGAGGGCGAGTGGCGCGTGTTGGTTGCCGTGCGAGACGCGTCCGGGAACTGGGGCGCACCCGTGGCCGTCTCCGACGAATCGAAAGTGGCCGCAGCCAACCCCAACGCCGCGTTCTACGGCGGGAAGCTACTCGTGGCCTGGTCGGCGAACGACCCAGAGATCTCCGCGGGCGGCGACCGGTCGATCTTGCTGCGCGAGGTCGACGTCCAGGCACGCGACCTCGGCGAGGTCCTGGTGGTCGCGGGTTCCAAGTACCCCGGCTACGAGGACCAGCCGGCGCTCATCGAATGGGAGGGCAAGCTCCACCTTTTGTGGGCCTCCCGCTCGTCCCTTGAGTTCCCCGGGAACGTGAGCACCGACACAGACACGCACTGGCGCACCTGGGACGGCGCGGACTTCTCGCCGATCCTGCTTGTGTCAGACCCGGACGACCGTTCCTTTGACGAGTTCAACCCCGCGTTTCTAGTGGTCGACGGCGCTCTCCACGCCACGTTCATCATGGACGTCAACACGCCGGAGACCGGGAAAGTCCACGACCAGCGGCAGATGACCCGGTTGCTCGTGCGCCCCGCGCGCGCGTATGACGGCACCCGGGCGGAGTACACGCTGGACCGTGCGTCGTTTCTGGGAAACGGCACTGTCAACCTCACGGTGTCGTTCTTTGGAAAGGACAGCCAGGCCCTGGTCTCGGACCACTTCGGCTTGGCCCTGGCGGATGGCACCATCGTCCAGTTGCCGCCGGGCCAGAGCACGGTGCAGATCGAGTTGCCCTTTGCCGACAACTCGTTTGCCCCGCCGGCAAACGCCACGTGGTGCGGCAAGCCCCTCCCGCTTTCGTGGCATCCCGCCGATTCCGAAGACCCCGACGGGTGGCCCGTTTGGGCGCTCCTGGTCGTGGGCCTGGTTCCCTTACTGGTCGTCCTTGGGGCTGTCCTGGTGGTGCGCCACAGGCGGAAGCGCCGTCCCGTCGGCGAAGGCCCCTCAGAATAGGTGCCGCTTGACGACCCGCGAGGCCCCGCCCACATACATCCGCAGCGTCTCCACACCGAGCGCCCCGATCCGCGCCTCGACCTTTGCCCCATTGCGCGGCGCGCAGTTCACGTACACGGTGGCCCCCGTGTCGATCGAGAACCACGCGCGCAGCCCTTCTTCGCGCATCTTCTGCACCTCGAGGATCACCTTGAGTGTCTCCGGCCTCCACAGGATCCGCTCGGCCTTGCCGGTCATCGTGATCCCGTGCAGGACGAGCGTGTCGCGCTCCGCAAGGTCCCCGACCCTCGCGATGTCGCGCGCCTCCACAGCCCCCTCCATCTCGGCGAGCGCGCGGTGGAGGTAGGCCATCCGCGAGTGGAAGAAGGGGGAGCTAAGCACATCGGCGTGCATGTCGTCCGTGACTTTGAACGCCGGGACGATCGCGCCCACCATGCCCATCTTGAACGACTGGTCTGCGAGCGCGTAGGCGTGCGACGATGCGTCGTCCGTCCCGGCGACCCAGTACGAGAACCCCCCGGCTACCGACCGGGCGGCCGACCCCGCGCCCACGCGCGCCAAGCGGCTCAGGTCGCGGCGCGAGAGCTTGAGGGCGAGCGCGGCGTCGGCCGCGGTCGCAAGGGCAGCGAACCCGGAGGCGGAGGCGCCCAGGCCGATGTTCGAGGGGAAGTTGTTCTTGGAGGCGATGCGGAACGCGAGCTTGGAGCCCGCGAGGGCCCGCGCGCGGTCCACGACCTTCAGGACGCGCACGCGCGTGGCCGCGTCCACCTTCTTCCCGTTGATCCGGATGGAATCGTCGTGCTTGGACGCGAACTCGATCGTGGTCTGCGTCTGTGTGGGGGCCGTGCAGACCGAGATTGAATCATGATAGGGGATGCGCTCGTCTGCGTCCACGAGCCCGTGGTACTTTATCAGACCCTGGATGGGGTGCGCGACGGCCGTCGCTTTCCTCGTGGGCACGGCCGGCGGACGGCGGTGGGGGCTAATACGCCTTGAGGGGGCGGTTGCGTCACCCACTCTTCGCACCGAGCGCCTGGCCCAGGGCCGCAAGCGCCTCGCGCGTTTTGTCGGGGTCGGCGCCGCAGCCGATGCGGAAGTGTCCTGGACGGCCGAACAGTTCGCCCGGTACGGTCAAGATCCCCGCGGAGGCAAGCAGGCCTTCGGCCACCTCCTGAGCGGTCTTGCCCGCCGGGAGCGGGACACGCGGGAACGCGATGGGGCCGCCGTCCGGGACTGTGAGCTCCGTGCCGGGCAGGGATTCGGCCCACTCGAGAAGCGCAACGCGGTTCTGCGCGACGATGGCCCTAGCACGTGCCACAAAACGCGGCTGCTCGCGAAGCGCCCACGCGGCCACGGCCCCACCGAGCGTCGAGCCGCCCGCCGATATGAGACGCCGGGCGCGGCGCAGCCGGTCCGCGGTGGCGGCGTCTGGAGAGACGGTCCATCCAATGCGCGTCCACCCGAGCCCATAGAACTTGGACATTGACCCTGCGGCGATGGCAGGCCCGTCGAGGTCTGCCACCGACGGGACGCCGTCGCCGAAGTCCCGGAAGATCTCGTCCACGTACAGGAACGCGCCGGCGTCCTTGGCGATCTCGAGCGCGCCGCGCAGGGTGTCCTTCGGGATGGCCACACCCGAGGGGTTGTGGAGGTTTGTCAGCGCAACCAGGCGCGTGCCCTTTGTTGTCGCGGCCTTGAGCGCCTCGAGGTCCAGCGCGAAGGCCATCCGCGCCTTGCGCTCGACCGTCACGACGTCCATCCCGAGCGACCGCGGGATGAGCTGGAGCGATTCGTAGGTCGGGTCCTCGACGACGACGCGGTCGCCAGGCGACGCGAGCGCTGCGAAGGCGACGAAGTTGGCTTCCGACGCGCCGATCGTCTCGACGACTTGGGCCGGCTCAACGCCGTAGATCCGGCAGAGTTCGCGCACGACCTCCGGGTGCCCGTCGAGGTTGGCCACGTGGAGGTCTAGCCCTTTGAGGTCGAGCGGGATCGACTCGACGGGGAAGTCCACCACGTTCGACGTGGCGATCGCGGAGTTGCGTGCGCGGCCTGCACGCGTGCCCACCCACTCCAGGTGCTTGAAAACCTCGAACTCCATGCGCGCCCTTGCCAGGACTCCTAAAGTATTTGAAGAGCCAGCGTGTAGCCGCGCCCGTGCGTGCGCGCCTTCGAGCCG
>CBEUCC010000115.1:0-7779 GCA_965541515.1 uncultured Thermoplasmata archaeon
CGACGAGGACGCGCCGCCGACCGTCGCGGGCCGCATGCGCGCCTCACGCCTTGTGTCGCAGGATGTACTCGCACCGCTCGGCGCCCCCGGCGGAGCACCGCGCCTCCTCGCAGATGTAGTCGACACCCGTCAGCGCGCTCGCGGTCCCGGCGAGGTAACCCGTTGTGATATCGCACACGCGCTTTCCGGGCTGGGGGCCCATCGCGCGCGCCTCAGTGGATTCCTCGGACACGATCCGCAGCGACCCGTCCTCGCCCGGGACGATGGACGAGATCCGCCCGAGGCCGATCTCGATCCAGAGGTTGGTGAGTGCGTCGCCAAGGAGCGACTCGTCGTCAAGCTTGAAGTTCATCTTGGAGGTGACCGTCTGGCCGCACCGGTGCCCCGTGCGGTACAGGATCCCCGAGGACGACCGCTCGCCGGCAAGTGCCGCGAACTCTCGGTGCAATGACTCGAGGATGTCGGTGGGCACGATGAAGAAGGAGGCACGCACGTCCGGGACCGTGGGGTCGCCGCTGAGGCCCTCGGGTGTCACTTGGTCCTTCTTCAGCGTCCTGCCCCCCGTCACTTGTCCACCTGGATCGTCTCGAACTCGCGCTCGATCAGTCTAAGGTCCTTCTCCGCGAGCGCCTCCGGGACGAGCGGGACGAGGAGGGTGGCCCCGTAGATCGAGATTTGGTCCTTGATGAGCTGCAGAAACTTGAGCGCCGACGAGTAGTTGTTCTGCGTGATCAGGTACTCGATCCCCACCAGGATGATGAGCCCGTTCTCGGTGCGTTTGAGAAAGTCCTCGATCTTGTGGTAGAGCTTGCCAAGTTGCACCGGTTCGACGGCGTACTCGAGGTCGGCGTTCGACAGCCAGATGATCGGCGACTTCTTGATGGCGTGTTTTGACCGCACGCGGTCGGGGAAGTCCCGGGTGATGCAAAGGCCCGAGGCCCCGCCCATGGTGCGCTCCTGGAAGAGGTCGTAGCACTGGCCGAGGTCCTCGGTCTCCAGCAGGTAGGAGACACCCTTCTCGAGCGGCAGCGACGCCTGGCCGACGTAGTCCTTCGCCTGCGGGGCCTCGGTAGTCTCGGCCACCGGCTCGAAGTACTCCGTGGAAGGCAGCAGTTTGATGACGCACGCCTCGTCGCCGCGGGAGAGACATGCGGTCTCGACCGCCTTGTAGCCTTTGTCCGAGATCTGCTGGACGATCCCTACGAGGTACCCTCGCGTGAAGTGACACGAGGCCTCGTTGGTCTTGCCCACGGCCCGCGCCTCGATGGACTCCGAGAAGTTGAAGCTCAAGTCGTCGCCGGCCACCGGCCCCGTGACGACGCGCCCGAGTCCGACGCCAGCCCAGAGGTTGGGAACGAGCTTCGAGATCTCATCGGCCCCGCTGGCCTTGATGGACATCCGTTCGATCATCCCCTCCCCGCAGCGGACACCGTAGCGGTAGAGCATCTCATTGGTGAGTTTCTCGCCCTCCGAGATGGAGAGTTCGTCCCGCAGGGACTTGAGCGCGTTCGAGGGCATGATAAAGAAGGGGGTCTCCCCGTCCTCGGTGTCCAGCGAGTCGAACTCGACCTTCTCGGCCACTCGTTGTTCCCCCCTTCCCGTGCCTCGCGCCTTGAACCCTGGGGCCGGCGCTCAGGCGGCCTTGGTCTTCTCGAGGTAGCGGTTGGCCAGGTCGTCACCAAGCTTCGTGAAGGACTCGTCCACGTTCAGGCCGTCCTTGGCCGAGGTGAACATCCACCGCGCCTTGTACTGGGCGCACAACGCCTCCAACCCCTTCGTGTCGAAGGTCTTCTGGTCGACGAGGTCGGCCTTGTTGACGAGGTAGATGATGGGGACGGGCCCGACGACCTCCTGGAAGGTGGAGGTCCACTCCTCGAGCGACGAGATGGTCTCGGGCCGGGAACCGTCGCACACGATCATCGCACCTTCCGCCCCCTGGTAGTAGACGGGGTGCAGGCGCGAGTATTGCTTCTGGCCGAGGATGTCCCAGATGAGCAGGGTCAGGCGGATCTCGGTCTTCTGGCCCGCGTGTTCCTTGCTGTAGGAAATCGACTTCTTGGTGACCTTCGTCCCGATCGTTGTGATGTATTTGTCGTCGAACATCGAATACACGTATCGCTTGATGAGCGAGGTCTTGCCTACGGCGGCGTCCCCGAGCAGGCAGACTTTTTTGATGATTTCTCTACTGGCGGTCAAGGGACTTGGACACCCTATTAGCGAACTGGTGGGAGTGAGTTAAACGTTTGGGGGCCAGTAATTGGTGGTGGCTGGAGAAACGCGTGCGGCCCTTGGCGGGCCCTGCCGAGGCGGGGCCCGGTCGGGTTGACATCGGGGTGGCCCGAAGGGACAACTTGATGACTCCGAAGGCCCCCGTGGGCGAGTGCCTGGAGGGCGCGTTGAAACGTTCAAGGCGTGTCTGAATACGCTTATATATGGTCGGCTCGCCTCGTTAGATCCAGAGCGCATTTTGAAGGTGTCCACATGAAACTGGCAAAGGCATCAGCCCTTGCGTTGGCGTTGGTCATGATCGGCTCGTCTACGGCTGCGTTCGTCGCGGCTTTCGACCCGACGGACCCCCTCGACGCACTGCGCGACCCTGACGGTGACGGTCTTACGAATATTGAGGAGTTCAACCGGGGGACAGACCCCTCCAACCCGGACTCGGACGGCGGCGGAACGCCGGACGGCTGGGAGGTCTTGAACGGGCTCGACCCGACCTACAGGCTGGACGACCTGGCGGACCTTGACGGAGACGGCTGGGACTCGTGGAACGAGTTCATCCACGGAACGGACCCGCGGAACCCCGACACGGACGACGATGGGATCAAGGACTCCATTGACCCGCACCCCCTCTACCCGGACACGGACTGGTATAGTGCAGACGGTGGCTTTGCCAACGGCGACGGTGGCACGGAGTCTCCGGTTGACGGTTCATTCGGCAATGGCGACGGCTCAGGCTCTGGCTCCGGCCAGGGATCTGGCTCCGGATCTGGATCTGGCTCCGGCCAGGGACAGGGACAGGGCAACGGCCAGGGCCAGGGCGCCGGACAGGGTGCTGGACAGGGCAACGGCAACGGCCAGGGATCTGGACAGAACGGCGGTGACAACGGTCAGCCTTCCGACTCGGACGGCGACGGAATTAGCGACGGCGAGGAAGACTCGAACGGAAACGGCCAGGTCGACCCCGGCGAGACGGACCCGTTTGACCCCGACACGGACCACGACGGCCTGCGCGACAACGAGGAACGGAACGTCGGCCTCAACCCGCGCAACCCCGACACAGACGCTGACGGCCTCTCTGACGGATCCGAGGTGCGCATTGCCCGCACGGACCCGCTGGACCCCGACACGGACGACGACCTCCTGCTCGACGCGGAGGAGACCGGGCCACTGGCCATCTCCGACCGCGCCGGTACCTTCTGCCGGCCTCCGCAGTGCGACCCGGCGATCCCCTCGCCCAACACGATGGGCGCGGCCGGCCTGAACTGGCGGCACTTCACGGGTAGCAGCCCGCTGCTCTTCTCCACTGCCGGTGACGATGTCTCCGACGCGTTCGCCGACGCCGATGAAGACGGGATGGAGAACATCAACGAGCTGCGCACGAGCTACGAGCTGCCCGTCCCCTCGGGCGGCACGATTACGGTCTCGGGGCCCTACTGGGGTCTCTCGGACCCGCAAGAGGCGGACACGGACTGTGACCTGCTCCTCGACGGCTGGGAGACGGACCCCTCGTCCGCGCCGGCTGGCAAGTCGAGCGGCCACTACTCGAACCCGTCGGAGGTAGACACGGACGGCGACGGCCTGGCCGACAACGTCGACCCCAACCCTGAGGTCACGACAGTGCTGCCCCCGACCCGTGTTTCGAGCGTCTCGGTCAACGGAGTCACCCTAAACGGGGTCCGCACGGTGAGCGTAGTCAAGCAGGCGACGATCACCATCCAGGCGGTCGTGGAGTACCAGAACCTGACCACGGGCTCGTGGTACTCGGTGCTCGCGGTCGAGCCGATGGACGTCTACATCTACCTCGTGCAGTGGAACGGCTCGGCGTGGGTCCCCAACCAGATCAGCGCCCCGATCCAGACGGGCAACGGTGGGTTCACGACGCAAGTGCGGATCTCCTCGGACGAAATCCGTGCGGGTGTTGGGTACCTCGCCCTCCAGACGGACATCCACAACCGCGACCCGACACAGGTCTGGTACGGGACGACTCAGTGGCAGGAGCCCAACTCCCCGGCGATCACATTCCCGCCGCTGGCCATGTGCGAGTAGGGCAAACACCCTCTCCTTTCCCCCGGCCGTGAAAGGCCGGGGCCCACCTTCTCCTGGTAGCGGATGCGCTTGCAGCCGCGCTAGGGGTCGACCTCGCGCGCGTCCACGATCCGGAGCGCGCGCGCAGACGGCGCGTCCCGCTCCCCCCGCGCGGGCCCGCGCCGCGTGTAGACATAGAGGGTTGGCACGCGGCGGCGGATGCCCGTCCAGTACCCGCACCGGCCGCACCGGTGGCCGAGCGTGACGGAGCCGTCGTAGACGGTCTTGTTCCGAATGGGTGCGATCGGGCCGCGGCAGACGGGGCACTTCGAGAGGGGGCGCCGTGCGTCGCTGTGGCGCGTAAAGGCGGTGACCTCGACCTTCCCAGAAGCGAGGCAGACGAGCCGGAGGCGCCGCCGGCTGACGGCGTACTCCGGGTCCTGCTTGTGGAGGCCCGCCCGCACGATCCGCAAGAGCGCGCTCTCCGAGCGCACCGTGCGGCGCGTCCGCATCGCGGCGAGCGCCGCCCGGAGGATTTCGTCGTCGGTGGGGAGGTGAAAGGTCACCGGGACGGGACGCGCCCCGCGGGGGATAAGGCTTGGGCCGTGCGGGCCAAACCCCAGTGAATGGGCGCGTGCGGGGGTAACGTTTATGAGCCGACTTCCGGCATTTGGCCTGCTCGTCCTGCGGGCATCCGAAGGGGGAAGGGGCAAGCGGTGGCCGAGGAGCATGCGCAGGGGCGGGCCCTGGCCAGCCGGCCGCAGGTGGAGCAGCGCTGGGAGTTCGCCACGGAAGGCGCCGCGCAGGCGCTGCGCCTGGCCGGCGACGCCGGCCTGATGGCGATTGGGGGCTCACACGGGGGGGCCGGCTTCGTCGAACTCATCGACCGGCAGGGCCGCTCGATGTGGCGCTACATCACGCGCGAGCCGATACGCGAGGTCGCGATCTCGGATGTGGGCGGCTTCGTGGGGGCCGGGTGCGACGACTCGCAGGTCTACTTCTTCGACCGGCGCGGGCTGCTGCTGTGGCGGTACAAGTGCGACCGCAGGATCACGGGCGTAGCCCTCTCGCGGGACGGCAATGTGCTCTGCGCCGGGTCAGAGGACCAGGCGGTCTACTTCTTCGACAACCGCAACACCCCCCGCCGATTTGTGTGGAAGATGCGGCTCGAGGGCGTCGTCGGAGCGATCACGATGGTCCCTTCAGGCGACAACATCCTGGCCGGCTCGGGCGACGGCGGGATCTACTTCCTGGACGCACGCGAGGGGCACGTGGCGTGGAAGGCCTTCGCGAAGGCGCCGGTGACTTCGGTGGCCGCTTCGAAATTCGCAGACGTCGTTGTGGCCGGCGCCGACGACGGTTCCGTCCACTGCTTCGACCTCGGCGGGCGGCTGCTGTGGGAGCGGCTCACGGCAGGGGCGATCACGGACGTGGGCGTGGACAACCGCGGCTCATTTGTGGCAGCGACATCCAAGGACGGGTCAGTGTACATGTTCGACGTGCATGGCGAGCTGAAGTGGTCGCACCCCGTGGGGTCGGAAGAAGCGACCGTAGAGATCACGCGCAACGGCGACCTCGTGTTTGTCGCGACGGCCGAGGGGCGCCTCTTCTGCTTCTCCGCCGGCGGCGGGCTCGTCTTCGACGTCCACACTCCGTCGAAGCCTGTGGCGCTCGACATCGCCTCCGACTCGGAGACCTTCTGCGTCCTGGAGACGGGAGCGCTGCGCGTCTTCGAGACCCGGCAGGTGTTCAAGTCGCTGATCCTTTCGCTACGCGACCAGATCCTGAAATACCGGGGGCGGGGGGCGGCGATCGAGGGGGCACTCAACTTCGAGAGGCAGGCGGTGGTGTCGCTGAAGAACTTCGACTACAAGGGCGTGCACGAGGCCGTGGCAGCGGCCGAGCGCGAGCTCCAGGTTGCGGCGGCCAAGGTGTCGCAGGACTCGGAGGTCGAGAAGGCCGCCAAGGAGGGGGTCGCTGCGCTGCGCACCGCGGAGGCCCAAGCACGATCCGCCGGCCTGGACACGGCGGTGGTGAAGGATGTCCTGGAGAGTGTCCAGGCGGCGGTGAGCAAGGGCGAATTCCCGCAGGCCGTCGCGCTGATGGAGGGCGCGAGTAACGCGGTCGGGGACCTAGAGAAGCGCCATGAGCTTGCCCACCGCGCGGCCCGTCTGCAGCAGGAGGCAGGGGATGCGATCGAGCGGGCACGGCAGTACCCGGGGGTCTCGGTGGAGGAGGCCGAGATGCAACTAACGCTTGCCAAGGAGGCGCTCGAGTCGCGCAACTTCCCCATGGCGACGGAGCACGCGGCCCTCGCGCACGAAATGGTGCTGATGGCACGGCGCAGCTCGCCCGCCGCGATCGAGGCGGAGGTGCAGGAGATCCGCGCGAAGGTGCAGGCCGCGCAGGTGGGGGAGCAGGAGGCCGCGACGGTCGAGGGGGGCCTGCAGAACGCAATCGCCTACTACGCCGGCGCGCGCAACTGGCAGGAGCTTGGCGAGTCGTTCGAGTTGCTCGACTCCCTCTGGGGGCAGCGCGCGAAGGCGAAGGGCCAGCCAGGCACGTCGAGCCGCCACGCGCTCGAGGCGGCGGCCTACGCGTACCTGGACGCGGGAGACCTCAAGCGGGCGGCGCAAATCGCGGAGAGCGCGACGAACTACAAGCTCGCAGCCAAGTTGTTCGAGGGGCTAGAACAGCCGGAGGAGGCCCGACGCGTCCTTGGGAAACTAGGCAGCGAGCAGCGCGCCCGGCGGCAGGAGCTCCAGGCGGGCGGCAAGAAGCTCGACGACTACATCGGTACGCTCGTGGGGCAGAAGCGACACCAGGAGGCTGCGGCGGAGCTCATCAAGTTCGAGCGCTTCGACGAGGCGGTCGACCTCTTGGAAGGGCAGTCGGACCCCGCGAGCGTCGCGTTCCTCATCCGGATCCACTTCCACCAGGGCAAGTTCGGCCGGCTGGTCGAGGCGACGGGGGCGGCCGAAGAGGCCCTGCGGCGCGAGGTGGAGCGCGGGAGCGCGGAACTGCTCCCGATCCTCGGGCGGCTGATCGCGGGCCACGGGGTGGTGGCAGAGGTGCTAGGCTCGGGCGACGAGCAGGACAAGGCGCAGGACCTCGAGGAGGCGTACTTGGAGGAGTTTGCGCGCCGGATGAAAGCCCAGGCGCCCGCCGACCGGGACCAGGACGCGGCTGCGGTGCTGTTCTACGTGAAGGCCGGCAAGCGCGACCAGGTGCGTGCACTCACGAAGGTGCGCGATGGCGAGTTCTACGAATGGCTGCGCGACGCCGAGGTCATGATAGAGCGGGCCAACCTGAAGGGCTTCCGCAAGATGCTGGAGCTCTTCGCGCGGGACTTCGTGGCCAGATTCTACCACATGGGCTCGACGCTCCCGACGCTGGTTCCGCCCTCGGACGCCGCCGACGCGCTCGATTTGACGTACCCGTTCAACCTGATGGCCCAACTACTGCACCAGTACAGGCTGCTCGCCGACGCCGACTTCATCGAGTCGATCAAGCACAAGGGCGACGAACTTC
>CBEUCC010000116.1:0-7611 GCA_965541515.1 uncultured Thermoplasmata archaeon
CGGTCGCTGTCTGGTGGCAGGAGGACGGGACCCGGGACAACATCTGGGCCAACCGCTACGCTGCCGGCTCGGGCTGGGGCACGGCCGAGCTCATCGAGACGGGGTCGGGGGACGCCTGGATGCCGCAGGTGGCGGTCGACGCGAGCGGGAACGCGGTCGCCGTCTGGTGGCAGTCGGACGGAACCCGACTCAACATCTGGGCCAACCGGTACGTGGTTGGGTCGGGTTGGGGCACGGCCGAGCTCATCGAGACAGGCAACACGGGGACATTCGAAGCCCCGCAGGTGGCGGTCGACGCGAGCGGGAACGCCGTCGTCGTCTGGAGTCAGAGCAGAACGGGCGACTGGTCAGACCCGCACGACATATGGGCCAATCGGTACGTCGTGGGGTCGGGTTGGGGCACTGCCGAGCTCATCGAGACGGACAACGCCGGGGACGCCGCCAACCCACAGGTTGCGGTTGACGCGGACGGGAACGCGTTCGCCGTCTGGAGACAGTCGGACGGGACGCTCTACAACATCTGGGCGGGCATATTCGACGAAACTCTCCCCCCGGTGCTGACCATGAGTTCTCCCGAGGACGGCGCCTCCACCAACCGGTCGACCATCTGGGTAGCGGGGACTACCGAGCCTGGCGCGAGGGTGTCCGTGAACGGGATTTCCGCCTTTGTCTCCACGAATGGCTCCTTCGGCCTCATGCTTGCGCTTTTGCCGGGTATGAATTTGATCAACGCGACGGCCTGGGACGACTTGGGCAACAAAGCGAGCGCGCTCATGAACGTCACCTACGAGGATCCCTTGCCAGCGCTAGAGCGCCAGTTGGCAGAAACGCAAGCGAATCTCGCCGCAGCGCAAACCAATGTCTCCACTCTGCAGGCCGCTTTGGCAGCAACGGAGTCCGAACTCGCGGCGGCCAATGCCGCTCTCGACGCTGCGGAAGGACGCGTGGCGATCTTGGAGCAAGACGCTAACGTGACGGGAGCCGAGCTTGCGGCGGCCCAGGCCAACCTCACCATCGAGCAGGCGAGGGTGGCCACCCTCGAGGCGCAGGCCGACGCGACGGCTGCGGATCTTGGCGCGGCGCAGGCCAGGCTGGCCGCGTTGGAGGCGGGTGCCGCCGTGACGGACGCCGAGCTCGAGGCCACGCGGGCCGACCTCACGGCAGCGCAGGCAGAACTCGCAAGTGCCCGCGAAGATGTCGATCAATCCCGAAGCGACGCGCAAGCCGCGAGCAGCGAGGCGGCTTCCGCGTCGAGTCAGGCGACCCTTGCCATGATTCTCGCGGTCGTCGGCGTCGTGGCGGGCGTGGGCGCTATGGTGGCGGGTATGCGCGCGCGCAGGAGGGCAGGCGACACGGACCCACCGCTCTCCTCAAACCCGCCGCCGGAGAAGCCGCCCAGTCCCAAGTGAGTGAGGGACGCGGAGGCTCTTGCGCGCCTCCTTGGGCTCGCGGGGGTCGGGGACCGGCTGACCGCGTCCGACGGCGAAGCGTGAGGGATGCGCTGGAAGATCGACCTTGAGGGGGCGCACACCGTCATGGGGAGGACGCTCGATCAGATCGGCCTCGGTCCGCGGGGGTGTGGCATCGAAAGCGACGAAAAAGGACCGTTTCTCTGGGTCGGAGGCTGTCGATCTGTTGGACAAGCGCGCCAAATGCAAGGCTGGCGGCCCGAAGCTTTGATGGCTGTGGTGGGGTCTGTCTTGCCGGCTGAGCCCATGAGCGAGAACGGCCGGAACCCCGGGGAGCACGAGCTTGACCTGATGGAGAAGATTACCCACCTCTTCGAGGTCCACTCAGACTGGTATTCACAAGTGCAAGTTGGCCTTTGCCTCAACGAGGCAAGCTCCACCCAACGGGTGGTCACCGGGAGTATCCTGGGCGTTCCACGCTTGGAAGACGGGCCGGAAGAGGCCACTCTTGACTACGGCGACATTGTCTTGACGCGGTTTCATGTGAAACCAAACGCTACCCCGAGACTGATAATGGATCTCGTTACCCGTAACGTAGTCGAGCATCCGTCAATGGGCGACATTCGTCTCGAAGCGAGCCTCTCGGCCTATGGTAACAAGCCGCCCCTCTCACACTACCGTCGGGAGAGCCGCCAACCATGGTCGTACGTCTCGTCTTCCTGGCCATTCTACTACTTCGAGATCAATGTGCCTCAGCGAGATCAACCCGATCGAAGGGCCCTTGCCAAGAAGGACTTACCGTTGTACCCGAACTGGTATAGTGGCGTTCACTACTTTCTGGGGATTGGGGACAAACCCGAGGACTGTCAAAACCCCCGCGGAATCGCGTTGGTTCTTCCAGATCCGCGAGCACGTCTGGACGAGGTCTTGTTGAGCGGACGGACCATCAATGCGAAGGTGAGAACCGGCGAAGCCAAAGCGAAGGGGCTATTGGTAAAGATGTTCGCATCTCTCGGGGAAAGGCACCACGCGGACGTTCAATTGTCTGCTGAGCACCACTTGGCCGAGAACACCTTTGACTTTGCGCCTACGGTCGTGAGCGTTCATCTAGTCACAGACGGGGACAGCGAGCGATTGGACGGGCGGGATATTGACCTGCGGTGGGGTACGGTTCCTCCCGGCGTCATAGTGGAGCGTTCCCAAGAAACTTTAGTGGAGCTTATGGAGCGCGGGGAGGGCGACACCGTCGACTACAAGGAGTCGCTTTCCGCCAGCGTCGTTCAAGACAAGCTGCCAAAGGTAGTTTCCTCGTTCGCAAACACCCGGGGGGGCGTGGTCTTCCTTGGAGTGGATGACGAGGGCGAGCCCGTCAACTCGATCGACCGAAAGGCGCGCGACACCATTTCTCAAGTCCTAACTGCGCACTTGGAGCCCCTACCATCTGTTGAGTTTCGCGCGCTCCAGCATAGGGGTTTTGATTTGGTGGCGGTGCTAGTGGCTGAGGGGGCGGATAAGCCGTATCTCTTCAAAGGACGGGGTGTTTTCGTGCGTTACAATGGAACCTCGCGCCAGGCGACCCGAAACGAGTTGTTGGGCCTCACTTCGAAGAAGGCCGGCGGTCCGGCTCAGTTCTGAGGGGGCTTAGCCCCATCGTGGCGAGCGTGCCACTACGGCCTCAAAACCACCGTTTCCTAGGGGTGCGCGACGGCCGAGGATCGCGAACCACAAGGCCGAAGCAATCACTCCGATAACCACCAGAGCGAGGAGTTTTGGTCCCGTTCCGCGGCGCAACGGGCGCCGGAACAGCGAACGGACCCGGTCAGTTAGCACAAAGCCCATTCTCTTGCTACTTCCACAATAGACCTTCCTTTCCAGTGTTCAGTTTTCGTTCCCCGAGGCGGGAAGACAACGGGACCCGCAAGTGCGTGGTGGTTCCCCGGGGCAAGACAGGCTCGGTGTGCGTGAGCCATGGGTAAGGGGGCGCAGGCCGCACAAGGCTCATCACTATCCAAGGGACTTCCCTCCCTTGGATGGTTCGACGGAAGACGGAGAGTCGGCCCCGTGAGGCCAAATTCCAATTCGAGTTGGCCTTTCGCCTGCGCGAATTCCTACAGGCGAATCCGGAAGTCAACGGGATAACGTTCGAACAGGTTCAGATCGAATTCCCTGCACCTCCCGGCCAAGCAGACATCGTCGTTCTTCAACCAGGGCAGAAGCCCTTCCTCGTCATCGAAACGAAGCGGAAGAACGGACGTATCGAGCCGGACATCGACCCCCTTAGTCCGGCGGTGACAGGGCAGGCTATCAAGTACGCCGTGCAACTCGGCGCTCCCTACTTCGCCACTGCGAACCCGGACTACATTGCCGTCTTCCGGCTGCCACCTCGCGGCGAAAGGTTTCAGATCGAAAAGCACCGCGTCTTCTTGGAAGCCATTAGCGCAGTAAACGCCGAACTCGCGCAGCGGGTCATCGAGCGTGTAACTCTCTTCGACCGCAGCGCGGAGGCAGACCGGGCACAGATCGCGACGGGTATGGATTGGACCTTCGTTATCCGAATTCGAAGCTTCGTCGATTGGTTAGCGCGGAGGATCTTCCCCGCGATAATGGTGGAGCTCGAAGAAAACGAGGGGTTCGCATCGAGGGTGGAGGCGCTCCGTCGAGAGACCGGGGCTTCGCTTGAAGGCGTGCAGCTTGCCCGTGAGACGGCATACGTTCTCACAAACAAGATCGTGTTCTACAAGGTTCTGGAGCGACATTACGGTCAGCTAACTCGGTTGTCCGTTGAGGGGGTCAAGAATGCGAAGGGGCTCGTGGAGCATCTTCAGGAGGCGTTCATCCACGCTACTGAGGTAACAACGGACTTCGAGGCCATCTTCAACACGCGCGTATTCGATGAACTGGTATTCTCCACGAGGAGCCACGACCTGACCGACCTGCTTGAGGGCGTGGGGGGTTTCATCGATGACATGACCTCCTATCGTCTAGAGACACTGGAAGCGGACGTTATCGGCCATGTCTACGAGGCGTTACTTCCCGAAGAGGAGCGCCACGTACTTGGCCAATTCTATACGCCGCCAGCTGTCGCTGAGCTTCTCACAAGGTGGGCAGTACGCTCAGCCGACGACATCGTGTTGGACCCGGCGGTTGGAAGCGGGACGTTCCTAGTCAAGGCCTATCAGCGCCTGCGCTCAATGAAGGCCGCGCAAGGCCTACGTGCAACTCCCGGAGCGCGGCATAAGGAGCTACTCGGCCAATTGTATGGGGTGGACATCAATCCCTTTCCCGCCCAACTCACCGCCATGAATCTGGCCATGCGGGACGTGCGGAATCCCGTCACCGAAATGAATGTGATTGAGAAGGACTTCTTTCAACTCACGCCCGGCGCCCCCGCGTATGTCCCATACTCGATTCGCACACCGGATGGAGACAAAGTGCGTCAGATTGTGGTGCCCCACGCGAATGCCGTCGTCGCGAACCCGCCTTACACGAGGTGGACCGAATTATCCGACGCCTCGAAGGACGCAATCAACGGAAGGCTTGGCTCAGAGCTGGGAGCCTACGGTCTCCGCGCAATCGTTCGCGGCGGGATCGAGACGGCGTTGTATCAGCATTACGTGATCTGCGCGCATCAATGGCTGAAATCGGCGGGTCGCTGCGGGATGATCATCTCGAATTCATGGCTACAAACCGACGTTGGTGTGAAGTTTGCGGGGTTCATTCTCGACCACTACAAGATCCAAGCTGTCGTTGATTTGGGACCACGGATTTTCCCGATCCCGCTCGTGGGCGCGAACCTCCTCTTGCTGGAGAAGTGCAACGACGAGAAGGAGCGGCTGGCAACACAATCGGTATTTGCCTACGTTGACAAGGAGATGACGGTTCAGGACTACTGGAACCTTATCGACGAGCCTGCCTCGATGAGAGACCGGGTGCCACGTGTTAGGGTAGTTTCTCAGGCCGCACTCCCACGCAACAAGAAGTGGATCGGAGTGCTTTTTGGGATTGACACCATTGAAGAGAAGATCGCTGGACGAACGGTTCTCGCAAGCGCGCTATTCGACGGAATGCGCGGGACGCTCCAGTATTGTGCCGAGGAATCGCGCGGCCTGGGGGCGAACCGCTTCTTTTTCATGGACAAGCGACGCGCAAGCCAAATCGGCATCCCGTCAAAGTATCTCGTGCAGACCTTGCCTAGCTCCCGTGACGCGCCGAACTTTACGATCAACGAACAAGACTGGAGGGCCCTTCGAAAGGACGACAGGGAAGTCTACATCCTGCACCCGCACGCGGAGCGCGGCTCCCTTCCGAATGAGGTCCAGGCATACATCAAATGGGGTGAGACCGATTGTCGGAATCGCGACGGTCGCATCTGCAGTCAATCGACATCTTGTAAGGAGAGGGCCGCGGATTCGCGCTACTTCGGGTGGTTCGATCTGGGGGAGGTGCTGGATGCCAAGCTCTTCGTTCCGCGATACAACACCTATGTCCCTCGGTTTGTTATGATGGAGAAACGCCTCGCATTGAGCGACGACTACATCTGTCTCTCTCCAAAAGAAAAGATGACTCAAGCTCGGGTCAAGGCAATGGCGGCCGTATTGAATTCGTCGCTTTCCCATGTCCAGCTAGAGTTGCTTTCACGGCAGACGGGTGGAGGTGCGCTGGGAGTCGAGGTTGCGCACGCCGGATCGGTGCGTGTCCCGGACATCCGTGACATCTCCAAGGTGCACGTTACGTCTTTGGGGGTCGCGTTTGACGCCCTCGAATCCAAGGCGCGGATCATCGGCGGCGCGAACACGGCGAAATCGTTCGAACAGCTGGCCCCGAGCTTCCGGAAGATCGACGCGATCGTTGCCAAACTCGTTGGTCTCTCAAAGCGCGACATGGATAACGTTAGAGAGGCCAGCCTCCCTCTGCGTCAGCGTAGGACTATTCGTGCGCCTGAACCTCGACCGGAATTCATCAAAGGTCTCAGCCCACTGATGAAGCGCCGCCCCGCTCGCAAGAAGAGACCGCGCGTGAAGAAGACCCCATCGCGGCGGCTCGACGAGTTTCACGGTTAGTCGGGTGGGTAAGAACGGTCGTTCCATTCAACGTTCGAGAACGCCAAGCGCTCCGCGCAAGATTGCCCCGCATGAAGCCGGCTACCACGGCCTACCAAACCAACCCACGCCCTACCGTACGCTCTCACGAGCTGCCTACATCCTTGTGAGGATTCCCCTAAGGGAATGATGACGAGGACACGTAGGCGAAGGGTTCTTCAGGCATATCGCCACTTTTTGTTTGGTATCCGTCGCCCTCTCGGCCGAGCCAGCGTTCGCCGAGAGGAATTGCCTCATCGAAAGATGGGGCCGTTGCCCGAGAGGGTGACGGATACCGCCTTTCGGCGGGCGCCTCGAATGTCCCGATCCAAGCGCTCTATTCCAAACGCCCGGGCGCGGCAGCGCGCGACGGAGGATCGTCGCAACATCCGCCAAGCCGGGGGTGCTGGAAATACCAAACGGACCTCGCGCCAGAAGACGCGGAACCTCAACCGCGAAGATGAATACGGTGTCCCGGCCTGGGAGTACCGCTCTCTTGAGCCCCAAGAACTGCGCGCTCGAATGGTTGAGCGAGTCGAGATGGCCGCCTATGAGGCCGAGGATGCCGCGTCAGACGCCGAGAATGCGCGCCAAGATGCTTTGGCCGCCGCCACCAAAGCACACCTCCGGGAGGCTGCCCGCGGCGTCGCGAAAGCGGAACGCGCGGCTGGCGAAGCAAAGGCCGCAGCGGCGCTCGTGGACAAGCTGATGCAGCACCCATCCCTGGGGCACGGTTTCGTACCTGAACACGACTGGGGCGATCCGACCTACGCCGAGGACGATGAGGAGTTTCTGAACCCGCTTCCAGGCGCCGATGACGGCGGCGACGAACTACTCAGAGCCCGGGAGAAAGCGCACTCCTGGGCGGCGACGGCCGCCGGGTCCGCCGAGGCCGCACGCGCAGCCGTCGCAGGCCCGCAAGCCGGGCCGAAGGGCGTGCCTCGGCGGCGGCGTTCGCGAAGATGATCGCGCCCGCCGATGTCACCTTTGCCGTGCCCTGACGGGCCCTTGGCTCTTTCAGAAAACCACAAGGTCAAGCCGTGGAGCCGCGAATAGGAACCCGTGGAAGACGGTTCTCTCACTTGCCCAAGCCCCGAGTGCTCGAAGAGGTTCAGGACAGCTGG
>CBEUCC010000117.1:0-7594 GCA_965541515.1 uncultured Thermoplasmata archaeon
ATAAGGATTGCAGTAACTGTTCACTCTTGAGCCAAACTCCTCGTGCGACCTGCGGGTGGGCCTGACCCCCCATCGCCTCCACAAACGACCGTTTCCGAACCCCCCCTATCGGTGGCTCCGTCCACGGCGGGGTTCCCGCATGCGGTCTTTCGGGCGATGGGCCCCACGGGGCAGGGCGCGGAGATCCCGCAGATCTTGGGGTGTCTCTCACGCCCGAGCTTTCCCCGCCGGAGCTCTCGCCGCTCTTGGCAACGTGCTCCGCCCGCGCCGCCCGCGGTGGGTTTCGCGGGTGAGCCGGCGGGCAAATCCACATGAAGGGGTTCGCCCTAGTCCCCCCCGTGGCCCGGACAAAGCGGTCCCTGAACCGCGGCGGAGTCGTGGCGTGCGCCCTGCTCTTTCTCCTGCCCAGTCTCCTTGCCGTGCCGGCCGCGGGCGCCACCGTTCCCGGGGGCTTTGTCGACGAGCTTGTCGCGAGCGGATTCACCACGCCGCGCGACCTCGCGCTCCTGCCCAGCGGAGCCTGGCTCGTGACCGAAAAGGCTGGCACCGTCCAACTCGTGGCGAACGGCTCGTTGCGCGAAGTCCTGGATATCTCGGCGCGGGTAAAGGCCAGCGGGAACGAACAAGGCCTGCTTGGCGTGGCGCCCGACCCGGACTTCCCGTCGCGGCCCTACGTGTACTTTCACTACGACGCGACGAGTGGTAATGTGATCCGGGTCTCGCGCTTCACAGTCCTCAACGCGACAAACAACGCGACCCTGGAGATCGACGCCTCTTCCGAGCTCATCCTGCTCGGCGACATCCCCGACAACGCGCCGAACCACAACGGCGGAACCGTCCGGTTCGGGCCCGACAAGCGACTGTACGTCTCGGTCGGGGAGGACGCCGACCCCTGCGCGGCCCAGGACCTGTCCCTCCTCAAGGGGAAGATCCTGCGACTGAACATCAACGACACCGCCGACCCGGCCAACCGTTCAACGCTCGTGCCCCCCGACAACCCCTTCGCGACCCACATGGACGTCAACGCCCGGCTCGTCTACGCCTACGGGCTGCGCAACCCGTTCCGGTTCGCCATCGACCCGGCCGACGGCCTCCTCTACATCGGGGACGTGGGCCAGAACTCCTGGGAGGAGGTCGACATCTCCGCTGGCGGAGAGAACTTTGGCTGGCCCTACATGGAAGGGAACCACACCTACCGGACATCGACCTGTCCCGGGGACACATCGATCCCGACCAGTGTCCGTCCCATCTACGAGTACCCCAACCCCGGCGGCGCGTCCGTGGTCCTCTCCACCGTCTACCGCGGTGTTGACCGGCCGGGCAACCTGAGCTTTCCGGAAGCCTTTGGAGGGAACCCGTTCTTCGTCGACTTCTACAGCGGCCAACTGCGTGTCCTGCGCGAGAACATGGTGACCGGGGCGTGGCAACTCGTAGCTGGCGTGGACGCCACGAATTTTGCAACAGGGATGGCCGGCGTGCCGGCGACCGCCGTCGGCCCCGACGGGGCTCTCTGGTACCTAGCGTCCTACAGCGACGAGCTCCGGCGGATCCGCCACGTGGCCCCCCCCCAGATCCCGGGGCCAGGGGCGTTGCCGGCGGCAACCGTCGGCGCCCCCTACGCTTACCCATTCCAGGTGTCGGGGGGCGTGGCGCCTTTTACCTGGGACCTGTCGGCAGGCATGCTGCCTCCAGGGACCTCGCTCGCCGCGTCAACCGGCTTGCTCTCCGGCACCCCGACCTCGAACGGCACCTTCGTGTTTACGGTCAGGGTGATCGCGACCGATTCGAGGTGGGCGACGCTGGACGTGGTGCTGGTGGTGCGTGATCCACTCGTCCTTGTGACCGGCGCGCTGCCCCGGGCCTTCGAGGGCGAGGCGTACGGGTTGAACTTCAGCGCCACGGGGGGTTTGACCCCCTACCAGTGGAACCTCACGTCGGGTACGCTTCCGGCCGGAATGGGCCTCCAAGTCTTTTCGGGGAGGCTCGCCGGCTCGCCTTCCACGAGCGGCACCTTCGACTTCACACTCGAGGTTTCCGATTGGGAGGGCCGCTTGGCCGAGAGGCCGTTCTCCCTGGAGGTCGTCCCGGCCCTCGAGATGATTTCGGCCACGTTCGCCTCGGGGCAAGTCTTTCTAGAACTCAAGGAAACGCTCCAGGCAGCGGGCGGGGTTCCCCCCTACAATTGGGCGCTAGAGTCGGGGTCACTGCCCGAGGGGGTCAACCTCACGAGTGCGGGCGAACTGGGGGGGACTCCGCTGGAGCCCGGGCTGTTCCCGATCACCGTGGTCGTTGAGGACGCGCGCGGTAGCCGGCTGAGCCGGCTCTTCGACCTAGTCATCACACCGGCCGTGGGCGCCCCCCCCTTTGTGTCCGTGTCGTTCCTCCCCGATGCGACCGAGGGCCAAGGAATCAGCTGGAACCTGACGGCCGCGGGGGGCTACCCGCCGTTCGCCTGGGCTCTCGTCTCGGGTACCCTCCCAACGGGGCTCTCCCTGAACTCAACGGGGGCGCTGACCGGCCTTGCGACCGAGCCAGGGAGCTTCACGTTCGCCGTCCAAGTGTCGGACGCCTGGAACCAGACGGACAACGCCACGTTCACGATTCACGTGGCCGCCCTCCCCCACTCGCTGTCGCTTCTCCCCGTCGGGGACGTGTTCGCCGCCGCAGGCTCCCCCATGACACCCATCGAGGTCCGCTGGACCGGCGAGAACGCGGTCGAGCCGCTCGTGTGGGAGGCCACCGGGCTGCCCCCGGGCGTGGAGGTCCACGAAAACGGGACGGTCTCCGGGACCCCGGGCGCAGTCGGGGAATTCAACATCACGGTGATCGCGCGCGATTCGGCCACCGAGCCTGTCTTTTCCAACACGACCTTCAAGCTCCTCGTGCCACGGGTCGATGTCGTCGCGCGTGTGCTGCCGACACTCGAAGTGGGCACATTCACCTCGCAGTTGCTGGTCCTGCCCGACGGCTACTACGAGGCGACCTATTCGGTATCGGCGGGCGCGCTACCGGGCGGCCTGGAGCTCTCGGCCGCGGGCGGCTTGGTCGGAACGCCGGGCGCGGCCGGCAACTTCACGTTCACCCTCCGCGCCACGGGGCCTGGCCCGGCAGACAACTACGATGAGGTCGAGTTCACGGTCCAGGTCAACCCCGGCCCGGAACCGCCGCCTGCTCCCGGAGAGGGGCCCGGGGCCGGGTTGTTCCTCGTGCTGATCCTCGTGATCGTGGGGGCTCTCGTCGGGTTCTACTTCTCCCGCCGGGCGATCCGACGTCGCCCGTAGCGATTTCGACCCCGCCGCGCAATGTCGCTTAATTGCCGCGGACGCCTTTTCCGCGCCGTGCCCAAGTCGTACCTCGTTGTCGGCGGAGGCCTCCAGGGGCTCGTGGCCGCCAGGGCCCTTGCGCGCGGGCCCGGCAACCCGGACGTCGTGGTGGCTGACGTGCGCGCGGCCGCCCCCAACTCCAAGCTTCACTGGGAGCAGTTGGATGTGAAGCGGAGCCCCCAGCGTCTAAGACGGTTGGCGTCTCAGGCCGATGCGTGCGTGGTGGCGCTGCCGGGGGCGATCGCCGACACGACGGTCGCAGCGCTCTCGCGCGTCGGCGCGCGCGTCGCGGACATGAGCTTCGTCCCGGAGCCCGACCTGCCGTCGGTCGACCGCAGCGCACGGCGCTCGGGCGCGGTCGTTGTCCGGGACGTGGGCGTGGCGCCGGGCTTGAGTCACATCCTCGCGGCGGACTGCGTACGCCAGCTTGGAACGCTTGACAACCTGACGATCTACGTGGGAGGGATACCGCGCGATCGACCCCGCAACGCGTTCCGTCACGCCGTGTACTTCAACGCGCTTGACCTGATCAGCGAATACACGAGGCCTGCCCGGTGCCGTCGAGGGGGCAGGGACATCGCGGTGGACCCGCTCTCCCGGCCATCGCAGGTGAAAGTCCGCGACGCGACCCTCGGGGGCCTCGAGGCGTTCCTGTCGGACGGCCTGCGCACCCTGCTGACGAGCTACCCGAACTGCCCCGAGATGTTCGAGTACACGCTGCGATGGCCGGGCCATCTTCGCGAGATGCGAAGGTTGCGGGACGAGGGGTTGCTCGCTTCAAAGAAACAAGGAGGGTCGCCGTCCCGGATGACCGCGATCGCGCTGGAGGAGGCGTTCCCGGGCGACGCCTGGCCCGACGTGCTGCTCCTCGAGGTGCACGCGCGCCGTGGGCGGGAGCGCGTAGGGTGGCGTCTCTTCGCCCGGCGGTCCGGCGGCTTGAGCGCGATGGGGCGGACAACCGGGTTCACGGCGGCCACCGCCGCGCGCGCGCTGGCGGAGGGGCACCTGAGTGAACCGGGGCTCCATGGGCCGGAGCGTTTGGGCAAAGACACTCGGCTGCGCCGCTTCGTCCTCGAGGACCTCGCGCGTCAGGGCTTGCAGCTGCGCCCGAACGTCCGGATCTCGAGCTGACTTGGGGGCCGTACGTCACCCGCCGTATGCTCCCTTGGTGCAGGGCTCCGCCCCCGGGAAAAGGTCAAGAGCCGACCGCCGGCCCGAGCTACGCGGGGTCCACCGGCTCTAGGCTCACCACTGGACTGCCCCTCCGTCGAGCGTGATCGCCTGCCCGTTGATGTTGGCCGCCTCCTGCGAGCAGAGGAACGCAACGAGCGCCGCGACCTCCTCGGGCTTGGTGAGCCGCCCCTGCGGGCTAGTCGACTCCAGGCGCTGGCGCGCCTGCGTGCGGTCCATCCCGGTCTTGCGGACGATGTTGTCGATGTTGTGCTCCGTCTGGGGCGTGTCGACATACCCCGGACAGACGGCGTTTACGGTGAGCCCCTTGTCCGCGTACTCGGCGGCGACCGACCGCGTGAGCCCGAGCAGACCATGCTTGCTCGCCGCGTAGGCGGCGACGTACTTCGCGCCCACCTTCCCCGACACACTCGCCATGTTGACGACCCGGCCCCAGCCGTGCTCGACCATGTACGGGAGGACGAGCTTTGTGGCGTAGAAAGCTCCCATGACGTTGAGTTTCCAGTGCTGGTCCATGAGTTTCGCCGTTGTCTTTGCAAAGGTCTCACTGCGGGCGATCCCGGCGTTGTTGACGAGAATCTCCGGGAACCCGACGCTCGCGCTTACCCTGTCAAGCGCCGACTCGACGTCGTCCGGCCGCGTCTGGTCGGCCTTCGTGAAGAAAGTGGCCCGCGCGCCCGCAGCGTCGCAAAGGCGCGCGGTCTCGCGCACCTCGTCCTCGGTCCGGGCGGTTACGGCCACCGAGTGGCCTTGCGCGGCGAGCGCGACCGCACACGCGCGGCCGATCCCCCGGCCGCCCCCAGTTACCCAGGCTGTCCGACCGAGATCGTCCATGACGTCTGCGACGTGCCGGCGGATATATGAGGGGCGCGGTGTGCCCGGTCGCTGCCGCAACGCTGTAGGGTGGGAGCGCCCTCATATGTAGCAGGAGGCGCTTGGCAGCGCGAGGAAACTTCGCGATGACGCCCCAAGCCGCGACCGAGCAGGGCTCCCCAACCGAACTAACGATACCCGCCGTCCGGTACCGTGGGATCCACCACATCGCGCTTGCGACCAACCACATGGAGAAGACCATCCGATTCTACCGCGACCTCCTAGGCTTCGAACTCCAGGCGGCGATGGGCGAGCCGGGCTTCCGCCACTACTTCTTCACGGTCGACGGAGTCTCCGGCCTCGCGTTCTTCGAGTGGCCCGATGTCGAGCCCGTCCCGAAGAAGCCCCACGGGGCTCCAGTCGTCGGCCCCTTCAGTTTCGACCACCTGTCGTTCGGCGTGGAGTCCGACGACGACCTGTGGCGGATCCGGGACCGGCTCGAGGCTGCGGGGTTCGAGATTTCCGAGGTCATCGACCACGGCATCTGCCACTCCGTGTACACCTACGACCCCAACGACATCCCAATCGAGTTTGCCGCGCCCACCCCTGTCAGCGCGGGCGGGCTCGTCATCGACGACCCCCAGGCGCTCCCGGCCGCCCGTGAGGGGACGCACCCGCAGGCGGGCAAGTGGCCGACGGTGCTGCGGCCCACACCCCTCGAGGAGCGGGTCGTGCGCCCGGGTATCGGGTCGCACCTTTCCAAGGAATGAACTCGTTCGGCCCGGGGGTGTCGCATGAAAGAGCCCCTGCTCGCCTACGAAGAGGTCGCCGGCCAGAGCGCCGACTCGCCGCTGCTCATCCTCCTCCACGGTCTCGGCGCCAATGAGCACGACCTGCTGCCGCTCGTCGACCACATCGCGCGGGGGTGGCACGCGATCTCGGTACGGGCGCCCATGGGCACGCCCTTCGGCGGGTGGGCGTGGTACGACTTCGTGCAAGGGGCCGGGCCCGAGCCCGTGTCCTACCGCACGGCGTTGGGCGATCTCGACCGGTTCGTGAAGGACGCCCATGCGGCCAACCCGGGCGCGCCGATCGTTCTGCTAGGTTTCTCGCAGGGGGCGCTCATGGCGCTCTCGGAGGGGATGCTGCGCCCCGACGGCGTGGTGGGCGTAGTCGCACTCTCGGGCTACCTGCCTGCCGACGACTCGCTCCCCGCTCCGATCGCGCAACTCAAAGGGCTACCGGTCTTTCAGGCGCACGCCAAGAACGACTTCATGCTCCCGTTCGACCTGGCGCGCAAGGCGAAGGAACGGCTCGTCGCGGCGGGCGTGGACATCACATGGCTCGAGCACGACGGCGGGCACTCGATCCCGCTGTCCGTGTTGGACCGGTTGGGGCCGTGGATGGCTCGCGTGGCCAAGCGCGCCCACCCGTAGGTCCGACTATTCGACTATCTCCAGCCTAATCCTCTCCCCCGTCTTGTCGTACGCCCTCCACGACCCCGGCGTGAACGGGAACCCAATGACCATGTGCGTCTGCCCGTGTTTGGAGAACAACTGCCGGTCGGCCCCCGACGGGTTGTAGTTCCCACTCGGGTGCGAGTGGACGCTCCCCACGATCTCCGGGTCCGAAGGCAGGTGGGAGAACTGCATGAGCGCCGAGGTGTGGCCTGAGATCGTCCCGGGGACGAACACGAGCTCGTAGATGATGCCGTCGCGCGCCCGCAACGTCGCGGCAAACTCGTGGGGCATGGCCTCCCTGGCGGCGCTGATGATCGTGTCGAGAATGTCCCGCCGGATCGCGTGGGCCGACTGCCCGAACGCCATGCGCTTGCGCGCCTCCGAGACCGACCGGCTCCTGCCGCGGACCGGTTGGGGGCCCTTCGGGGCCTTTTTGAGCTCCTCGTCCTTGCGGACCTTGAGCTTGACCACGGGCGCGGCGCCTCCGCTCATGCGTTGAGTGCGTGCTTCTCCTGTAGGCGGCGGTAGAAGTCGTGCGAGAACCGGATCAGTTCCGCGTCGCGCTTGGCGCGTCCGACCGTGAGGCGGTCGCTGCGCTTGAACGTGTATTCCTTCTGCCCGTCGAGCACCACCAGGGCGACTTTCTCGTCTCGCATCTTCAGCGTCAGCTTCGAGGTCGCAGGTACGACGACCGGACGCGACGCCAACGAGAACGGGGCGATCGGAGAGAGCACGAAGGCGTCCACGTCCGGGTCGACGATGGGGCCCCCGACCGAGAGGTTGTACGACGTAGACCCTGTGGGTGTA
>CBEUCC010000118.1:0-7574 GCA_965541515.1 uncultured Thermoplasmata archaeon
CACGTGCGACGAGATCGCATCCATCCCGACGGCGTCGAGGTAGCGCAGTGCGGCGGCCGACCCGATGATCCCGGCGTAGTCCTGCAACCCCCCCTCGAACTTGCGGGGCGCCTTCAGGAAGACCGAGCTCTCGTAGGTCGTCTCGGCCACGGTGGAGCCGCCGGGGTTCTGCGGGTCCATGGCGTCCAGGAGCTCGGCCTTGCCCCAGAGCAAGCCGACCCCCGTGGGGCCGCACATCTTGTGGAGCGAGCAGGCGAAGAAATCGCAGCCGAGCGCCTGGACATCGACAGGCTCGTGAGGGGCGCTCTGCGCCCCGTCGAGGAGGAACGTGGCGCCCGCGTCATGGGCGACCTCCGCCACCGCGCGCGCTGGGACCGTCGTCCCGTCCAAGTTGGAGGTATGCGTCAGCGCGACGAGCCGCGTCTTTGGCGACATGGCGTGTTTGAGCGCCTCCAAGTCGAAGCGTCCGTCGTCGCCCGAGCGAACGACCCGGTGGCGCACCCCGGCGCGCTTTGCCAGGAGGTGCCACGGGGCCAGGTTGGAGTTGTGCTCCTTGTCACCGGTGAGCACCTCGTCCCCTCGTCCCAGGCCGAAGGAGTGGGCGACCAGGTTGATGGCCTCGGTGGTGTTGCGCAGGAAGACAACCTCGCTTGCCTCGGGGGCGTTGAAGTGGCGCGCGGCCGTCTCGCGGGCCTCGTCGACCTTGAGGCTCACTTGGGCCGAGAGGCGGTGCACCGACCGCTCGCCGCAGACCGGGTAGTTCTCGTAGTAGTCAACGACCGCGTCGATCACGGCCCGGGGCTTGAGTGCCATGCAGGCCGAATCGAGGTAGACGATGGGCCTGCCCTGGTGCCGCCTCGACAGCAGCGGGAAGTCCTTCCGGATGCCCTCGACATCCACGCCGACCGCCGCCCCGACTACCCCGCGCGCCGCTAATTAACACCTATGTGGCGCCGCGCCGCCACCAGACCCAACCGCGCGCATCGGCGTCCACCTCGGCCTCTATCTTCCCTGCCAGTTGCATTTTCATCAGGAACTTCACGGGCGAGTCGGGGCACTGTACGCCATGGCCGTTGGTGGCGATCTCCACTTCCTGTGTCGTCCGCCTCCGCCCGTCGGAGAGCAATTCGAGGATGAAGGACTCCGCTTCGCCTTCCGCCATCACACGGCGCTTGCTCATCCGGTACCCCCGTGGTGCCCGGCGGAGGCATGGCCGCCGCCGTGGGGCCGCAGTTCCGGCGCCACCTACGCCTTGGCCTCGACCTTCGCATTCTCCGCGACGGGCTCGACGCCGCCGTTCTTGAGGCCCTTGACGATGTCATCGGCAACCTTGCGGCCCGAGAGCAGCATGCCGCCGAACGTGGGGCCCATGCGGGGCAGCCCGTAGGCCGTGGACACGCTCATCCCCGACAGGTAGAGGCCCGGGAAGTAGTAGCCCGTCTTTTCGACGACTGCCTCCTCCGACCGCTCGACCCACATCGGGCTCATCCCCGGGATCTCCACGAGACGCCGCTTGGCAAGCGACTGGACGACGCAAGCGTCGTGGCCGGTGGCGTCGAGGACGATCTTCCCCTCGATCGCAATCGGGTCCACGCACGTGATATTGTGCGGCAGCGCGTTCACAGGGGTCCAGTTGATGACGGCCCCCGCAACCTTGCCGTCCCGGAAAACGACGTCGTCGAACTGGGTCATGTTGATGATCTTGACCCCGGCGTCGCACGCACCCTTAATGAGCGACGAGCAGGCGTGGGGCCCGTCGGCCATATAGAGCCCGGGGCTTGCCTCCTCGTACTTGCATCCGAGCTCGTCGAGGATCTTCTGGGAGGGGGCGCGGAACGTGTTCTTGTTCATCAGGTAGCCGCCGAGCCAGAAGCCGCCGCCGAGGTAGTTGTTCTGCTCGATGACGAGCACTTTCACGCCCTTGTGACCCAGGTCGCGCGCCGCCATCAGGCCGGACGGGCCGCCCCCAATGATGATGACGTCGCTCTCGATGTACTCCTCGAAATCGCGCGCAAACCCGCTAACAATTGCCCTCGTCACTTCCGACTCCCCGACATTGGCAAACAACGGCATTCCTTCCACCTTCCGTTTCACTTTATTTGTGTTCCGCGCAAGGGAGGATGGCGCATTTAAGGTCTCCCTCCACGGGGCGCGGGCGCTTGGCCAGACGCCCTTCTTCTGAATTGTTGATTTCAGGCGCGAAAACCGCGGGGGATGGTTAATAGGCGCTACGCTGATCGTATCTCCTCATTGCCCGGTGGCCGGTGAAAAACATGGAAAGAAACCCACTGGTCCGGGTCAGCGGCTCCACCGAGTTCCGAATCGCGTACGAGGTGGCCTTGCACCTCCGGATCCTGCCGCGTTTCAGCGACGACGGCGTGCCTGAGGGCACCGTGGACCGCCCGCTATCAGTCGAGCCGGTCGCGCTTGAGCCTTCGGCAATCAGGCCCGTGGTGGAGCAAATCGAGGTCATCGACGAGGAAGACGAGATGGAGATCCTCCTTGATGGCCTCCCCTAGCGGGAACGGCCCGCGTTGCGCGGGGCAAGGCGAATGCGCGCCCTTGCGCGCAGACGAGCCCGGCAATGATAAAATAGGATCAGGGCCAAGGGGCCTTGCCTGTTGGGCGTCCAATTACCAGAGGGCGTGGGGCCTTGGTCCTGTGTCGACGCCGGGGCACTGGAGGAACCCGTTTCATGTCCGTCCAAACGACAACGAAGCGCGACGTGGGTGACTGGGCCCCTCGCGAGTACAAGAGCTACCAGTTGCACAACCTGGAGACCGTCCCGCAGGCGACCGCGCTCGGCGAGCAGGCCATCCACGAGATGAAGGTTGTCGCCAGCGTGCTGCCGTTCAAGACGAACAACTACGTCATTGAGGAGCTGATCAACTGGAAGGATGTCCCCAACGACCCGATGTTCGTCCTCACGTTCCCCCAGCCGGGTATGCTCCAGCCCGAGCACTTCGAGAAGATCGACGCCCTCAAGAAGTCCGGCGCGCCCAGGGGGGAGGTCGACAAGGCGGTCCACGAAGTGCGGATGCACCTCAACCCGCACCCCGCGGGCCAGAAGGACTACAATGTCCCGACGCTGGAGGGCAAGCGCCTCGAGGGGATGCAGCACAAGTACCGCGAGACGGTGCTCTTCTTCCCCTCGCAGGGCCAGACATGCCACGCGTACTGCACGTTCTGTTTCCGGTGGCCCCAATTCGTCGGGATGGAGGGCCTCAAGTTCGCCGACCGGGAGGCCGACCACCTTGTGGCCTACCTGCAGGCCCACCCCGAGGTGCAGGACGTCCTGTTCACAGGCGGCGACCCGGGGATCATGAAAACGCGGTTCCTGGAGTCCTACATCAAGCCGCTCCTCGAGTCGAACATCAAGTCGCTACATACGATCCGCCTCGGCACGAGGACGCTGAGCTACTGGCCGTACCGGTTCGTCTCGGACCCCGACGCCGATGCGATGGTTGACCTCTTGGGCAGCATCCACGAGGCCGGCAAGCACCCGACGATCATGGCCCACTTCAACCACGACGTGGAACTCAAGACCCCGATCCTCAAGGAGGCGGTCCGGCGGTTGCGCGCGGCCAATGTGCAGATCCGCACACAGTCCCCGATCCTCGGGCACATAAACGACTCGTCGGAGATCTGGGCGCGCATGTGGCGCAAGCAGGTCGACCTGGGGATGATCCCCTACTACATGTTCGTGGTGCGCGACACAGGGGCCCGGCACTACTTCGAGATGCCCATCGAGCGCGCGTGGGAGATCTTTCGAGGTGCCTACGCGCGCGTCAGCGGCGTGTGCCGCACGGTGCGCGGTCCGTCGATGTCCGCCACACCCGGCAAGGTCCAGATCCTCGGGGTGGCAAACGCTGGGAGCGAGAAGGTGTTCGTCCTGCGGTTCATCCAGGGACGCGACCCGGACTGGGTGCACAGGCCGTTCCTTGCCAAGTACAACGCGCAAGCCCACTGGCTCGACGACTTGGAGCCGGCACTTGGCCGGGAGCAGTTCTTCTTCGAGCCACGGCTCCAGGAGATCTTGCAGCGGGCCCGGAGCGGCGTGACCGTGGAGTCACAGGCGGGCCTCGTCGAGGCGGAGTAGCTACGCGGGCGGCAGTTCCTCGTCAAGCGCGCCACCTAGCACTTGGAGCGCCGCGCGCTCCTCGTCGTGCAGGCGGCCGGGCAGGATGAGGCAGTGCATGGGCGGCCCGAAGTCCTGCAACTTCAGCCGTGAGAACGCGCCCGCCGCTCGGGCGCACGTGTCCTCGCCCGCCCGCGCGACCACCACGGCAAGCGGCGGCTCGCCGAAGGGCGCGCCCCCGGATTTGTCCGCAAAGTCTTGGAGCAGCCGGAGGGCCTCTCCCGCGGTCATGAACGCCCCCCGCTCGGGCTTGAGGTCGAGGAGCACGAGGGTGTGGAGGCCGGCGGCGCGGTTGGCCGCAGCCAATTCGTAGGGTGAGGTCGGTGCGAACCGCTCCTCCGGGTACGGAAGGGACACGGTGCGCCCCGCCTTGTAGTGCTGGAGCCCCGCCTCGGAGAAGGCCATGTGGACAACCGACGGCGCGAACATGAGCCGTACCGGCAGGTGGCGTCGCACCGCCTCGACGCGGAGCGAGATGTGCGTAGTGGCTGCCATCGGGTCGCCGCCGACCAGCAGGACGGCACCGCTCGGGCCGGAGGCCGCGCGCAGGAGTTCCTCGCCCGATTCCAGGCGTTTGCGGCCGAGGCGCTCGATCAGCCCGTCGCGCACGTCCTCCAAGAACAGCAGCGTCTCGTCCGGCAGGCGTGTTGTGTAGTCATCGGCAAAAACGGCGCCTGCCGCCTTGACGGCATCGAGCGCAGCCGGCGCAAGGCCCGACGGCCCCCGGGGGCCGAGCCCTACGAACGTGAGGCGGGATCCCGGCTTGTAGCCCGTCGGGATCCCCCCCTTGGCCCGCGCTACCGGAATGTCTCCCGCATTTCGCGGGCGTAGATCCGGGTGATGTGCCGTGCGGGGGCCGCACCCTTGCGCGCGGGGCCTGCGATCGTCTTGATCGAGTGGATGACGGCCTTTGTCCGCCGGATCGTCAGGATCTCGCCGATCTGGAATTCCTCGTCGGGGGCCACTTCGATCGTCTCGGCGGCCGTGGAGTGGCCGCGGTTGATCGACACCTTGACGCGGATCCGGTTGAAGACCTTGGACCACACCAGTGGCTTGTCCCGCGCCCGGGCCTCGTCGAGGGGCTTGCCCTCGGTGGACTCGAGGGCTGTCACCACGATGCGGTCCTTGCCGACATACATCTCGTCCCCAACCGCCAGGTGCTCGTCGGGGTCGACAGAGACGGTCGAACGTCGCGAGTCGGGGCCCTCACTCATCACGACTTGTAGCACCACCGGCTTCTCCTGCTGGACGCGGCGCTCACGGGTCGTGCCGCACTCCTTGCACCGCATGACGCCCGTGGTCATGAAAGCGTCGGCGCGCTCTTTGGTCTCGCCTTTAAGGACTTCATGCAGCGTCGTCGTTGCACACACCTGGCACTCACAGTACAGCGCCGACGGGCTCACCACGGTTCCCACGATTCACACCCCCACTATGGCTCGAGCGCACCGCGGTAGTCGGTGGGACAGCCGACGGAAATGCGTGAGGCTTCCAGCCGCACGCCGTTCACGCCGTTGGTGACGGTCCCCTCAACAAGGACGCTCTTCCCCTCGCCGAAGGCCGCATCCATCCCCTCGTCGTATACGACGCGGATCCACTTCGTCTCGTCCGAGTAGTCCGTCAGGTTGAAGGCCAACATCGACCCCACACTGATGGATCCCGGCTGGACGCCGCCGACGACCGCAACGGGCTCCCCGAGGAAGTCCGCCGGCTGCGCTGTGATCTGATTCACGTCCGTGTATTTCGCGGACGCTCCCGTGGACGGCAGGAGGATGGTGACAAGGACGATGGCCGCGACGACCGCGACCGCGAGCGCCACCTTGGGGCCCGGCTTGGCAAACGTGCCGGTGGAGGCGGGGCCCTCGCGTGTGGCGTCCGCGGCATCCACCGCGGCGCCGGCCTCTTCGCGGGCGGCCTCAACGCTTGGGGCTGTCACTTTCCTTCCTCCTTGCCGAGGCCGGCCAGGGCGCGCTCTAGCGAGTCGGCTCGGGCGCGGAGCCTCTGGTGGGCTCGACTGAGATACACGACGTATAAAAGAACTAGTCCCCAGGCGGCCACGGTCCCCGCCGCCAGTTGAAAAAGCCCTCCGTCGGCGGGGGGCGCGTGGTACAGAAGGTCCATGGAGAATTCGGCCGAGTCGAGCGTCGCGCCCGAACCGTCCAGCAGGGCCACGGCAAAGGGCACGTTCGGCTGGCGGTAGGGGAGGTCGTCGGCAGGCACGGTGACGGCGAATGTGGCGGTGGAGGCGCCCGCGGGCCCTGCACCGCTCGCGTCCCACGCAAGGCGCAGCTCCGGGTCGTCCGGGCTGACGATGAGGGAGACCGTGTAACTGCGCGACTCGGTGGACGGGGAGCCCTCCAGCACGAACTCGAAGGTGTTGGCCTCCTTGCCGTCGAAGGACTCCGTCAAAAGGACGGTGACATTGAGGCCGTTCGACGGGTCGGCGATCCAGGCCATCCGGTCGCTGCCCGATCCGGTGGTGTAGCCGGCCTGGGCCGCAGGCGCGACCGACGCCGCGATGAGCGCCAGGGTAATGGCTAGTGGCGCAAGCCGCGCGCCGCTGCGTGCCCCCTTCATGCTTCCACCTTCCGCTGCAACCGTTCGACGCGTTGTTCGAGGAGCGAGAGGTCCATCCGCCGCAGCAGAAGTCCCGCAAAGAGGAGCAGGAACGCCACGACGAAGATCCCGACCGTCATCCCGCCAGCGGCAGAGATGCCCTGCCCGCCCGGGAGGATCACACGCGGGTGGAGGGACTGCCAGAGGTACACGGACGCGAAGGAGAGCGGGACGAGCATAGACCCGGGCAGCGCGTAGGACGCCGCGACCCGCGCACGGCGGGACGGTTCCTCCACGGCCCGACGCAGCGCCAGGTAGCCGACCAAGACGAGCGCGAGCATCAGGTAGCTGTCGAGCCGCGCATCCTCCCACCGCCAGGCCGTACCCCATTCGGCGGTGGCCCAGAGCGACCCCTCGATCAGGACCATCGCGGCGAACATGAGCGCGAGGCCCGCACTGTCGCGGGCGAGCGTGTCGTAGAGGAGTTTGCCCGTCCGCAGGTAGAGGAGAGAGGCGGCAGCGGTCACGGCCACGGCGACATACGACGCGAGCGCCGCGCCCAGGTGGAAATAGAATATCCGCTGCGCGACGGGTGCGACGAAACCCTCGTCGAGCGGCGGGACCCACGTAAGCGCCAGGACCGTGCCAAGGACAAGGAGTGGTGCGGCAGCGAGGATGAGTGGGAGCGAACCCTTTGCGAATCTCGGGTGCGGCTCGGTCGAATCGGGAGGCTCTGGCCCGGGCACCGGCGCGGAACGGGGAAGGCCCCTCAAGAACGTATTGCCCGCCGTTATCCTTGAAGGACGAAGCGTGCAAGAATCGAGTTGATGGCCAGGAACAGCACGTCGTACTTCTCGAGCACCGCCTGGACCTTGTCGAAATA
>CBEUCC010000119.1:0-7498 GCA_965541515.1 uncultured Thermoplasmata archaeon
GTGACCTCGTCGCCGCCGTTCTCGACCCGTGTGGCGTCGGTGAAGCTGGTGGCCTCCAGGTCGCCGAACTCGGCATTGACGCCGATCATACTCAGGCTGCCGTAGACGGCCCCGCTGTCCTCGCCGGCCAACACCGGCGATGCCGTCGCCAGCGCGAGACCGAAAACCATCGCAATAAGCCGAGGCCTCATTCACCTGCCTCCCGTACCCCTGCGGCAAGAACCGCAACGCGTACGAATGAGGAGATACCGCGCCTGCCCCCGCCAGCGTCTCCAGACTACCGACCCGCCCGTTCGCTTCGTCAAGGTCCCGCCGCGCGTTGGCGAGGTCCCCTTCCAGCACAGCAATCCGCACGCTGTCCGAGACGACCTGCTCCCACGCCGTGTCGAGCTCCCCTCTCGTCTCGTTCGACTCCCGCTGCGCCGACGCCGCGGCGGCTTCCGCTGCCGCCAGGCGCGACAGCGCCAAATCAAGAGCCGCCTGCGTCGTGTTGGAAAGCTCGTAGGCGGCTTCGGCCTGCGCGCGGGTCACGTTGATCTCCGCTTGCGTCGCGTTGGCGGTGGCTTGCGCGGAGGCCGCTTCATCTTGTGCCTGCGCGACCTGCGCCTCAAGTGTGGCCACGGGGTCGTCATATGTCACGTTCACCGTGAGGGTGGCGCGGTTCCCGGCTGCATCCCGAGCCTCCACCACGACGGCGTTGGGCCCGGGGTCCAGCGGCACGAGGAGGTCAAAGGCGCCCTGCGCCCCGACCGCCGCGCGCAAGCCGTTGACCTCGACAGAGGCGCCCGGCTCCGTGTGGCCCGTGACCCTCACCGACGGGGCGTCCGTGTGCGTCCCTTCAAGGGGCGCGTCGAGGATGAGTTCAGGAGCGACAGTGTCGGGCGCGATGTAGCGGTTCGCCCACACGCTGTTGAGCCCGCCCGCCCCTTGGTACCAAACGGCCACCCGCTCGCCGTGGGCGTTTCCCGCAATGTGCGGCAGGAGCGCGCGGCCTTGGTTCTCCGTTTCGATGCGCTCGGGCGTCCCCCAGCCGGCGCCCGGCAGGTAGGAGTTGGCCCAGATGTCCTCTCGGCCTCCGTCCGCCGCGTACCATACGACCACCGCGTCCCCCGCCGGCGCGACGGAGACCTCCGGGTAGTAGGCGTCGCCCCCCACACCGCTCGAGACGATCGTCCTAGTCCCCCAGCCCGCCCCTGGGACGTACTGGTTGGCCCAGATGTCGTACCGGAAGTTGTTCGACTGGGACCACGCCACCAGGACGTTCCCGTCCCCGTCCACCCCGACCGAGGGCCGGATCGCGTGGCCGGCATCCTCCGTCTCGAGCTTCACGGGCTCCCCCCACCCCGCGCCCGCCGTGTACCGGTTGGCCCAGATGTTGGGCCGCGTGCCGTCCCACTGTGACCAGGCCGCGGTCACGTTGCCGCCGCCGTCTACCGCAAGCTGGGGGTCGCGGGCGTCCCCCGCGTCGTCGACCTCGAGGACGGTGGGCAGGCCCCACCCCGCGCCGACCGTGTACCGGTTTGTCCAGATGTTCGTCCGCGAGCCGTCCGACTGGTACCACACGGCCACCGCATTGCCGAGGGGGTCGAAGGCGACCTGAGGCCAGAACGCCGACCCGGCGTCATTCGTCTCGATGCGCTCGGCCGTGCCCCACCCCACCCCCGCCGTGTACCGGTTCGCCCAAACGTCGAACCGGGCGCCGTCGAGCTGCGACCAGAAGGCTATCGCGTTGCCCGCGCCGTCCATGGCGACGCGCGGGTAGTACGCGTGGTTGGTTTCGTCGGTCTCGATCACGACGGGAGACCCCCACCCCTTTCCAGGCTCGTACCGGTTGGCGACGATGCTGAAGACGGTGGTATTCTGCATCCACACGGCCGTAGCGTTGCCCCCCGGGTCCGCGGCGACCTCCGGAAAGATGGCGTCGTGGGTGTAGTTGGTCTCGAGGAGAGTGGGCTGCCCCCACCCGGCCCCGGGGACGAACCGGTTGGCCAAGACGTCGGAGCGAGCGCCGCCAGCGCGCTGCCAGACGACGAAAGCGTTTCCGGCGTCGTCCAGGGCCACACGCGGCTGGATCGCGTGGGTGGTCGAATCGAACTCGACGGGCGTGGCCACGGCCCACCCCGGCGCTTCCGGGTGCGCGGCGGCCGGTGGGGCGAGGGCGGGGACGACGAGGGTCAACGCGAGGAAAGCCACGATGACGGCTCGGGCGGCTTTGGGGGATGTGGGCGTTCGGGGGAGTGCGGTCGAGGGGAAAGGGCGGGGGTTGGTCTTCATTAGGAATCCTTCCGGCCTCGGGTGCATGCGGGGCCGGAAAAAGGTTTCGCAGGTAGGTTCCGATCGGGGTCAAGGCCAAAGCTCTGACGCACCCGCTCGCCCATCCTCCTACCTGCAACCCAGGCGGCGAGGCATCCCCCCCGGGGTGCTAGAGGTGGGCCTCGCCCACCGGGCGGGGGTGGTGGGGATGGCGCTCGCCCTGGGGGCGTCGCGTCATATGTCGTAGCCGTGGCCCCTCTCCCAGATGTCCGTCACGAGAACCTCCCGGCCGTCGACCGCGTAGACCGCGCGGTACTTGCCAATTCGTAGCCGATACAGGTCTTGTCGGCCCCGGATGCCTTGCAACCGGCGGATGTCCGACCCCGAACGGGCGGTGAAGGGGTCGGCCTCGAGGGCCTTGAGGCCGCGGACGATACGTTCGCGCTCCCGCCGGGGGATGCGTTCCAGAAACTTGCGGGCCCCCCGGTGGAGCGAGACGCTGAACTTCACGCGACCCCGTCCAGGGGCGCGAAGTCCTTGCGCTTGCCAAGGCGGCGGTACTGGACTTCCATGAACTCCTCGTAGTCGAGGCGGTCCATCAGGTTGTCGAGGACCTCGGAGTACGATTGACCTTTCATGCCGTGCCGCTTGAGGCGGTCGCGCACCTTGGGCGTGACCTGGATGGTCGTGATCTTAGGGGCTGCCATATAGGTGTTATGTGATGGCCATAGGTGTTAAGGGTTTCCACCGGGGGTGTTTGGTTGCTGACTGTGTCCTCCCCGTCTCGGCCCTTACGGGCATCACCCCCGCGGGGCAGCGGGAGCTCGCGGTGTCGGAATTGCGAGATGCCAATCATGTAGCGATGATCGCCCGGGCCCGGAGGGACGACGGTCACGCGGAGACCCCCCCCCGGCCGCGCCCCCCCGGCGCTGTGGGCGGGCCTGGGCGAAGGGGTGCGGGGGCGCGGGGATGAGCGCAGATCCGGCTGGGGGGCGGGGCGGGGCTTCGAACCGAAAGAGAGATTTGCAAGTCGACCTCAGGACAGCCGCGTTGGACGCAGATTTGCGCCGGCGCGCGCTCGGATACATTTCGCTCGCCTTCGGAGTCATCGTGGTCGCTTCTGCGGCGTTTGGGTCGGTGGCTTTGCTTCTCCGTGAACCTCGGCCCTTCCAAAGCGGCCCCAATGTCGGTTTCTTCTTCCTCATTTGGTACGGCTTCATGGGGATAGCCGGGGTCAGTCAACTTGCGGCGGGCCGTTGGATCCTGCAGGGCCGGAACCGGGGCTTCCTACTAGCTATGGTCACTTGGGCTGTGTTCCCGCTCCTCGGGTTTTGGAGCTTGGTTCCGCTCGGTGACGTGCTGGGTGGCTGGCCTCTTGGCTTTGTCGTTTCGGCCGCTGCCATCGGGGCCATCGCGTTCATCTGGTCTGAGCAAGGGGAAGATCGGCCGGAGGGGTCCTAGTCGATGCGCGCGACCCCGGGAAGGATAGGTGGCCGGGTTCCATTGCTTGACTTTTCCATAGCCACCGCCGCCCCCGCCCGCGCGCGGGGGGGAGGCGCGGGTTGTGGGGTTCGGGTGAGGGGCCTGTGCGCAGCGCTTGCCAGATCGGGGGGTCGGGCCCACCCTGCGTATCAACCCTAGCCGTACCCCAACAACCGGTCATACTCGGCGTGCCGGACGACCTCGATCACAAACACGGCGCGCCGCCGCGCATCGCTCGCGACGAAGTAGAGTGCCCTCCACCCCCCCGGCAGGTCTAGCTTGTACAGGTTGGGGACCTCACCCAGCCGCGCCCGCCACCGCTTCACGGTCTTTTGCGGCACGCGCCGCAGCGCGATGAACGTCCCGCGGAAGGGGTCTTTCTGGAGCGCCGCCCCGTGCCGGCGTATCGCGGCCTGGACTTCTCGGGGGGCGGCCTTGACCTGCCTCGTCGCGTGGGGGTTTTCGATCCCAACCGCGACCGGCCGACCGCCCATCAGGCCCTCGCGAGTGGTCTCCCGCGTTCCACGGCCTTCCAGAGTTTGTCGTCACGCACGAGCGTCCACTGCACGCCCTTGCTCCCCGTCGTCACAAAGCCGAGGCGCTCGAGGAAGTCCACGCAGGCGCGGACGGTAGAGTGGCGGACACGCTTCGCGTCCATCCGGCGGCCGACCTCCGCCAGGCTCAAGGGGGGCTCGTTGCGGGCCGCCTCGAGGATCTGCGAGACTTCGACAAGCGTTGCCATGGACGGGCCCTGGCCCTGGACCGAATCGGGGAGCTCGATCAGCATCGGTCACGAGAACGTGGGGCCACGTATTTGTGGGTTCCCTTGATTGGCGGTCGGGTTCGGATTCTCGCCCCCGCACCCTTCCCCCCGGCCGCGCCCCCCCGGGGCTGTGGGTGGGCCTGGGCGAAGGGGTGCGGGGGCGCGGGGATGGGCGTAGTGGCGGGGAGGCCTAGTCGTCGCGGCTCTGCCTGACATACTCCTCCAACCACTCCACGAATCTTCGATAAGCCGTGTTGCCCTTCGGTGTAATGGAAATGACCTCACGTCCGGATTTGTCATTCTTCATTTCGATTAGCTTCCGATCTGCGAGCCACTCAACATACGACACGAACCGGTCATAGTTCAGGTTGGCCGAGGCCTGAAGCTTGGATCGAGTCATCGGCGACGCACGACGCCGCAGGCTCTCCAGGATTCGGGCGACCACGTAAAGGTCCCGTTTCTGGTCAGAGGGCCCTTGGCTCACCATGGGTCAGACCTCATCAAGGAATGCCTCCATCGCCCGCTTCACCTTCTCCAGTTGTGCTTCGAGGATGCGTCGCCTGGACTTGGCATCGCTAATCCGCGTGACGAACAGGCGTTCCAGATGCCGAGCAATTAGGACAAAGAAGAGGCCCATGCCCGCCACGACGAGGATCATCCAGATGCTCGGTACTTCCCCCTCCAGCAGATCCCTGCCCAGGATGAACCAGAAGTTGTACACCGCCCAGAAGACCACCAATGCTCGGATTGCCGTCCTTTGCGCTACGAGCGGTTCCCATGTAAACGCAACCCATTCCGGGACAAGCTCTGCGGCTCCCATCACGAACTCCAAGCTCGGGCCCTCCTCCAGAGCGGTCCCCTGGCCACGAGACCGTCTGACAGCCTCAATCCGATCGCCCCATTCCTGGGCGCGAACGACCATAGGCTTAGCCGCACGAAGACGGCTGAACTGGTCAACCCCGAGGAGGGCATCGACCCCAAGGATGCCGACGGCAATCGCCAACCCGCTAGGCGAATTCAAAAGGGCCGCCACCCCCGTCCATGGTGTCGCAATCGAAAGCATGAGCACGGGTGGCCAAAGGAGTAGGAGCATCAGCCCCACTCGGATCCGCCGAGCAGTTCGATGGACCTCCCCGGCAAGCCACGTAAGGTCTTCCAGGGCCCGGTCGAGCAGCACCTCGGGATCTTCAGTACCCGATCCTTCCTGCGCCGACACACTGGAGGAACCCCCTTCCTCGTAGCCCGCGTCGCCAGTTCTCCGCACCTACGTGACCTCCGTCGCTACCGATGGTCCGGTTCGCGCCCAGGTTACCCCTAGCTCCCAGGCCCGCCATTCCATCGCCAAAGACATCAGTGAATCATCCCGCCCAGAGTTCAAGGAGCTCAGCCCTGAAAAGGTTCACTCCCCCTCAGTACTGCGGCCTTATACGAGTGCATCTCACCCAGTTTCGTCCTGCGCCACGTCCCTCACGAGAGCACGCAACTATTGGCGCGGCCTCGGTGGAGAACATCACACCCCCCCATCTCCCCCAAACACCCTCCCCGCCTCCCCACTGCGGGTACGTCCATGCGCGACAAACGTCCTCTGCATGAGCATGAAGTGAACCACGTCATTTCGCAAACACCCCCCACGGCGGGACCCCTCGGGCCCCGCGACGCCCTCGAGATTCTGTTCCTGCCCCTGTCGATCGCGGGGGGCATCCTGGTGTGGACGGTGTTTGGGGGCGCGCCGGTCCACCCGGGGCTGTGGGCGGGGCTGGGTTTCTGGGCGGGGGTGGCGGGGATGAAGACGACCGCTTTCTGAGGCAGGAGGCCGGGGTTCTTACCTATTCCGTTTCTTCTCCAGTAAGACTGCATCTAGCTCATGAGCGTGCACGAGGCTCCCCCAAATGGGGCTTTGATAACGAAGGCTTATTGTGGACGTGGCAACTGAAGGCAATGGTACCGAATGTTCAGGCGGTGGGGATCCAATGGAGCCGAATGGGGACGAGGGCGGAATCCAGATTGTGTCCAGTCCTGTAATCCTAGGTTATGAAGTGGTCCTCGTAGTCCGCATCGCATTATGGCTTCTATTTGCAGCCCTGCTAGCCTCTTCACTAATCATCTACAATTCGGACGGATTCGAAACGCCGCAATCATACATAGTGCAAGTCGCTATCGCTGCGGGCTTGATTGCCGTCGTAGTTGCCGATCGGATTGCTAGGGGTTGGCAACTTAGTTCCATGCCAATCGAGATCAATGATAATGGCATCGGGTTCCCATCCACGAGCCTGGACAGGATCATGGGTCGAGAAGTATTTGTCGAGTTTAGGGATTTGGCGACCGTAACAGTTCGAGCCGAAGGTCGGGATCCAAGGAGTGGTCGTAAATTGTCACGGCTGGTCCTCGCTTCCCGAGATTCCAGGGAATATCTTTCGGCCCCAAAATACGATGAAGAAATTGCGAGCGTCGTGGAGAGGATATCCGACCGCCGCGCCCGGGAGGACGCCCGCCGATGAGAACGGACATTGATTGGCCCGCTTACGTAAGTAGGCGTATTCTAACGGTAATGGTAGCGGTGGGGATGTTCGCACTGGCCTTTGTTCTCGGAGTCGTTGCAAGTATGTGGGCATCGATAGCCCAGAATTTGTCCAATGACCGACTCCCGATGGTAATAGATGGGCTTTGGATTTCGTCTGTTGGCATATTCGTCCTGGCGGTCTGGGTTCTCTATCTTGCTCAGGTGTACGGGGCCTTTCGAATGAATGGACGTGGAGTTTTTGTGCCGGGCGCCAGCTGGTGGAGCCCGCGAGCCTGTTGGTTTGGTACTGAACAGATTCTTGCGGTGGAGGAGAGGCACCGTCCCCTGACAGAAACGGAAATCAGGAAGGTAGTAGAACTTGTTGAGCGGCCACTCAAGTGGCGGGAGCGTCAGTTGGTTCGGGCGGACAGACCCGTTGCGGTGATACTCGTTACAAGATCAGGGCTGTTGGTTATTCCTCGAGCTGTTTTCGAGAGCAA
>CBEUCC010000120.1:0-7383 GCA_965541515.1 uncultured Thermoplasmata archaeon
GGACGCCGCCTGGGCCGCCCGAGCATCTGTGGCAGACTGGGCCGCGGCCGCATCGGTAGCGCTCATATCGGCCCGAAGCGAGGATGCTTCGGCCTCCGACGTCGCGAGTCGGCTCCGCGCTTCTTCAAGGAGCGCCTCCGCGGCCGCTAATCGCGCGACCGCCGCGGTCAAGTTCGACTCGTCGGCGGACACGGAAGTGTTGAGTTCGGCGAGCCTCGCCTGTTGCCCGGCCAGGAGGCCCGCGAGGGCCGAGAGGTTCGTCTCAGCGGCTGCGAGCTGGTCGGCCAGCAGGGTAGTGTTGGCGGCTCCCGCGGCCAGCGTAAGCCGCACGCTACTGAGGTTCTCCTCAAGGGCCTCCAAGACCGCAAGCGTATCGCCGAGATTGATCAGGACGGCGGCGACGGGATCGATGTAGGTGACGTTGCGCGTCATGACGGCCTCGTTGCCCGACGCGTCCGTCGACCGGACTGTGATCATATTCCATCCCGGCATCAGGCTGACCGTCACGCTGAAGTTGCCGTCCGGCAACACGGTGGCGGCGACGCCGCTCACGGAGACGGCGGCTCCGGGTTCAGTCTGTCCGTCGACGACGACGGCCGAGTGGTTTGTCGAGAGGCCCTCGACTGGGTTACTCACAAAGAGCGCCGGGGCGACCGCATCGGGCGCGGTGTAGGCCGACGCGAAGACGCTAAGGGCCGAGCCGTCGTGGTTCTCCCAGACCGCCAGGTACGACCCGGGGGAAAGTTCGACGACGCGCGCGTGCTGAGCGTACCCCGTGTACTGCTCGCCAAGCACCGCAAGCTCCCATGGCGACCCCGAGCCCGCTGTCCACCGAGTCCGCAGGGCGTAGTTCCAGAAGTCGAGAACCGCAAGCGCTTGCCCGTCGCCGGAGAGGGCGATGTCGACGCTCCGCACGCCCCCTCCCGTGTTGTTTTCGATGACTCCCGCCGCCTGCCAGCCGCCGGTGAAAGTGAACCGGAAACCTACCAGTTCGTGCGTGCGAGTCTCGTAGTACGCGACCAGCCCCGCACCGTTCGAGTTCAGCGCGACGTCCACCGGAGTGCCGTTCTCGGCGACTTCGGTCGCGGTGCCCCAACCACTGCCCGCCTGGTAGAAGCGAGCCACAACGTCCGTGGAAGGCCCGTTGTCGCGCTCCCATATGGCGACCACTTCGCCGCCGGGGTCCGCTGCAAGCTGAGGAAAATAGGCCCCCCCACCAGGGGTCGGATCGAGCTGCGCAGCCGCGCTCCATCCGGCCCCCCTCGTGGAGAGCGCGTACATCACAGTCGCCGATTGCTGCCACGCGGCCACAGCTGCTCCATCGGGCAGCGGGACGACCACGGGGTACTCGGCGTCGCCGGTGTCATCGAACTCGAGGAGTTCGGCGGTCCCCCACGAACCGGCGGCCGAGAGGCGGTTTGTCCAGATGTTGTACACGCTCCCATTAGTCTGCATCCAAACCGCCGTCGCGTTCCCGCCGGGGTCCATCGCCACGCGGGGGTTCTCGGCGTCCCCCGAGTTGTTCGTCTCCACCAACATCCCCGAAGCGCTCCACCAGCCGCGCTCGTGCGAGTACCGGTTTCCCCAAATGTTCCAACGGGCGCCGTCATAGGCGGGCCAAACGGCCACCGCGTCGCCGGTGGGGAGTGTCGCGAGCGACGGGCTCAACACCACGTCACTACGCCCCTCTACGGGCAACGTGGCGCCCCACCCCTGGCCGTCCACGTAACGCGAGGCCACCATGTTCCCGTTGGTCGCCCACACGGCCATGGCGGATCCCTCGCCAGTTACCCCCAGCTCCAATGCGAACCCTCCAAGCGCGGGGCCGAGGCGGACGGCGACCGACCAGCCTTCCGTCGGGGCCGATGACGCCGGCGTCGAGAAGAGAATCAGAATCACCATCAAGGCGGAAACCATTACGCGACGTCGCATCGAGAAATCTCCTCCTGAGGGACGTCGGACTTGACGGAAGCCCAATACCTGCGCTTCCCCCTGGCCCTAATAAGGATTGCGGCGTCTGCCGCTGGGCGTATCGGGGCAAGGCGATCAAGGAGTGGAGGGAGGTGTTGCATACGCGCCCTCCACGCCCCCGTCCCCAGTTTCAACCGCCGCCACGTGCGAGCGTGATGTTGTAGGCTGGTCGGACCGTGGACGGCAGGCGGACCTGCGAGTGGCCTTGGCTCGCGCGCGCCGCCGTAGAGGCGTTGCTCCAAGCGATTGAAGCCAGGCGTATGCTCGCGGAGCGCGCGGGGCAGCGCGCAGCCGCGTGTTTTCACCGGCGAAATACGTCAACCCCTTCATCGGCGTAGGAAAAGAGGGGGCTTACCCCGAACCGGGCCGGTGTCGAGGAGCAAGTGATTTTGATTTGCTGGCAAACCCGCCCCGAAATCTCCCTCTTGGCGCCACATGGTCGCAAGAATCGACCGTTTGCGCACCCCCTCAGATGGGAGTCCCTCCGCTTCACGATCGAACGATACCGTTTTCCGCGCGAGCACACCCCAACAGTGAGCAACCCGCGCTTGGGGGACGGGCTTCTTGTCGAAGGAGGACTCGCCTTGGCAAGCCCCAGGAGCCTCAGAGGGCAGACGCCCTCGGATGGGGCGCAAAAGGCCGATCCGGGCCGGTTCCAAACCCGTTTGGTCCCTGATCCCACCCGCTTCAGCAACCGAGCGGGGACTTAGCACGGGGCCGGTTCCAAAGTTCGAGCCGCAGCCGCTATTCAAGGCCGAGCCTCCCGCCGAACCTAAGAGAAAAGAGAAGTCCGGCAAGCCCTCCTAGAAGCGATGGGACCTCGCGCCCCATCGGAACCAGCCTACGATCCCCAACTGCGCGTAAACCCCCCGGGGACATGATCTCCGCTGATGGCGGATTAGCAGCAGTGCGTGTGCCGAGATGGGATTGAGCAGAGATCGTAACGATTCTGTGCCCGACACCCTCGCCTGCCGGTGTGAGCACTCAGGAATGTTACTCGCGGAGGATCGTAGGGAAATCCAGTGGATTGGCAGACCGGGGATAGGTTTTTAGGCGCCCTACGAAGCATCGGAAGAGATGGGATTCGGTCGCCTCCCAACTCGGAAGGAGGCCGCCGCGCGGAGGCCACGGCAAGCCGCCGATGTACAGTTCCCGGTCGCGCAACTCCAATGCAGGGGCAGCCATCCGGCGTCTCTAAACCTGATCGGGGGTCTTGAACGTTGGCGGCCGCCTTGTCTGTACTCAGCAAACGCGACCAGGCTGAATAGCCAATTCGGGCACGGGGGGGACGGCGCCTCCGTCCGTTCGATCTTGAGCCTCCTTGACCCCATGTCGCTCAGAGGCTTACCCCGATGAACCCCGACTTTTCATCGCGGGACCCGACCAAACGTTCCGGGCTCTCGAATGGCCTCAGCCGAGAAAGCCCCGGGACCCGGATCCCACTGTGCGATGCCCTGTGCGGTCCCGAGCCCGACCCGGACGAGAGGAATGATGACGGCGAGGCCCCCCACCCTTGAGTAGTCTGCGAGCGCGGGGGTCGCCGCCTCGCTCAAAGGGCTGATCGATGGCCCCTATGCGAGCACCTGAACGCGGTAGGAAGACCACCATTGTGATGCCGAATCAGGGGCTCTCCGATGACCCCTAGTATGCGGGCGGGTCCGCAATCTGCCCGGGAGGCCTGCGGCTGCGCCACGCGACAACGACGACGGCTACTCCTACCGCAAGTAGCGCGACGAGCGCCATCGTGAGCGTCGCACGGGCCGCACCAAGTTCGGCCCCGGTCTCGTCTAGCTCCCGCCTCGTCTCGTTGAGGACGTCGTTCATCTGGCTCAGTTCCTCGCCCGCTGCCCCCTGGGCCGCCTCGGCCGCATCGAGGCGTTCGCTCAATTGAAGATAGGCCGCCGCCGTCCCGTTGGCGAACGATCTAGCCTCTGCCAACTCATCCATCAGTACGCCCACCAGCTCGAACGCCTTGGTCAGGTTTGCCTGGGTATCCGCGAGTTCGAACCTTGTCGCGTTGGCCTTCGTTTCGTGCTCAAGGCCCTCAGCCTGGAGGTCCGCGAGATCGTCTTCGATCGCTCCGATGAGGTCTAGCATGCGCGAAAGGTTCGCCTCGGCTATCGCAAGCCGGGTTCGAGTTGCGTTGAGCTGGTCCAAAGCGGCCCCCAACTCCTCCCGCGTCACGTTGAGTGCGGTTTCCGCGTTCGCCAAAGCGGCGCGGGTCTGATCCAAAAGGGCGGCCGTGGCGTTGATCTGGGCAAGCTGAGACGCGATTTCGGCAAGCAACCCCTGCACGGGGTCGATGAACGTCACGACCACGATCAGGCTGTTTGAGCGCCCATCCGACGCCACGGCCGTGATCTCGATCACGTTCGCGCCTGGTACGAGCGCTATCGCAAGTCCAAAGGAACCGTTGTCGGAAACCGCTGCTCGAACCCCCCCCACGGTAAGGTTGACGCCCGCGTCCGTGAGACCCGAAACCCAGACACTGGGGATGGAAGTGTTGGTCCCGTTATCCGGCGCGCTCACTAGCAGCGTTGGGTGAGGGAGGTCGATTCGCGTGACGAACCCATCCGAGGAACTGGTGGCCGGGTCGAAAGCGCCTGGCGTGGTCGGAAAGTCGGTTGAATTGGTGAAACCGACAACCAGCACGTCGCCCCTTCCATTTACGCTCACATCGAACGCATCGTCGGTTTCCGTCCCTCCGAGGAAGGTGCTGTAGGCCAGGGCCGTCCCCGCCGGGTTCACCTTGGCCAGGAAGCCGTCGTGCAATCCGCCCGCGTATTCCGTTTGGTACGCGTCCGGCGTCGTGGGGTACGCCAGCCCCATCGTGGATCCGACGACATACACAGCCGAATCCCGGTCGGTGGCGATGCCATAGGGCCACTCCATGAGGAGGCCCCCCAAGTAGGAGGAGTACCGGAACTCCCCCGTAGAGCCGTCGACGCGAGTCACGAACACGTCGGTGGTACTCTGGCCCGCGGGCCTGCCGGGCTGGGGCTGAAAGCTGTCTGGCGTCGTGGGAAAGTCCTTCGAGGCCGTAAAACCGAGGACAACGGCGTCCCCTCCCGGTTCCACGGCGACGCCGTACGCGAAGTCGTCCTGCGAGCCACCCAGGTAGCTGGAGTACAGGAGAGCCCCCGCGCTCTCGTTGAGCTTGACCAAGAAAGCTTCGGCGAACCCAGCCTTGGTTGATTGGTTGGCGCCCGCCGTGAGAGGGAAGTCCATCGAGTTTGTGTACCCGACCAGCCATGCATTGTTTGCGCCGTCTACGTCGACCGCGCGGCCGACGTCCTGCGAGGACCCCCCTACAAAGGTCGAGAAAAGGAGCGCATTGCCCCCCGCGCTCAGCCGCATGACGAAAGCGTCCTCTCCGATCGAAGAGCCGTTGTCAAACACGGTCTGGAAGGCGCCCGGGGTCGTTGGAAACACCGGGCTCCTTGACGAGCCGGCCAAGACGATGCTCCCGTCCGGGGCCAGGGACGCACCTTGCACGTTGTTGTGGAGGCCCCCCAAGAACGTCGAGAAAACGAAGCTGGCTCCCGAAGCGTTGAGCCGAAACACGAAGCCGTCCGTCGTTACATTGGCCAATGGGGTGTTTCTCCAGACGCCCGATGTTGTAGGGAAGTCGGCGGACCAAGTCGTGCCGGCGGCGATGACCTCGCCGGCAGGATTCACCTCAACCGAGGTGGGAGAATCGTTTTCAATTCCACCTATCAGCGCGACGTACTCGGGAGTCCCGCTGGCATCCAATTTGATGACGAAAACATCGAAGCCACCCGCCGGAGTCGTGTTGTTTGAGGAGAAGGTCGAGAGAAAATTGGCGGATTCAGTGCTTCCAATGAAATAGGCATTTCCGGCATCATCAAGCGCACTGGCCACAATGAGGTCGCGGTCGACCCCCCCGACAAAGGACGAATAGACAAGGGGGTCTATCGTGAGCGGTTCTGCCGGGTTTCGGGCCGGGCATTCAAATCCGTAGGCGCCGGGCCCCTTCAAGACGTAGTTGCAGTCGACCGGGCCCGAGGGCTGCCACGCAACCGGGGTACCATCGACAATGTTCGCCGTGCTTGTCTCGATGGAAAGCGACCCATCGGGCAAGAGCCGGATCGTGGACTCTCTGCCAACGGTGACTTTGACCGCGGACGGATCCGTCCAAGCGTCCAACACAAACTCGTACTTGATTCCCCCCGCCCGAAGTGAAAGGACGAGGTCAATCCCGGAATAGAGGGCGGGAAAGGAGACTTCCTGAAAGCTCTGCGCGTCGCTAGCCCAAGCTGATGGATCATCGCCCAGCATGAAGTGAGTAAACGGCCCAGTCGCAGCTCCGCCCACGGGGACAACGCGGTTGGAGCCAGCGAAGCTCATGCGGAGCGCTGGTCCCCGGCCTTCTGGGGGCAAATCCGAGATGTCTAGCTTGTCGACCCTACTCCGCGTTGTCTCTTCTGTCGGACTGGACGTCGTCGCACCCCGAGGGATCCACATCTCAATCGCGCTATCGCGAATTGCAATGTCGAGACCGCCCGCCCGTGCGGTGAACCGAACGTCCGGGTCCGCGACCTGGCCTTTGTTTTCAATGAAACCAAAAGCCAAGGCCGACGGGAGCGCCCGAACCGATGTCGAAGTGATAGAAACCGGGAGGCCTGCGTCTGAGACAGCGACGGCCATTGGGCGAGATCCTGTAGGATCCCCTGTTTCCCCCGGGTAAGGAAGCGGGTGAAACTGTGAAATGACGAGAACAAAGACAACCGCCATTGGCGCACGGTTCAAAAGAGTGAAACGTCCTCCCATGAATACTCCCCAGAATTGGCCGACGAATGGTTTGTTAGAGGAGTATTTCAGTCCTTCGGGAACGGTCTACTGAATTCAAGGAGCCGGCCACCGTTTGACTATCCAATCGTCTGTGTGGGAAGTTCGGAAGTAACCCCGGATGTCAACACTCGCGTTGACACGAGCATAGGGTATTCATTGGGCCGCGATCGACGTCATTGGGGAACTCCCCCAGGATTGATGAGTTTGAAAAATCGAAAGAAAAGAGTCATGAGCCGAACTGGAATCGCGAGTGTAGCAGTAGTCTTGGCAGTCCTCCTTTCGGGGATCTCGCAGGCCGCTCCCGCAACCTACGATGGATGGGGAAACATGTCTGTGACCCAGACGGGAACCACAATCTCTGTGGGTTTCAATCCGACAACGAATTCGTCCCACTCGAATTGTGAGCCGGGCGGCGGTCCGGACTGGAAGAACAGTGATACGTTCACGTTCACGGACAACTGGACGGCAGACAATTCGGCCGGCTCGGTCAACCTCCATGCGGAGTTCACGCTGGACATCTATGAGTGGGTAGGCGGGTTCCCGGGTAATCTGCTAACGTCGGACAGCAAGCAAATTGATGTTCCCCCCGGAAACACAGAA
>CBEUCC010000121.1:0-7368 GCA_965541515.1 uncultured Thermoplasmata archaeon
CACTTTTTCGCTGGCAGGTCTTGCCTTGGACCCCGACGGTGACCCGGTCGTGTTAACGGCCCGCGGGGCCCCGGGCCTCGGGGTCCTAGTGGTGGGCGAGACCCTCACGCTCGTCCCGGCCCTCGACTTCCACGGCGCCGTCACCCTGATGGTCGATGCAAGCGACGGCTCCCAGACGGTGACGCTTGCGGTGCCGGTCCAGGTGGTGCCCCTGAACGACGCGCCGGTGCTCGAGCCGCCCGCCGGCCAACCCGTGGCGCGCGAGGCCGAGCCCTTCACCCTGGCGGTCGGCGCGACGGATGTGGACACGGCCGCCTCGGCGCTGCGGTTCTCCTTCTGGCTCGACGGGGTGCTTGCGGAAAACCGCAGCCAGCAGGGCACCTTCAACCACACCTTCGGGTTCGAGGACGCGGGTTTCCACATCGTCCGCGTGGTCGTCACGGACGGTGAGCTCTCGGCCGGGGCGGACATTGCGGTCTACGTCGGGCAAACCAACCGCGCGCCCACCGCCGAGGTCCTGACGCCTGCAGGCGCCACCTTCGCGACGGGCGAGGTGATTGTGATCTCGGGCCGCGGTCTGGACCCTGACCGGGACGCCCTCACCTACCGGTGGATCGTTGACGGGTCGCTCGCGTCGCAGGCCGAGACCGCCACCCTCGAGGGGCTCGCGGCCGGCCCGCACACCGCGGTGCTATTCGTCTCGGACGGCGAACTCACCGTTGCCGCTGAGGTGGCTTTCACAGTAGACGAGGCTTCGCCGGGAATCGACGCCGGCCTTGCCGCGGTCGCGCTTGCTCTCGTCGCGGCGGCCGCGTGGCTCCGTGGCGGGCGCCGCCTGGAACCGTAAACAGACAACCCCACAAACTTCAAATAACCACTTTCTGGATGCGCAGGCGATCCAGCGCATCAATTGCGCTGCGATTTGAGGTAATACTAATGCCAGGGTTTGGGAAGTTGCGTCGGTGGATCGGTTTGGCTGGAATGCTCGCCCTTGTGGCGGTGGCCCTTTCGTGGGCCAGCGCGCCGGTCGCGGCCGACGCGCCCGTGCCCCAGGAATACAACCCGGGCGAGATCTTCGACGACACCTACTCGGACTGGGGCAGCGCGCTCAACGTTACCGTCAACCAGAGCGAGCGCATGGAGTTCTTCCTGGACTGCCCGCCCGTAGGCGACTACGACTACCTCTACGTCTGGCTCTCAGCCGGAATGGACTTGAGTGTCCACCTCGAGGTCGACCCGGCGGTGTCCTCGTCCTTCCGCGGGTACCTGGTCTCCCCGGAGTACTTCAGGCTCGTCGTGGCGACCGTGCCCCCTTCGGGGGCAAGTGACGCCTACTTCAACACGACCACGCGAATCGACGGCCCATACTACTTCGTGGCCGACGGCTTCGCAAGTTGCGTCCCCAACGCCATGTTCTACAATGTCACGTGGACCGCCTCGCCCACGGGCGCTCCCAACGACGGCGACAACTCCGTTGCCGCGGCGAGGCTGGTGGCAAACAACACCACCGTCTCGTCCTCGGTCACTGAGACCACCGACCAGGCAGACTTCCTGCGGGTGACCATCACCGTCACCGGGGGCAACCTCACGCTGCTGCGGCTCGCGAGCCCGAGCGGCGGGATCCTCACGAACGGTTTCCAGTTCGAGGTCTACAACTCCACGAGCATCCTCACGGTGCCCCCGACGACGCACGAGGGGCTCAACCCGAACTCGACGGGGATGGGTCTGATCCAGAACGGCCTACAGGTCACGGAGTCATCGACCCTCATCATCCGCTTGTGGTCGAACGGTATCTCGGGCGCCTACTCGTTCCGCCTCCTTGTCGAGACCGTCACGCCTTCGGACACGAACCTGGACTTCGCGAGCGCGCACCAGCTGACGGAGATGGCGCCCGACGGCGGCCTGCTCAACTACACCTACGAGCGCACGCACTTCCACAAGATCTTCATCGGGAGCGCGCGCACGGTGCACATCCAAGCGTGGTCGGACACCATCAACATCGGCTTGCGGGTGTTCAACGAGCAGACGGGTACGCTCACCCACTTCCAGCGCGGGTCGTCCCGGCACAACCCCGTCTCGACGCAGACCCCGCAAGACATCGAGGTCATCCACCACTATGCGAGCGCTTTCAACCTATCTGGCGAGACCGGGTGGTACTACGTCGAGGTGACCATTGACGACAACCTGGTCCCGGACGGTGCGTACGGCGTGGCATTCTACTTCAACGACGGGCCGGTAGCGTATGCAGGCATAGACAACCGGACGACGCTCGAAGACACGCCGATCACCGGCTACGATGTCTCCGCCCTCTTCTCGGACCTCGACTGCTGGCTGGACGCGGCCGACGACGACTGCTCGCTCTCCCTCCGGATGGTCGCAAGCAGCGGCACGAACCTGACCTGGAACTTCTCGGGAGACCCACTCCTGCTCGTTACCCCTGCGGGTAACTGGTCGGGCCAGGGCTGCGCGGACTTCGAAGCGACGGACTCGTGGAACGAGAGCGCGGTGTCGAGTGTTTGTGTCACCGTGACCGCCGTAAATGACGCGCCTGAGATCTTTTTTGCGCCCGGTGTGCCGCCCGACAGCTTCAACGTATCGGAGGACAGCAGCATCGTGCGCCTCGTGAGTTCGTGGTTCACCGACATCGACGGCGACGCGCTGACGATCACGGTGACCGGGAACACAAACATCGGGGTGCTGCTCGAGGTCATCAGTGACAACGTCCAAGCGACGATGACCCCGGCGCCCAACTGGAACGGGTGCGAAGACCTCACGTACACGGCGACGGATCCGCCCCCGGAAAACCTCTCAGTGAGCCACACGGTGAGAGTGTGCGTCCTGCCGGGCAACGACGCGCCCGTGATCCGGGGCGGCCTGCCTCAGGTTCTGATCAACGAGGACGCGGTTGGGTCGATGGACCTGTCTGTGGTGCTAATCAACGGAACGACCGGACCGGCGTTCGAGGACATCGACGGCAACTTGCTAAGCTACATCGTCTACGATGAGGTCGGCGTGGACGTCATTGTCACGGGCTCGGTCCTGACGATCACACCCGGACTGAACTTCGTGGGCCTGGCGTCCTTTTTCGTCGCCGCCTACGACGGCATCACCGAGTCGTCCCGTGCGCCCGTACGCGTGCGCGTTGCGGCGGTCAACGACAACCCGACGATCGACAGCCAGACTCCGACGACGAGCCCGGTCATTGTGCTAGAGGGCGAAGCGAAGTCGTTTACCGCCACGGCCAGCGACATCGACGGTGACTCGCTTTCGTTCACGTGGTATGTCGACGGTGTAGGACAGACCGGGGAGGAGGACTCCCAGTTCTCGCTGGACGTGCCCATCACGGACGAGCTTGCGCGGTCCGTCGTGGTGCGGGTAGAGGTGTCTGACGGCGCCGGTGGGACGGCGGAGGTTTCTTGGACGGTCACCATCGAGAACACAAACCTTGCGCCGCGGAATGTCCAGATTACCTCGCCCGTGAGCGAGGCGTCCTTCAGCGCCGAGGAAGAGATCACCTTCTCGTCGACGGCGGAGGACGCCGACGGCGACGAGCTGGCCTTCTCGTGGACGAGCGACCGCGTCGGAGCGGCGATCGGCACGGAGCAGACGTTCTCGACGACGCTGCCTGCGGGCCAGCACCTGATCCGGCTCGTCGTGAGCGATGGGACGACGACCTCCGAGACCAACATCACGATCACCGTGGTGGCTCTGCCGGATCCGGAACCGCCCTTCCTGCCCGGCCTCGAGGGCTTCGCGGTCGTGGTCGCCTTGGCGCTCGTCGCCGGGGCGGCAGCCTTGGTCGGCGCGCGCAGGCGGCGATAGGGCCTGGCGGCGGCCCTGATCGGACAGCAATCATGCGCTTGCTCGAAAGGTATTTCAGATTCCCGCCGGGCTCGTAGGCCTCGTCCAGGTGCCATGCCGTGCTGTCCCTCCCTGCCCGCCGAATGGCGGCCCTGAGCTTTGCGCTACTCCTCGCGGTCGGGCCGCTCGTGTCAGTGGGCGCGGCGCTAGCCCCGGCCCCGGGAGCCAGTCCGGAGGGCGGAAGCGGGTCCGCAGGCTTGGTGCGTCTCGCCGATGGTGTGGCGATGCGTACGCCGCTCCCATTGGCCGACGCGGCCCCAGCCGATGGGCGGGCGGTGCCAAGCGCGCCGGCAGGGGGCCCTGTGGCGATGGCCGCACCCGTCAGCTGGACGGTTCTTGTCTACATGGTGGCGGACAACGACCTCGAGCCGTTCGGGATCCAAGACCTCAACGAGATGGAGGCGGCCCCCGAGGACCCGGCCATCCACGTGGTCGTGCAGATCGACCGCTCGTCGCGGTACGATACCTCCAACGGTGACTGGAGCACCACGCAGCGCCTAGAGGTGCGCCACGACACGGACTCGAGCACGATCGGCTCGCTTTTCCTGGCTGACCTCGGCGAGCAGAACATGGGCGACCCGCAGACACTTGCGGACTTCCTCGTATGGGGAGTTGACACCTACCCGGCCGAGCACTACCTCGTCGTGGTGTGGGACCATGGATACGGGTGGTCGGGCGGCATCGGCAATGACCTTGGCAACGGCGATCACCTGAGCCTGGCGGAGCTGGCCTCAGCCCTGTCGGTCGGGGCCGCAAACCTCGGTCACCCCTTCGACCTCGTCGGCTTCGACGCCTGCCTGATGCAGCAGGTCGAAGTGCTGTACGAGATCGCGTGGCTCGCGGACTATTTCGTCGCTGCGCAGGACCTCGAGCCCGCGACCGGGTGGCCGTACGAGGAGGTACTTGCGGCGCTCCAGGCCGACCCCATGGCCGAGCCGCGCGATGTGGCTGGGGCGGTTTCGACTGCGTACATGGACTACTACGGGTCGCAAGGCGACTCTATGATGTCGGCTGTAGACGCCCGGGCGCTGCGCACGACATTGGCGGCGGCGCTCAACCGGCTAGCCTCGGAGCTTGCGGCCGTCGTGGAGGACCCGGACACGATGTCGGACACATCCGCCGAGCGCGCAATCTGGGCTGCACGCGACCAGTCGCCCGCGATGTTCAACACGGACTACATCGACCTGGGGGACTTCGCGCGGCGGCTCGAGATGGATCCGCGCCTCCCCCCGAGCGCTCGGGCAGCAGCCTCCGGGGTGCGCTCGGCCATCAACGCGACGGTATACGCGGAGGCGCACTCGGTCTATCGCCCCGGCCTCACGGGGATCACTATCTACCTGCCCGGGTCGAGCGTGCCGTTGCGGTACACGGACATCCGGTGGGCCGCCGAGAGCTTGTGGGACGAGTTCATCGTGGCCTACCTCTCGGGCGAGCCGATTGTGGCGCCGGTGCCCACACTCACCGTGTCCTCGCCTGCCGACGGCGCGACCGTCGCACGCCTATTCGGGGGGTCGTTCTCAGCGACCCAGCCGGGGTCCGACGCGCTGGTTCTCCAATCCAAGGTTGGCTGGGGCAACTGGTCGACGTTTGCAAGCGGTAAGGCGAACTTCTCGGCGACCGCCAGCTTCGATGCCGGGCCCGGCGAGGGGACGCGGCTCATCTCCTTCCGGGCCGCCGGCGAGCACGGTGTCCCGGGGCCAACCATTGAGCGCGAGCTCACCGTCGTGGCCGACCCGGTGTCGCTCGACCCCCGGCCCACGGAATTCGTCGTCGCGCAGAACCGGACGGCCTCCATAACGCTCAGCGCGATGCTCCGCGACCCCTTCACGTCTTTCAAGGTCGCGTGGCGTACCCTGCCACCAGGCGTAACCAACGCCGGACAGACTTCCTTCACGCCTACGGCCCCGGGTGTGCCTGTCCAGGTCGACCTGGTCCTAGCGGCGGCGGCACTCGCCGGGCCGGGTGGCCCCGTCTCTGTGGTCTTTTCCCCCATCGGGTTCCCAGCGGTGGAGACCCTCCTCCGTCTCGACCTCGTCGTGGCCCAGCCGCTGCCCGACCTTGCCATCGCGCCGCTGGGGCTCGACCAACCGTTCCCCTGGCCCGGCAATTTGGTCAATGTCACGACGGCCGTGACCAACATCGGGTTCGAGGATGCACCCGGCGCCCGCGTGGTGGCAGGCGTGGAGTTCAACGGCACCAACGCGACGGAGCTTCTCAACTACACCCTCGCGACGCTGGCCCCACAATACTCGGCCCCGGTGTTGTTCAACTGGACCGTCCAGACCGGCACGCAGCGCGTCTTCGTGCGCGTAGAGCCCGAGCCCACGTACGCGGAGCGGACGACGGCCAACAACGAGCATGAGGCGGTCCTGCACATCGCGCCGTTCGGGTTCGCCGTCGAGGGGCCGGCCGGGGTCGTCGAGGCTGCCTCCCCTGGCAACTCGACCACCGTCCTGCTGACCGTGTCCAACCGCGGCACGCAGGCGGACAACTACACGGTGGGCACGATCGTCGTGGCCAACCCGTCCACGTGGGGGGTCGCCCTCGCCGTGCCGGACATTGCCCTCGCCGCGCGCACGAACAGCACCGTCGCCGTCACGGTGACGACGCCTTCCAGCCCGCTTGGCGGTGAGGCCGTGGTCTTCGAGGTCCACGTGTCCTCCCAGGGATTGCCTGGCTTGGACGAGGTTGTCCGCCTGACCGTGCTCTACCCCCAGGTCCATGCCGGGTCGATCCAGGCCACACCGGACGACCTCGAAGTGCCGTACCGCGGCAACGCGACCGTCGCGGTCGCCCTTAGCAACGACGGCAACGGCCAGGAGCGTTATTCGATCCTTCTCCAGAACGGCGACCCGCAACTCGGGGTGTCGGCGAGCGCGGACTCCTTCGACCTCGGGCCCGGTGAGCCCGCAAGCTTTGAGTTGACCCTGCAGGACCTCGGCCTCGTGTCGGCCGAGCGGCCCTACGCCATCGAGGTCGTCGCCGTGTTAACCGCGACCGGCGACCGGCTCACGGCGATCATCTCGGTCCGGGTCGAGCCGTTCTCCGGTGTCGCGGTGAGCCCGATCGAGCCCAACCTCGAGGTGGACCCGGCCGCGAACTCGACCTTCCACGTCAATGTCACGAACACGGGCAACACCAACGCCGTTGTCACGCTCTCGGTCGTGCCCGACGCGGCGTCCATGGAGGCGCACCTCGAGGCCGAGGGACTGCTGCTGGCGCCCCGCGCAACCGTAGTCATCAATGGGAGCCTGCGGTTCCTGGAAGCCCCGGTGGCGGGCGAGTACCTCCTCACCCTGCGGGCGGTCGAGACGAGAGGGGGCGTGGAGGCAACGACGAACCTGACTGTGCGGGTGCCCGTGTTCCACCAGTTCGAGGCCAGTGTGGCAAGCGCCCCCGACGGCACCCCGACCCCGCTCGTCTTCCACCGGACGGTCACCGTTGCGAACCTCGGTAATGTGGACGAGTCGCTCCAGATCGTCGTCGGATTCGTCCCCGTCGGCCACA
>CBEUCC010000122.1:0-7232 GCA_965541515.1 uncultured Thermoplasmata archaeon
GAGTGCGAGCGGGACGCCCAGGTCCGGCCCGCCCCCCGGGCCAAGCATCGGGCGCGCCTGCGGCGCCACGGGCTCCCCGCCGCTGGCCGCGCCCGCGCCGGTGGCGGCCGCCACCAGCGCGAAGGGGTGTGCTGCTGGCGCCGGGTCCGCGTCGGCCCCGTACAGCGAGCGGCCGCGCCAGAACCGATCGTGCGGGCCCTCTGAGCTCAGTCCTCCACCTCCTCGACGCGCGCGACCACCGAGTCCACGAACGCCTTTGCCTCGTCCGGCGAGGGGTGGGGCCGCACCACGCGCACCTTGGCGCCTGCGGCGGAGCCCGGCACGTCCTTGCCCGGCCGCTTTGGTGCCTGCGCCCGCTCGGCCGGCACGACCTGGACGAACGCCTTCGGGTCGAGCGCGGTGACCTTGACCGCCGCCGCAAGCGCTCTGAGGCGCGCCACGCCCTCCGTGCCAAGTTCCCGCGCGCGGGCAAAGGCCGTGTCCACGGCCGTCTCGCGCCGGACGTAGAGGACCCCGCCCGTCATGCCCTCGGCGACGGTCCCGCGCGCCGCACCAAGCAGGGCGGCCTCGCCGCCCGTCATCCCGGCGGCCGCGCCCTCGCCCGCGTCGCCCTTGACCACCAGGGTCGCGCCGGCCAGGCGCCACCCCGCACGCTTGCCCACGTCGCCGTAGACCAGGACGCGCCCGCCGGACGCAAAGGCCCCGGCCGCGTCGCCCGCGCTGCCCACGACACCCACCTCGCCCTCGGTCATCCCATAGCCGAGGTAGGCCCCGGCCTTGCCGCGCTTGAGCACGACGATCGCGCCCGCGTTGTACGCCGCCAGGAAGTCCCCCGCGTCCCCCTCGACCAGTACGCCCACGCGCACGTCGAGCCCGACGGCCACCGCCCGCTGGCCGCGGATGTCCTCAAGGTCCAACTTCACTCCGGGCTTGGCGTGCTTCGCGATGAGGAGGTTGACCTCCTTCGAGGTCGTCCCTTGCGCCACCTCATCCGCCACGTCTGCGCCCCACCGCGAGGCCACGGCCCCGCCCACGGGACGGGGGCGCGTGGGGATTAACCGTTCGCCCCGGGGCCGCTAAACGCACAGGAGCCCCCGGCGCGCTCCACCGCCGCCGCGATGCTCGGGCGCAGCGCGCCGTCCAGCTCGAACCCCACGGCGTCGCGCCCCTCGCGCACGGCCTCGGCCAGTGTCGTCCCCGTCCCGGCGAATGGGTCGAGGACCAGGTCGCCCTCCACGGAGAACATCCGTACGAGCCGCGCGGGCACCTCCGGGGGGAACGCCGCCGTCCGGCGCGCCACGCCCTCCTGCCGCTGGCGCGCGCCCTTCACCTCCCACACCTGGCTGAACCACCGGTCCCGCTGCTCCTTCGTGTAGCGCGAGGCCGCACGGCCCTTGTCGTGGGGCGGGAACGCGCGCAGCGCGCCCTTCCGAAAGATCAGGATGAACTCGCAGTCCAGGGTCACATACGCGTTGGGGGGGAGGAACCCGGACCCGAGGAACGCGTTCGGGCGGTTCGTGGGCTTCTTCCACAGGATGTAGGGCAGCGTCACCAGGCCGAGCCGCGCGAACGCATCCATCACGCGCGCGTGGTTGGGGAAGAGCTGGAAGTTGCCGTCCACCCTGCGCAGCGCGTCCCCCACGACGAGGCAGGCCAGGCCCCCCGGCATGAGGACGCGGGCGACCTCCGCCCACACCGCGTCGAGCACCGCGTGTTGGGCCTTCCAGCCTTCCGCCCCCAGCGCGCGGAACGCCTCGTCCCACATGGGGATCTGCGGGTAAGGCGGGGAGGTGACGGTAAGGGCCACCGAGCCGTCGGCGACCGCACCCATGGACCGCGCATCGGCAAGGTGGACCGTGCACGAAGCCGCGCGGCCCGCCCCGAGGCGGCCCACGGCTGCCCCCATATGCTCCCCCGCTGGACCCGCGACCTTACGCGGCGCGATCCACTGATCAACGTATAAATATGGCCTGTCCAAGTCCGGCGACCGGGGAGGCGCATCGTGGGAGGCACCAAGACCGGCCCGTTCCGCCTGCGGGCGCGGGGCAAGGCCGTATCGGCCGTGTTGGGCACCATCCTGCTCGTGGCCATCACCATCGTGCTTGCCGGCGTGCTCTACGTGACGATGAGCGGGCTCATGGTCGAGACCCCGGTGCGGCAGGTCGAATTCATCATGGACGCCGGCCCCTGGCAGAACGGCTCGGTCACCGTCTCCTTCCTTGCCATCAACAACGCCGAGGGGCTCGCGCCCGAGAACCTCCACTACGTCGTCCAGGCCACGAACGGGACGATCTACTTCTCGGGGCCCGCGGCCAACAAGACGCTCGTGGCCAACATCACCGTCAACGTCAGCTACCGGGACACCGGGAACCCGGGGTTCGTCTCGCCCGAGGACCTGATAGTCATCTCGGTGACCCCCGCCAACTCGACGGCCGTGCGCAATTCCACCTTCAAGGTGCTGGCGGGCAATCACGTGGCAGGCATCGTCCAGTCCCTCGCATGAGGGCCCCCACGCCCCCCAGGGCCTGCAGCGGGCCCGCTGCGGGCCCGCAGACGGTTTCTCGCGACCGGGGCGAGCGTCTCATAACCGGCCCCGAGGCCTGAGATTCGCCCGTTAACCTTTAAATACAGAAGAGCCGGGTGTTCGCGGTTGAGGCCCTAAAAAAGCCTCAAGAGGACAAAACAATGCGAACGCTTTGGCTTCGGCCAAACAAGAACGCTGTGTCGCCCGTGATTGGCACCATCCTGATGGTCGCCATCACCGTGGTGCTCGCGGCGGTCTTGTATGTAATGGTAACCGGACTTGTGACGAGTCCGGACTCGACGAAGCCCACCGTTTCCCTGTCCGCAGGGCAATGGTCGGGCACGAGCACCGTGGTTTCGATCACGAGTGTCTCGACCGCAACCTTGGACGTGAGCACGCTCTCGTTCCAGGTCGTGGCTGCGAACGGCACCATCTACTTTAGTGGTGCAGCTGGCGCGGGTACGCCCGTCAATGGAGTCACCGTCACGGTGACCTACAATGACGCCGGCGGCGAAAGCCGGGTTGGCTCTGACGACAACATCGCCGTCAGTGTCGGTTCGGCTGGCGAGCTGACGCAGATCCACGGCACCCAGTTCAAGGTGCTCGAGGGCAGCAATGTCCTTGGCACTGCGGGTCTCCCGTAGGCCAAGGCATGCTACGATTTCCGGGCCGGCGCTAGGCCGGTCCGGCTTTCCCATTTTCTGCTTATCCTGCAAGTCCCTGCCCCAGCGAGCGGCGGCCCGGCCCGCAGGGGCCCGTGGGCGTTGCCTCGCGTTTCGGGGAGCCGCGCGCAAATCTCTTAATATCTGCCGGGAAGGTCGAGCACCGAAGGAGCGGATATCAGGTGCGCTGGACAGCCTTCCGGCCCCGCCACGGGGCCGTATCGGCCACCGTGGGGACGGTCCTCATGGTGGCCATCACCGTTTTGCTTGCAGGCGTCGTCTACCTCGTCGTCTCCGGGACACTCGGGCCCCCGCCGCCCCCCCCCCCGCTGATCTCCTTCAGCTCGCAGGGGTGGGCCGACGGAAACTACACGGCCGCCATCGTGACCACCTCGGGCGTCTCAAACATCCCCGCCGACGGGCTCACCTTCATCGTCCGCGACCCGGACCGCTCGGCCTACTTCACCGGCCCAGCCAACGCGCCGGTGGAAACGAGCGGGGTCACCACGACAATCTTCTACGTCGACCACGACAACGACAACCGGATTACGGGCGGCGACACCATCCGGATCGTGGTCGAGCCGCAGGCGGCTTCCTCGGTGTTCGACGGGGGCATCTTCGAGATCCACTACGACAACCGGCAGCTCGCGCTCCACGGCCTGTGAGCGGCCCGCCCTCATGCGAGCCCGCGCGCGAGGATCGGCAGCGAGACCCACGTGCCGACCGTGCTGCCGAGATTCGTGAGCGCCACCACGAAGACGACGCGCGTAACCGGGTTGCGCAGGAAGTCTCTGAGCGTCTCCCACGCTTGCAGGCGCTCGAAGTCCGCGACCGTGGGTGTCCGGACCTTGGCCTCCACGAGGCCGGCGACCCACCCGGCCGCCACGGCGGGGTTGATGGAGGTGAAGCCCGCCACCCCCACGGCCGTCGCGATCGAGTAGGGGTGCCCGCGCGCGAGCGCGCAGCCGATCCCCGCAAGCGCCCCATTGATCGCCCACCACAGGAAGAACGCCTCCCCCGCGCGCTGCAGGCCCCCCTGGAGCGCCTGGTAGATCAGGATCCAGAAGAGAACGAACGGGATCGTCCAACCGATGACCGTGCCCCAGCGCACCGCGCGGCCCGGCACCTCCTTCAGCTCCGCAAAGGTCGGCGCGCCCTCGAGCCCCTCCTGGATGGCCGCGCGCACGCCCCGCACGTGGCCGGCTCCGATCACCGCGACCACCACCCCCTCCTTGGACGCGAGCAGCGCCTTCTTGGCGATGTAGCGGTCCCGCTCGTCGATGAGCACGCGCTTGATCGACGGCGCGAACTTCCCGATCTCCTCCATCATCTCCGTGAGGACATCCTCGTCCATCATCCGCTCGAGGTCGATCTCCTCCTCGAGCGCGCCCTTCGCCTTCTCCCGCGCCCACGCGAGCCCGAAGAGCGTCTCCCATACTGCCCACACGAAGCGCAACTTCTCGCGCAGGGTCATCATGCGCCACGCGCGCTTGAAGGTCAGTCCGATGTCCCGGTCGAGCAGCGCGAGCTTCAAGCCCCCGGCGTGAGCACGGTTGACCGCCTCGATCATCTCGGCGCCGGGCTCCACCCCGAACTTCTCGGCGATCTTGCGTTGGAAGCTCCAGAGGAAGAGCTGGGCCAGGAAGAAGTACGCCCGCCCCGAGCGGATGACTTCCGTGATCGGCGTCTGGCGCCACTTCACCCGGTCGCGCAGCGCTTCGTAGCGCGTGCTGTCGAGCTCCACGCCCACGACCGCCGGCTTGTACCGCGTGATCGCCGCGGCGACCTCCTCGACGCTCTTGGCCGAGACGTGCGCCGTCCCCACCAGGACGATCCGATCCGACACCTGCTCGATCAACGCGTGTGCCCTCCCCGCGGGCGGCCGGCGCGGATGTCCGCCGCGGCCTCAGTCTTCTTCGTGGACGTCGATCCCGCTGTCGCATACGAGCTTCAGCACGACCTCGATGTCCTCCGGCGTCTGCTCGTGGATGGAGAGGACCACCGTCTGGACCTGGCGCACGCGCAGCGAGTTCACGAGGTAGTATGCGAACTCGGAGAGTGCTTTCTCGTCGTTGTGCATCGCCAGTGTGTTCATCGCGTCGAGGAAGAGGACGACATTCTTCGTGCCGATCTGCTTGAGCCACGCCTCGGTCTTGAGCATGATGTTCTCGAGCATCGTCGGCGACTCGACGTAGATCGTCCGCTCCTTTTCCTCGCCCGTGGAGCCCACGATGAACGAGATGCAGTCGACGAAGTACAGGTGGTCGACGGGCACGCCCTCCGCCTCGAGTTGCTGTCGGATGACCGACGACGGGATCGTCGAGGTGACGTACACGACCTTCTTCCCGCTCTTGGCGCCCCACTCGACGACGGCCTTCATCGTCTGGAAGTAGAAGTTCAGGTCGCTCATCAGGGCGATCGCCGCGTTTGGCGCGGCCTCCTCGAGGCTCGTGCGCACGATCCGCTCGACGTCGATCGCCACGTCACTCCCCCCGCATGGAGGCCTTGAGCATCGGAACCATGATCACGCCGTCACTCGTCAGGTCGATCACGTAACGCGCCCGGGAGTGTACGGTCCCCCGCATCTTGACGACCTGCAGGGTGCGCAGCAGGTAGCCGCGCGAGTCGTGGTTTCCAAGCAGGATGATCCCGTCGGCGACGGCCTCCTCTACCCCGAAGGTGGAGTAGGCCATGACGCCGGCGGGCGTCTCGACCGTGGCGATCGTCGTGCAACCGAGCTCGGCAAGCCGGCGGCCCAGCCGGAAAGTGAAGTCACGGATGAGCTCCCGCCTGCCCACGCGGTAGCCGATCCCCGTGAGCGAGTCGATGACCAGGCGGCTGGCCTCCTTGTCCTTCACGGTGTTGGCCAGCCACTCGAGCGCCTCGTCCACGTTCTTGGAGGTGAACTCGGTCTCCAGCTTGAGTTCCTCGAAGGCCGAGGCGGCGTCGAGGAAGTGGATGGTCTTGCCCACGGCCTCCTTGTCGAAGAACCGGTACGTCGAGGCGTTCTCCAGGATCCGGCTGACCGGCTCGGTCGTGGAGAGGAAGACTCCCGTCTCGCCGTCCCGGGCCGCGTTCGAGAGGGTCTCAAGGGCGAGCGTCGTCTTGCCCGTCCCGCAGGCCCCGGTGAGGAGGACCATGTTCCCCTTGGGGATGCCCCCGGTGAGCACCGAATCAAGGCTGGAGATTCCCGTCTTCGCCCGCGGGACGCCGCCGTCGGACGATTCGGAGGCCTCGGATCTTTGTGCCAAGTTCACCCTCTGGACGGGAAGAATGGATCGGTCAATCCCGTGCCCAAAGCACCGGCCTGTGGATATATATTGGTTGTGGGGTCAGTGGTGCAAGTCTGGCCAGGCGATTCGGGGCGATTCATTCGGGGCCCGTTTGCTAGTTTTATAGCGGTCAAAGAATACTCTCCTAGGGGGTGGGGAAGCCGCGTGGTCGAGTGGGTCGATTTCGCGCGCGTCGCCGTCGCGGTTGCCGGCCTCGCGGTCGCGTCATGGACAGACCTGAAGACGCGCGAGGTTCCCGACGGCCTGTGGTACGGGCTTGCCGTGGCCGCGCTCGCGCTTTTCGCCTTTGACTTCGACGCGCACTTCGGCGGGACCGCGTGGGTCCTCGTGCTTGCGGTCGGGGCGGTATTCGTTGTCGCTGTCACGGGCGGCGAGATCATCTCCGTGTTCCCGGGAGACACCGTCCCGGAGGGCCCCATCGAATTCACGGACGCGCAGCGCCGCACCTGGCGCACCGACCAGGTGCTCAGCGTAGCGCTGCTTGCCGGTGCAGCGGCGCTCTTCCTCATCGCGCCTTCGCTCGACCTTGGCGCCCCGGCCGGGCTGCTCGCGGGGCCGGAGGCCTTGGCGCTCTCGACCTGCCTGATGCTGGGCGCGGCCCTGCTGTTCTACATGATGGGCGCGCTCCACGGGGGCGCCGACGCGAAGGGTTTCATGGTGCTCGTACTCCTCTTCCCCGTGGCGCCGGCGCTGCCGGGACTCCCGCTGCTCCCGCAAGACACCCTGTCGGCCGACCTCATCCCCTTCTCCCTC
>CBEUCC010000123.1:0-7151 GCA_965541515.1 uncultured Thermoplasmata archaeon
CCCGGCGTCGATGAGCTGGCGCATGTTGCGGTAGAAGAAGGTGAGGAGCAGGGTGCGGATGTGCGCTCCGTCGACGTCGGCGTCTGTCATGATGATGACCCGGTGGTAGCGCGCGTCCTTGAGCGAGAAGTCCTCGCCGATGGAGGTGCCAAGCGCCGTGATGAGCGCCTGGATCTCGTTGTTCTGGAGCACCTTCTCGAGCCGCGCCTTCTCGGCATTGATGATCTTCCCGCGCAGCGGCAGGATCGCCTGGAACTTGCGGTCGCGCCCCTGCTTGGCCGAGCCGCCGGCCGAGTCGCCCTCGACGATGAAGATCTCGCACTTCGACGGGTCGCGCTCGGAGCAGTCAGCGAGCTTTCCCGGGAGGGACCCCGAGTCGAAGAGCGTCTTGCGCCGCGCGAGTTCGCGCGCCTTCCGGGCCGCCTCGCGCGCGCGGGCGGCCGCCAGCGCCTTCGAGATGATCGCCTCGCCGACCTTCGGGTGCTCGGCGAGGTACGTGGTGAGTTGGTCGTAGACCGCCGACGCCACGAGCCCGACCATCTCCGAGTTCCCGAGCTTCATCTTCGTCTGCCCCTCGAACTGGGGGTTCTTGAGGCGCACCGCGAGGATCGCCGTGAGGCCCTCGCGGACGTCGTCCCCCGACATCCGCACGTCCGCGCCCTTCGTCAGCTTGCGCCGCCTCGCGTGCTCTAGGATCGCACGGGTTAGCCCCGTGCGGAACCCGCTGAGGTGCGTGCCGCCCTCCCTCGTGTGGATGTTGTTCGCGTAGGCATAGACGCTCTCCGAGTAGGAGTCTGTGTACTGGATCGCCGTCTCGACCTCGTGCGTCCCGTTAGCGTACTTGAGGTACACGACCTCGGGGTGGATCGGCGACTTCGAGGCGTTCAGCCACTCCACGAAGGCGCGCACGCCGCCCTCAAAGTGGAACACCTCCTTCTTCGTGTTCGCCGGGTCGCGTGCGTCCGTGAGCGTGATGGAGAGGCCCTCCGTGAGGAACGCGAGTTCGCGCATCCGGGAGGCGAGCGAATCGTATTCGAAGGTCGTCGTCTCAAAGATCTTCGAGTCGGGGAGGAACCGCTGGATCGTCCCGGTGATGTCCGCCGTGCCCACGACCTCCAGCTTCGACGTCGCCAGGCCGAGTTCGAACCGCTGCTTGTAGAGTTTGCCGTTGCGCGCGACGCGCACCTCGAACCACTCCGAGAGTGCGTTGACGACCGAGACGCCGACACCGTGGAGGCCGCCCGCGACCTTGTACGACTTGTCGTCGAACTTGCCGCCCGCGTGGAGGACCGTCATCACGATCTCGACCGCGGGCTTCCCGTACTTCGGGTGGGTGTCGACTGGGATGCCGCGCCCGTCGTCCTCGACCGTCACGGACCCCTCGGGGTTGAGGGTGATGCGGATCTCCTTGCAGTACCCGGCGAGCGCCTCGTCGATTGAATTGTCGACGACCTCGTAGATCAGGTGGTGGAGACCGCGCTCCCCCGTCGAGCCGATGTACATCGCGGGGCGCTTGCGCACCGCCTCGAGTCCCTCGAGGACCTGAATCGATTCGGCGGAGTAGTCACTGCTCGAGCTCATGCGACGACACCTCTTTCGGCTTGGTACATCCCATCCCACAACGGCCCCGACGCCGCGCTTGCGCGCAGATTACGTGGACTATTTGGCCACGTTATTTCATGGCGCCATGGGGCCTTGCGGCTTACCCGTTCCTATATAAAGGCCGAGTTAATTAAAACCTCCGGTCTCGCTAGCCCTCCCTTTGACGACTTCAAAAACCGGCCGCTCGGCATATCTGGCTCTGGTGGTCCGGGCGGCCATAGGAAGGCTCGATTCCGGAGCCAAAACCGCGAATTTTGCTTATAAAGGAACACGCCCCATGGCGGGGGTAGCCTTGGGGGCCGGCGCGGGCCCTTTCGGGGGGCCCGTACCGGGCCCAAAAAGGGGGTCGAAAATGCCTCGGACCATCGTCTGCGACACCTCCGTACTGCTCGCGGGGGGCGACCCGCGCTCGGGGCCACAGGACACGGCCTACATCACCCCCGGCGTCGTCGCGGAGGTCCGTCGCCTCGACGAGCGGGAGCGCCTCGAGACGCTGCGCGAGACGGGCCTTGAGGTCCGTGCGCCGGCCGCCGAGGCCCTCGAACGGGTCGAGCAGGCCGCGCGGGCCACGGGCGACAACGAGCGCCTCTCCGGCCCCGACAAGGAACTCGTAGCACTCGCGCTTGAGCTTGGCGCGGAGCTGCTCACGGACGACCGCTCCATGCAGAATGTCGCCAGGCAGCTTGCCGTGGCGTACCGCGGGTTCGCACAGGCCGAGATCCAAGGGTTGTGGCACTGGAAGAGCACGTGGCGCTGCAAGGGTTGTGGCAAGGTCCACGACAAGGAACCGCTGCGGCGCGAGTGCGCGATCTGCGGGCACGCGGTGGTCAAGAAGCAGTGGCGCGTACGCCGGGGCGAGTCCGCGGTACCGTAGCGGCCGGGACACCCCAAGGGTCTTTTGGCGGCAATGGGCTCGCGCCCTCCGGAGGCCAAGCGTGCCCGAGGGCGACTTCCGCGTCACCCCCTGGAAGGTCGAGGGGACTGTCGACTACGGCCGCCTCATCAAGCAGTTCGGGGTCGAGCCGCTCTCTGACGAGGTCCTTGGGACCCTGAGGGCGCACACGGGCGGCGCGCTCCACCACCTCCTGCGCCGCGGGCACTTCGTCTCCCACCGCGAGCTGCCTTGGGTCCTTTCCGAGTATGACAAGGGCAACCCGTTCTTCCTCTACACCGGGCGGGGCCCCTCCGGCCCCATCCACCTTGGCCACCTCATCCCGTGGCTCGTCACGCAGTGGCTCCAAGAGAAGTTCGACGTCGACGTCTACTTCCAGCTCACCGACGACGAGAAGTTCCTCTTCAGCGAGAACGCGACCCTCGAGGACACGGCCAAGTGGACCGTGGAGAACGGGCTCGACTTCCTGGCGCTCGGGTTCAAGCCCGGCAAGACGCACCTCATCTGGGACACGAAGCACGCCGGCGTGATGTACCCGCAGGCGATCCGCGTCGCAAAGAAGCTCACGTACTCGACGGCCAAAGCGGTCTTCGGCTTCGAGCCGTCCTCCAATGTGGGGCAGATCTTCTACACGGCCATGCAGTCGGTCCCGGCGTTCCTGCCGTCCGTGCTCGCCGGAAAGCCCCTGCCGTGCCTCGTGCCGATGGGCATCGACCAGGACCCGCACTTCCGCGTGGCGCGCGACATCCTGCCAAAGCTCGGGTACCCCAAGCCCGCCGCGCTCCACAGCAAGCTCCTGCCGGGGCTCACTTCGCCCGGCACGACGAAGATGAGTGCCTCGGACCCCAACAGTGCGATCTACACCGACGAGTCGCCAAAGCAGGTGCTTGACAAGGTGATGAAGTACGGTTTCTCGGGCGGACAGGTGTCCGTCGAGGAGCACCGGAAGCTTGGCGGCAACCCGGACATCGACGCCTCATACCGGTGGCTCGCGCTCTTCCACAAGGACGACGCGTACCTCGAGAAGGTGGCGGCCGACTACCGGTCCGGCGCGCTGCTCTCGGGGGAGCTCAAGCAGCTCTTCGTGGACCACATCAACGCGTTCCTGGAGAAGCACCGCGCGCGCAAGGAGGAACTGCGTCCCCGCTTCGAGGAGTTCCTCCTGAAGGCCTGAAGCTAGGAGCGCAACGCTGATTTGGCCCGGCGGGCGTGTCGCCCCGGGGTTCCGCGCTGCTCGACCAGGTCGACCTCGAGGCCAAGTACGAGGACAAGAGGGCCTACCAGAAGGACCTGAAGAAGTGGCAACTGAAGGCCCTGCAGGCGCAGCGCAAGGCCGTGGAGGAGCGCGTCGCGGTGTGCGTCGTCTTCGAGGGCTGGGACGCCTCCGGCAAGGGCGGCGTGATCAAGCGAATGACCGAACCGCTCGACCCGCGTGGGTTCCGCGTCATCGGCGTGCGCGCACCCACCACGGACGAGAAGGACCGGCCGTACCTGTGGCGTTTCTGGCACGAAATCCCCCGCGCGGGCGAGATTGTCATCTTCGACCGCTCGTGGTACGGCCGCGTGCTCGTCGAGCGCGTGGAGCACCTGGCGCCCAAGGACGCGTGGAAGCGGGCCTACCAGGAGATCAACAACTTCGAGCGGGTGCTCGTGGACGAGGGGACGGTGCTCGTGAAGCACTTCCTCCACATCGACAAGAAGACGCAGCTGCGCCGGTTCAAGGAACGGGAGAAGGACCCGCTCAAGAAGTGGAAGATCACGGACGAGGACTGGCGCAACCGGCGCAGGTGGAAACAGTACGAGGAGGCGATCGAGGACATGCTATCGCGGACCTCGACGCGGGAGGCGCCTTGGCACGTCGTGGGTGCCAACTACAAGTGGTGGGCCAGGGTGCAGTGCCTGAAGGAGACGGTCAAGGCCGTCGAGGACGCGGTCTAGCTGCCCATCCGCCGGCGCCGCTGCTGGTAGCTGCGGATCGCGCGCAGGAAGTCGATCTTGCGCATCCCCGGCCAGTAGACGTCGGCGAAATAGAGCTCGCTGTAGGCGATCTGCCACAGCAGGAAGTTCGAGATCCGCTCCTCGCCGCTCGTCCGCAGGATGAGGTCGGGGTCGGGGATGCCATTCGTGTAGAGGTGTTTCGTCAGCACGGCCTCGCTGATATCCTCCGGGTCGATCGTGCCCGCCTTCGCCTCCTTGGCGATCGTGCGCACCGCGTCCACGATCTCCTGGCGCCCGCCGTAGGCGACCGCGAGGTTGAGCAGGTAGTTCTTGTTGTCTTTCGTGCGCTCCGTCGCGTAGCGGATGGCCTCCTGCACGCTCGGCTTGAGCAGGCCCGTCTGCCCGATGACCTTCACGCGGATGCCGTGCTCGTGGACGCGCTTGTCGTCGGCGAGCTTCCGGAAGTTCTCCTCGAACATCCCCATCAGCAGGTCGACCTCGGCGGGGGCCCGCTTCAGGTTCTCCGTGGAGAACGCGTAGACGGTGAGGATCTTGATCTTCAACTCGAGGCACCAGTTGAGGAGCTCCTCGAGCTTTTCGCGCCCGATAATGTGGCCTTCGGTCGGCTTGAGACCGAGCGATTCCGCAAAGCGCCGGTTGCCGTCCATGATGACGGCGACGTGCTTCGGGATGTCGCGGCTCTGGATCTCGGCGAGCAACCGCTTCTCGTACTGGCGGTACGCCAGGCTTGACACGGGGCCGTGGGATTGCGTCACAGGGGTCGGCCGCGGGTGGCCGCGGGGGGTGATAAAGGTTGCCCGGGTTTCTACGGCATTGGCCGATGGGCGCGTCTCCCTACCCCTCCGGGAGGTCGGCCGCCTCCGGACCCATCTCCGCTGCCCCGAGCGCGGCCGTCGCGCCGATCAGCCCGCGCCCGTCGAGCGCGACCTGCGCGCCGACCGCCTGCGCCGCCGCCAGGGCGTCATCGTCGGTCACGATTCTCCGGCGCGCGCGCGACGCGAACGCCGCGACCTCCCCCCACCGCGGGAACACGATCCCCTCCGCGAAGACCAACCCCGGCTCGTTGGATGTGGAGAGCGACTCCACCCGGTCGCGTACCTCGATCTTGACGGCCTCCTTCATCCAGGGCGCGACCGCACCCTCCACGAGCGTCGCCACGCAGTTCGTGGTCTTCGACGGGACGCCGGGGAAGAGCTGCACCACGCGCACACTGAGGACGGCCATGTCTTCGATCCCCTCCGTCGCCTCGCGCGCGAGCGCCCACGTGGCGCCAGCGTCCTTCGTGTCCGTGTCGTCGACGCCTATGAGAAGCCGGTTGAGGCCGGGCGAGACGACCTCCATCTCGACATCGTGGTCGCCCCCCGCACCCTCAAGCCCCGCCGCGCGGAACTCCGTTGCGCCCGCGGCGAGGCCGAGCGAGGATGCCAGGCCCACCCCGGCGCCCGCAAGCCCCTTCCAGCGTGTGACGACGTCCTTCCCACGCACATAGCAGTCGGTGAGCGCTTCGCCGCCCTTGCCGTCCTCCGCGGGGCCAAAGGCGGCCGGCTCCGCCCGACCCGGCCCTTCGCCAAGCCGCGCGTCCGTGACCAGCGTCGACCCGATACAGCGCGCGCCTACGACGGGGCCGCCCGCGCGCTCCCGGTTGGCCGCGGCCCACTGCGCGGCGCCAAGGACCGTGCGCTCCTCCCAGAGGCGGCAGCGCCTCGCCGGCAGGTCAACGAGCGAGAAGTAGCGGGTAGCCGTCGGCTGCCCGAGGAGCCTCCGGAGCTCCTCCCTGGAGTAGCCGCGGAGCGCCGGGGGGGCCACGGTGGGCTATCGCGGGCGCGTCAATTAATTTCCCCCTGTGCCGTTGCAGGGGGGTCGGGCGCGCGGCATGGTTGTGGATGTCGCTCGAGATGGTGTTCTGCGCCGCGTGCTCCCCAGACGGCCCCGGCCCCCACCCGTCGGCCATCGGGGGCCTGGCGTCGCATCCTAGAGGTCGACCGTGTCCCCGGGCTGGAGCACCCGGACCTCGCCCGTGTACCCCCTCGCCTTGGCCGCAGCCGCAAACTCGTGCGGGTCGCCGGGGATGAGCGGCCAGGTCTGGTAGTGCATGGGGACGGTGAGCGGCGCGTTGACGAGTGCGGCCGCTAGCCCCGCGTCGCTTGGGCCCATCGTGTAGCGGTCGCCGATCGGGAGCAGCGCCAGGTCGGGCTTGTAGAGCTCCCCGATGAGCCGTAAGTCTGAGAAGAGGGCCGTGTCGCCCGCGTGGTAGACCGTCTTGCCCGAGGAAACGACGGTCCCGCACGCGGTGCCAAACGTCTGCATCACGTTCTCCTGGTTGACCCAGTCCCCGGAGTGGACGGCCTCGACGAGCCGCACGGTGGTCTTGGCGACCTTGACCGACCCCCCCTTGTTCATCGGCTCGGTCTTTGCGCCCCGCGACTCCGCAAAGACCGCGATCTCGTGGATCGCACAGAGCGTGGCGCCGTTGGCCACCGCGATCTCGACGGCGTCCCCGAAGTGGTCGTTGTGGCCGTGCGTGACGACCACGATGTCGCACTTGACCTCACCCGGCTTCACGACCGCCTTTGGGTTGCCCGTCAGGAACGGGTCGATGACGATGCGGTCTTCGCCCTCGAGCAACCATGCCGAGTGACCAAGCCACCGGACCTTCACACGACGACCTCTACCGGCGATGGCTGGACACGGCCAAAGG
>CBEUCC010000124.1:0-6744 GCA_965541515.1 uncultured Thermoplasmata archaeon
GGGCGGCGGCCGGGGGGGGGACCGCAGGCGCGGGCGCGGGAGCCTCTGCCGGCGGCGGGGAGTCCTGTGCCGCCTGGGCATAGGTCATTTGTTTCGGCGCCCGGGACTGGCCACCTACGACCGGGGTGGGAAACGAGGACGCCGCGGGGGACTGGCCCGCTGGGGCGGTGAGCGGCGCACCGCAACTTTGACAGGTGCTACCCTCAGCCGAGGTCGTGGCGCTGCAGTGCTGGCACTGGACCTTCGCCACGCTACCAAATTCCATGGCGCCGTAAAATAGTTTGGCGGGCCGCTCTCGGGCGCGGCTTGCCCAAAAGAGCAATGCCCCAAGGGGGGGGCACGCGGCGCGGCCGCGCCCGATTCAGGCGCCCCCTAGTCGTTCAAATACCTACGCCGGGTTGCCACTTTGACGGTTCTGGAGCAGCCGCCGATTTCCCCCACAACAGGTGAGGACGATGGTGATGCAGATGGAGCACACGGAGACACCCAGCCGGGTCAACCCATTCGAGACGGCCCAACAGGAGATTGACGAGGCGGCGAAGATCCTGGGGATTGATGGCGGTGTCCACGATTTCATCCGCTGGCCCCAACGCGAGCTGCACGTCTCGTTCCCGGCGCAGATGGATGACGGCACGTGGCGGACGTTCAAGGGGTACCGCGTGCAGCACTCCTTCGCGCGGGGACCCTCGAAAGGCGGGATCCGCTACCACCCGGACGTCGACATCGACGAGGTGCGGGCCCTCGCGACGTGGATGACCATGAAGTGCGCGGTGGTCGGGATCCCCTACGGCGGGGCCAAGGGCGGCGTCGTAGTGGACGTGAAGAAGCACTCGATGAGGGAGATCGAGCGGATCACGCGGCGGTTTACCGCGGAGATCTCACCGATCATCGGGCCGGAGAAGGACATCCCCGCCCCCGACGTGTACACGAACGCCCAGACGATGGCGTGGATCATGGACACCTACTCGGCCCTCAAGGGCTACACGGTGACCGGCGTGGTCACGGGCAAGCCTGTCTCACTCGGCGGGTCGCTCGGGCGCGACAAGGCGACCGCCCGCGGAGGGCTGTTCGTGGCGCGAGAGGCCGCCAAGGCCATCGGGCTGAACCTTAAGGGCGCGAAAGTCGCGATCCAAGGCTTTGGCAACGCCGGCAGCGTGGCCGCCCAGCTTTTCAGTGACCTCGGCTCGGTCATCGTGGCCGTGATCGATTCGCAGGGAGGGGCCTGGAGCGAGCAGGGGCTCGACATCCCGGCGCTCGTCAAGCACAAGGCGAAGACAGGCACGGTCAAGGGGTTCCCCGGATCGAACGACATCAAGCGGGACGACCTCTTCGCGCTGCCCGTGGACCTCCTAGTGCCGGCGGCGCTCGAGAACCAGATCACGAAGGACAACGCCGGGGCCATCCAAGCGCGGATCGTCCTGGAGCTCGCCAACGGGCCGACGACACCAGGCGCCGACAAGATCATGCGTGAGAACAAGGTCATGGTCATCCCGGACATCCTTGCAAACGCGGGCGGCGTCACCGTCTCCTACTTCGAGTGGGTGCAGGACCTTGGCAGCTACTTCTGGACCGAGGACGAGGTGAACCGGCGGCTCGAGACGATCATGGTGAGCGCCTTCAACGATGTGCACAACGAGGCGACGTCGCGCGGGATCATCCACCGGAAGGCGGCGTACCTCGTCGCCGTGAAACGCGTGGCCGACGCGGTCACCATGCGCGGGTTCTTCCCTTGAGCGCCGCCGATCGCCAACAACAAACTACTTGCGGCCCCCGGCGCGCGTACCGCGGCCGTGCGCGGCACATAGGCCAGGGTGTCCGCCGCGCGCGCTCAATATGTTTTTATAGCGACCCTCAGTTTTCGGCCCGCCCTTTCGGGATGCCTGGCTGCGGTTGTTTCACCCCGCAGGATGGCCGGCACCAAGGGCGCAACTGGCAAACGGGGGGACGCCGCACTTGGTGACCCAAGGGCACACGCGGAAAGTCGCCGCGGCCGCCGCCCTGATCATGGCGGCGTCTTTCGTGCTCTCGGCCGCCCCGGCCATATCGATGTCCTCGGGCGTCGATTCGACCGCCGGTGGCATAGGCCTTGGCCCCGACCGCGGCTGCTATTGCCACAGCGACGACGGCACGAGCCGCACGCCAAACGGCCAGGCCACGATCCTATTCACGGTGAGCGGCCTGGCGGATGGCTACTACCAGCCGTCGGAGACCTACGACATCAACCTCACGTTCTTTGAGCCGGCCGTGCCGATCCCCAATGTGACCGGCGCGAACCAGGGCGGGTTCAATGTCTGGGCGAGTGCCGGGACCTTCGACGTGAATGGGAGCGGCTTGGTCCGAGTCAACACGGACGGCTCGATCACACACACGGTCGAGGGCGACCAGACCGCCTTCCGTTCCTTCCAGTTCGTGTGGACGGCCCCCGAGGAGAACGCGTCCGACGTCACCTTCGACATCGTTGTGAACGCCGTGAACGGGGACGGCTCGAACGCGGGCGGCGACCAGTGGTCCCGCGGAATCAACGTGCTCCCCGGGCAGCCGGGTGCGGCGGCCGGGGAGGTCGACATCTCGAAACTGGGCGTGCCGCTGCGCGCCTACTGGCTCGGCGTCATTGGGATCCTAGCGACGATGGTCCTCGTCGTACTGTCGTTCTATGTGATCCGCTCGGGCTCGAAGTTCTACGAGTTCGGGCTTCCGCGGGGCGAGGTCAAGAACGTGAAGATCCGGACGATCCCGCCGCCACGGAACAAGGCGGCCTACGTGGTGCTCGCGGGCCTCGTCATCATTTTCATCATGATCGTGGTCACGTTCTTCTCGGTGAGCGACCAGGTCCTGGACGCCTTCCAGCTGTCGGCCTTCTTGATCGGCATCTTCGGGCTCCTGTCGATGATATTCGTGTATTACGTGCGGGCCTTCCTCCCGATCGTTGACGTGATAGAGGAAGAGACTATCGAGCCGCTGAAGTGACGGTAGCGCCCGCTCCCGGGTGGAGCGCAGTTGGGGGCGCCCTTAAGTCAGGCAGCGCCAGGGCGCGCGGCCCGCCACGTGGAGTGGACCCCGGCGAGCATGACCGCGGCCACCGCTACCAGCGCCACGCCGATGACGAGCAGGTCGGAGTTGTGGAGCGTGGCGGCGCTCGCGAAGGACTCACCCAGCGAGAGGGAGGTTGCCCCGCCGCCTATGGCCTGGTCCTGGGCGTACGAGAAGGACGCGCTGTAGCCGGCGATGAAACTCATCAACTGGTAGAGCCCGGCCGTCACGGCCACGACCGTCGCGGCGAGCATCAGGGCGATCTGCACGCGCTCGGGGTGGAGGAGCTGGGCCCCCTTGAGGGAGAGCGTGTAGTAGACCCACTTGCGGTCGCCTTCCTTCTTCTTGACAAGGCCCGCCTCGACCAGGCGCGTGAGGTGCTTGTGGATGGCGCTCTTGTTGACCGACATGGCGTTGGCGAGGTCGGTGACGGTAAGTTGTGTCCCATCGAGCTTCTTGAGGATCTCGATGCGGGTGTCGGAGGCAAGGGCCTTGAACGACTCTTGGTCGAGGACGATCTTACGGTTGATCATGGGCGCCTGTCCTTCACCACGCGGGTCGAGGGCATATGAAAGTATGGCGCGGCGTTCTCACGCAGGTGAACGATTCTCAAAGGGGCTGGAATGGCTTATTTCGTACCATCGAGCCGCCGTCCAGCCCTGGGGGGGGCTGGCCACGGTGGTTCGTTTTGTGCACGGAACTTGTATCTTTAAGTGCCCCGCCGGCTGTGGCCGAGTGCCCGGGAAGCCCCAGGGAGTGTAGTGGCGATGGAGTTCGAGTCGGTTCTGCGCGCGCAGCCGGCGGTGGTGCTGGCGGTATGCCTGGTCGTTCTAGCCGGGATGCTCGACGTCGGCCTGCTCGTGCGGACGCTGTACTGACAGCGGCCCCTATCGCCCGGCGGTGTCGCCCCACAGGAGTTTGTGGAGCTGGGGAAGCACACGCACGTCGAGCCCGGCCTCGGCGACCCACGCTGCGATCTTCCGGACGCCCTCCACCGAGCCGCCCACAGGCTGGGCGATGACCTCCGCGGTGCACCCCTTCAGGCTCGTCGCGAGCAGCGCGCGCATGTAGTCGAAGTCGGCCCTGTCGGCGATGACGAATTTCACCTGGTCCTTGGCGCCAAGCGCCGAGGGGTTCCCCGGGAGCTGCGAGCCCTCCTCGCCGGACCCGGGGCACTTGATGTCCATGGAGACGGAGACGCGTTCGTCGAGCAGAGCGCCACCCACCGGCCGCGAGCCGGACGTCTCGACGACGACGCGGTAGCCCCGCGCGGTGAGCGCAGCCACGAGTTCCTGGTGCTCCTTCTGGAGGAGCGGCTCGCCGCCCGTGAGGCACACGTTCCTCACGCTCGGGTGTGCGGCGACCTGGTCGAGGACCTCGTCGAGCGTGAGCCACGAGCCACCCGTGAACGAGTACTCGGTGTCGCACCACACGCACCGGAGGTTGCAACCGGTCAGGCGGACGAACACGGTGGGCCGCCCAATGTCGCGCCCTTCGCCCTGGAGCGAGAGGAAGATCTCCGTGACGCGCAGAGCGACACCCGCGGGCTTGCGGCCCGCCTCGCTCAGCGGCGCGAGGCGCTCTTGGGGGGTGTGCGCGATCGACTCCTGGCTAAGCGCCTTCCCGTGTCGGTGGGGCGGGGCGTGCGGGGGGGCGCCGGGCGGGGACACAGGCGAGCCACGAGGCTCCTTGGATTTGAGGGTTGAGGGGGTGGCCTGTCAACGTGTGCGCGAGCGTTTCGGCCCTCTCGCGTAGGGGAGGGGGTCGGTCGCACGCGCCTCCTTGAAGCCCTTGAGTCGCAGCAGGCACGAGTCGCACTCCCCGCACGCCACGGGCCCGCCGAGGTAGCAACTCCACGTGAGTTCGAGCGGGACCTTGAGGCGCAGCGCGAGCCGGACGATCTGCGCCTTCGTCTTGCGGATCAGCGGCGCGCGAATCCGGATGGGGTCCCCCTCGACACCGGCGCGCGTGCCAAGCGCCAGCGCCTTCTCGAGCGCCCTGAGGAATTCGGGGCGGCAGTCCGGGTACCCGGAGTAGTCGATGGCGTTTGCGCCGATGTACACGGCGCGCGCGCCACGGGCCTCGGCAAGCGCGGAGGCCATGGCGAGCATCACCATGTTGCGGGCGGGCACGTAGGTCGACGGGACCCCACGACCGATCTGGCGGGCGCTGCGCCCGCGCGGCACGGGCACCTTCCGGTCTGTGAGCGAGCTGCCCCCGAAGTCGCCGAGGGGCACGCGCACCTCCTTGTGCTCGAGGGCCCCAAGGGCCCGCGCAACGGCCCGGGCGCTCTCGACCTCGCGCCCGTGGCGCTGCCCGTAATCGACCGTGAGCGCCAGCAACACGAAGCCGTCCCGCTTGGCCACGGCGGCGGCCGTGGCCGAGTCCATCCCCCCGGAGAGGAGAACGACCGCCTTGGGCCTTCGGGAGCGCGAGGATCCGGGGGCGGCCATCCAAAAGGTAAACCGGGGCCTCGCGATTTGACCCTTCGTGCGGTTTGCTCGAGCGACCCCTTGGGGGTTCATCGCTGGGAACGCGGCGGCCGTGGGCGCGGTGCTCGTCGTCGCCCTCTTCCTGGTCCCGGCAGTGGGCCCGTGGGGCGGAGCGCCTGCCGTCTACACGCTCAACGCCGTCGGGCTGATGGGGCTCGTGTGGGTCGGCCTGCTCGTCGCGTTCTTCCGCGACCCCGACCGCGCCGTGGCCGCAGGCGTGGTGTCGCCGGCTGACGGCCGCGTGACGGCGGCCGCGGCCGACGGGACCCGCGCCTCGGTGACGGTCGTGCTCGGCGTCTTCAACGTCCACGTGGTGCGCGCACCGGTGGACGGCCGCTTGGTGGCGGCCACGCACCACGAGGGCGCCAAGCGGCTCGCCTCGTCGAAGGACGCACCGGAGAACGAGCGCCTGGTCCTGGAGTTCGAGGGGGCGGGGGAGGCGCAAGGGGCGACCGCGCGCCTCACGCTCATCGCGGGCGCCTTCGCGGACCGCACTGTGAGCTACCTCGAGGTGGGGCAGGCCGTCGAGAAGGGTGAGCGCGTGGGCATCATAAAGTTCGGCTCCCGTGTGGACCTCGAATACAGCGGGGGGCCTGCCGTGCGCCTAGCGGCCAAGGAAGGCGTCACCGTTAAGGCGGCAGAGACCCCACTGCTGCTTCCGGGGAGACCTGGGGGGAACCCATGACCGTCTTCCGGAGGTTGCGAGCGGCCGACGCCTTCACAATCGCCAATGCGGCGCTCGGCTTTGCCGCGATCACGTACATCGCGGACCACAACTACGTGTTTGCCGAGGTGCTCATCCTGCTGGCGGTCCTCGCGGACGGGGCCGACGGGGTCGTGGCGCGCCGGTTCGGCCCGCGCGACGAGGACCTGGGCGACTACCTCGACATCATGGCGGACTACCTGTCGTTCTGCGTGGCACCGTCAATCCTGCTGTACCACCTGTACTACGACGTCGGCGCCTCGCCGCTGCTCACGCGCCCTGAGGACATCCTCGTGGGGCTGGCGGCCGGCCTCTTCGCGCTGATGGGCCTGCTTCGCCTGGCCCGCCATGTCTCGGACGGGGGGGGCCTGCAGGTGCGCTTCCGCGGCCTGCCCACGACCGGGGCTGGGCTCTTCGCGACGCTCCTGGTGGCCCTGGGAGGGCTGGGCGACGTCCTCACCGCCCTGCTGGTCGCGGCCGCGGCCGTGCTCATGGTCACGGAGGTCCCCTACCCCAAGG
>CBEUCC010000125.1:0-6699 GCA_965541515.1 uncultured Thermoplasmata archaeon
AACGGGCCCGTTGAGACACACGTCAAGGGCCTCCACAAGCCCGCGCCGCTATCAGAGATCCGCGACCCCAAGCGGCGGTTCGAGTCGTACAAGGAGGTCGAGGCCGCCGCGGGCGTGCGCGTCTTCATCCCCGACACGGCGGGGATCATCCCGGGTACGCTCTTCCGCGTAGCCAACACCGCCGCGGAACTCAAGGAGGCGCGCGCCGAGGTCCAGGAGGAGTCCCAACCAAAGATCGAAGTCGAGGAGCAGGGGATCTACATCCGCGCGGACGCCATCGGGTCGCTCGAGGGCCTCGCGTACGAACTGCGCGCGAAGGAGATCCCCCTCAAGTCCGCCCGCGTCGGCGCGGTGTCGCGCAAGGAGGTCCTGGACGTGGCGCTCTCCCCAGACCCGCTGCACCGCGCGATCCTAGCGTTTTCAACGGATGTGCTCCCCGACGCGAAGGAAGCGGTCCACTCGGCCGACGCCGCGGTCATCGAGGGGAAAGTGGTCTACAAGATTGTGGAGGACTACATCGAGTGGCGCGACGCGCGAAAACGCCAGACGCTCGAGGACGCCCGGAAGGAGCTCGTGTTCCCCGCGAAGTTCCTCGTTCTGGCGGACCACACATTCCGGACATCGAAGCCCGCCATCTTCGGCGTCCGTGTGCTCGCAGGGCGCTTGCGCACCGGCGTGCGGCTCCTTCGCCTCGACGGCCGCGTCGTGGGGGCGCTCAAGTCGATCCGCACAGGCGAAGAGACGATCCCCGAGGGCTGGCCCGGCGACGAGGTGGCGGTGGCAGTTGACGACGTGACGATGGGCCGGCAGGTCAGCGAGGGCGACACCCTCTACATGGACATGAACGAGACCCACGCGCGGGCGCTGCGCGGGCTCGACCTCTCGCCCGACGAGCAGGCGGTTCTCGACGAGATCACGACGATCAAGCGCAAGCACGAGGCCCGGTTCTGGGGCATGTAGGGGCGCGGCGACGGGTGCGGGTGCCTGGCCCTTTCGCAACTTCAGTGCCTCAAGACAATGATTAAATATGGATTCCCAAGTGCTTGCCATGCCAGTCGTTGCGGACGGTGCTTCTTCTTGACCCGTATCCCCTCCCTCCCTCGCAGCCGCGCCCTCGTCCTTGCGGCCGTGCTCGCGCTCACCCTCGGGGCCTTCGGGGGCGTGGTCGGCCCCTCCGTGGCGGAGCAAACCGCCACCGGCGAGGCGGTGCGCGCGCCCGATCCCATAGGCGTCTGGGAATACGTCCCGCCGGCGCCGTGGGTTGACCCCTCGACGCTCGACATCGCCAACCACAGCCTTACCTACTCCCCGCAGCGGACCCCGCAGTCGAACACGCCCCAGGCGTTCGACTTTAGGCGCGGGGACATCAAGGTCCTCGTCCTGCTGGTGGAGTTTAGCGACGTGACGCACCGCGCGGGCAACGGGCAGTCCTACTACAACCAGTTCGTCAACGGCAACTCGAGTTCGGACCGCTCGATGCGGACGTATTTCTTCGAGAACTCGTACGGCAACTACACGGTCATCGGCACCGTCGTGGACTGGGTGGAGTTGCCCAACACGATGGCGTACTATGATGGCAACACGGCCCGACTTGTCGGCGACTCGGCGGCCGCCGCAAATCCTTACGTCGACTTTTCCCAGTTCGACCTCGACGGGGATAGGTACGTGGACAACCTCGTCATCATCCACGCTGGAGGCGACCAGGCCGTCGGCTGCACCCCTAACTGCATTTGGTCTCACTCTGGGGCCGGGTACCGGTACAGTGTTGACGGCGTTTATGTCCAGGCCTACTGCACGCTTGCAGAGTTCGGCATCTCGCGGGGTGACGCGCTCGGCGTGCTCCTTCACGAGTTCGGCCACCTCGGCCTCAACCTTCCGGACCTGTACGACGTGGAGTACGACAACGCCGGCCTCGACGACTGGGACCTCATGGCCGGGGGCGCCTGGGATGGCGGCGGCTGGGCGCCCGCGCACCTCTCCGTCTGGTCGAAGATCGATCTCGACTGGGAGGAGGCTTACGAGCCGCCGTTCAACCTCGAGGGTTACACGATCTACCCGACCTCGGACATCAACCGGCACAACCCGCTCAAGATCACGACGAACTACACGAACGAGTACTTCCTGGTCGAGATGCGCTCGAAGACCGCCAGCAGCCGGTACGACACCGGGCTCCCCTACTCGGGGCTCCTGATCTACCACATCGACACCAACACGATCGCCCAGTGGCGCAACAGCAACCGACTTATGCACGACACGAACCACAAGGGCGTGGACATCGAGGAGGACGGCTTCCAGGGCATTGACGAGAACTACTACTCGAACAACGCCGCCAACGATATCTGGCTCTCGGATGCGACGGGCTTCACGCCCACCTCGAACCCGAACTCCAACCTGTATGTATCCGCCGGGAACTATGTGTCCGGGATCAAGGTGTTCAACATCTCCTCCGTGATCAACACGGGCGGACCACACATGACGATCAACATCGACACGGGCCGAATCAACTTCGACCTCGTGGCCCGGGTGCTTGGCGGTGCCGAGAGGGAAGCCTTGCCCGGCGCGTCGGCGACGTACCGCGTCGAGGTAACGACGCTGGCCGCCTCCGGGGACACGGTGAGTGTGGAGGTGCAGGGCGCCCACACGAGCCTCGGGTCGGTCGACCGGACCGTCCTGAATCTGCCGGCGTTCGGGTCTGACACGGTCAACCTCACCGTTGGGATCCCCTCGAACTGGGGCGCCAGGGACCCGGCGTATGTGAGCGTTCGTTTGACGAGCCTGGCCCCGGGGGCCACGGCCACGGCGCTCGTCCCGACGCTGACGCGTACCGGCCAGGTCTTCTCCATCTCGATCGCGGGGTCATTGGACGCCACCGACGTCGTGCCGGGGATCAACCGCACGATCTCGCTCGACGTGCGGAACCTGGGCAACGGCATGGACAACGTGACGGCCTCCCCGGTCTTCTCGCTTGCCGAGTTGTCCATGGTCGTCCCGACCGCGCCCACGGGCGAGGCCCATTTCTACCTCCAGCGGGGGCAGGCGACCTCGCTGACAATCACGTACAACGTCCTGGCCCGGGTCCTGGCCGACACCGTGCTCCCGGTCACCCTCGACCTGCGCTACGGTCCGGCCTCGAGCCCGCTCCACACGTTCGCCTATGGCACCGTTACGGTCGGAACGCGCGCGGTCATCGAGGTGGAGGCCCAAGTGGGGCCGCTCACGTACCTCGTCCCTGGGGAACCCAAGGCGATCCCCCTTGCGATCCACAACTACGGGAACTATTTCGCGACCATCGACCTCACGGCGGTCGCGCCGCCGGGCGTCATCGTGATATTCGACGTCCCGTCGGTGCCGGTCGCCGCGTTTAACACCGTCAACCTCTCGGCGGTCGTGACCGCCGACACCGATGTCCCGGCCTGGACCACCGGCGACATGTTCATCGCGGGGTTTACCACCGACGGCCTAGCGACCCACACTGCGACCATCCCGATCGAGGTGGCCCAGCGCTTTGACGTGCTGCTCTCCGGCGAGACGACGGGCACGGGGGCGCCCGGCACTTCGGTCTCGTTCGCGCTCGTGGCCACCAACTTCGGCAACGGCCAGGACGCCACGCGGCTCACCGTGACGCCGTCCTTCTCGGAGTGGAACGCCACGCTCTCCCAGGCGGATTTCACGCTCACACAGACGGGCAGCACGAAGTCGGCAAACTTCCTCTTCACCGCCACCGTCCCCGAGGGGGCCGGCGGGAACACCGTCCAAGTGTTCGTCCTGACGCTGCTCTCGCAGCAGGCGGGGTCGAACTCCTCGCTTGTCCTTTCCGTCGTCGTCACGCCCATCTACTCCTTCGAAGTGTCCTCGAGCGCGGCCCAGGAGGGCGTCAAGCCCTCCGAGACCGCGAGTTTCCTGATCTCGTTCAAGAACACAGGGAATGTCCGCGACACCTACTCCATCACGGTCGCCGGGCTGCCGGAGGCGTGGGACGCCGCCTTCGCGGAGGGCTCGGGCCTCCTGCCCGTCGGCCCGGGCTTCACGGGCGCCCTGACGCTTCTCCTCAAGCCGCCGGAGAGTGCGCAGGCCGGGTCCTACGACTTCCAGATCTTCGCCACGAGCGAGGGCGACCTGGTGCGGCGCAAGATCCTGCTCGAGGCAATCTCTGTGTTCTCGCACCGCGAGATCGCCGTGCGTGTGTCCAACGTCGTGGGCGAGGTCCGCCCGGGGGCGCTCGTGGCCGTGTACCTCGTCGTCGAGAACCGTGGAAACGTGCAGGAGCAGGTCTATCTGACCGCCACCGGCGCGTTCGGGGATGTGACCTTCGACCCGTTCCAAGTTACTGTGGGCGCCTACCAGGAGGTCACTGCGACGGCACTCGTGCTCATCGAGTCGGTGCCCGCGGGCGGCTATGGCGCGCTCATCATCACGGCAACGTCCGTCGCGGACGCGGATGTCTCCTCCGAGGGGACCGTCGGGATCACCGTCACGTCGCCCCCGCCTAGCCAAGTTCCCGGCCTGGAGGCGGCAGTGGCCACGGTGGCTCTGGCCGCCGCAGCGCTCGTGGGCGTCGTGTCCCGGCGCCGCAGTTACGGGAAGCTCTAGTCCGTCCGTGCGGCGCGCCGGGCGCGGGCGCGCGAGGTCAAACCGGTGCGCGGCAAACCTTTTCCGGGCGCTCCGTCCATTGCGGGAGGAAGTGAACACACCCGATGCGAATCGCCGTCCTTGATGCAGACCGGTGCCAGCCGAACAGGTGCAACCACGAGTGCTACTCGTACTGCCCGCCGGTGCGCAACGGTGTGGAGGTCATCACCTTCGGCGCCAAGGAAGGCAAGGCCATCGTCTCGGAGCCGCTGTGCATCGGCTGCGGCATCTGCGTCCACAAGTGTCCCTACGGCGCGCTGTCGATCGTCAACGTGGCCGAGGAGCTCAAGGAGGATCTCGTCCACCAGTACTCGCAGAACGGCTTTCGCGTCTTCCGTCTGCCGACGCCGCGCCCAGGCCAGGTCGTGGGGCTGCTGGGGCCCAACGGCATCGGCAAGACGACCACGATTTCGATCCTCTCGGGCGAGCAGGCACCCAACCTGGGTGCGTTCGAATCGCCACCGTCGTGGGAGGAGGTCCTCAAGGGGTTTGCCGGGACCGAGCTGCACGACTACCTGGAGCGCGTCTCGCAAGGCCGGCTGAAGGCGGCGATGAAGCCCCAGTATGTGGACAAGCTGCCGCGGGTGGCCAAGGGGAACGTGCGCGAGCTGCTCGAACAGGTGGACGAGCGGGGCGCGATGGACGAGGTCGCCAACGCGCTCGAGCTCACGCAGGTGCTTGAACGCGACGTGGGGGCGCTCTCCGGTGGCGAGTTGCAGCGCGTGGCGGTGGCGGCCACGCTCCTCAAGGACGCGGACGTCTACTTCTTCGACGAGCCGTCGTCGTACCTCGACATCTACCAGCGGCTGAACGTGGCGCGCCAGATCAAGGCGATCCCGGACGACAAGATGGTCGTCGTCATCGAGCACGACCTTGCGATCCTCGACTTCCTGGCGGACATCGTCTACCTGATGTATGGGAAGGAGGCGACCTACGGCGTGCTCGCCCAGCCCCGCCCCGTCTCGAGCGCTATCAACACGTACATCTCGGGCCTGGCGACCGAGGAGAACGTTCGGTTCCGCGACCGGCCGATCAAGTTCGAGGTTGTCCCGGCGAGGTCGGGGTGGAGCGCGGCCCATGTCCTCGTCGACTTCGGCCGCCTCGAGAAGTCGTACAACGGCTTCAGGCTCCGGACCGAGCCGGGGGCGATCCACGCGGGCGAGACGGTGGGCGTCGTCGGCCCCAACGCCACGGGCAAGACGACGTTCGTGAAGATGCTCGCGGGGGCCGTCAGGCCGTCGGTCGGCGAGGTGCAGGCCACCGTGCGTGTGGCCTACAAGCCCCAGTACCTCGAGGGGCGCTTCTCCGGCACCGTCGAGGACATGCTCGTGACGGCGCTTGGCGGGGAGTACGGGTCCACGCTCTGGAAGGCCGAGATCGAGCGTCCGCTCAAGGTGCCGTCGGTGCTGATGAAGGAGGTGGACACGCTCTCGGGCGGTGAGCTCCAGCGCGTGGCCGTGGCGCTGACGCTTGCCAAGGACGCGGACCTCTACCTCTTCGACGAGCCGTCGGCGTACCTGGACGCCGACCAGCGCATGGAGACGGCGCGGGCGATGCGCCGGGTCATGGAGAAGCGGGCGCGGGGCGCGCTCGTCGTCGACCACGACGTCTATTTCCTCGACCTAGTGTCCGACTCGATCATGGTCTTTGGCGGCAAGCCCGGGGTCGAGGGGAGGGGCCGCGGGCCCTTCGACCTGCGCACGGGGATGAACGAATTCCTCCAGGACGCGGGGGTGACATTCCGGCGCGACCGCGAGACGAACCGCCCGCGCATCAACAAAGTGGGCTCGCAGCTGGACAAGCAGCAGAAGGATGTCGGCGAGTACTACTACGCCGAGGTCGCTTGAAACGGGTCAGGGGCCACCGGCCACCGAAAGCCGGGCAAGGCCGCCCGCCACGGCCGGGCCGTCCGGGCGCCCGATGCTTGCGTTGACCGTGGCGCTCCCCCCCTCGAGGCAGGCCTCGAGCGGCTCGTCCTCGTACCGGGCCCACGCGCGCAGCGCCATCCCCCGCAGGAGGGCCGGGGTCTCGACCGTCGGGTTCGTCGGAGTGCCCGCGCCCGCGTTCGGG
>CBEUCC010000126.1:0-6452 GCA_965541515.1 uncultured Thermoplasmata archaeon
TGCAAGCTCGTGGGCCGCCTCGACCTTGGCGACCACACGATCTTTGTCGGGGAGGTGGTGGCCGGCGCCGCAGACGGGGCCCGGGAGCCGCTCCTGCTGCTGCAGGGCTATCGGCGGGTGGGCGAGCGGATTCCCCGGGGGGACGAACTGGTGGTTGCCTTGACGCCGGCGGGGGAGGGGCACCTGCGCGCAGACGCGTTTTGGTACGCCGGCGAGCGCGGGGGCAAGGCCGTGGAGTTCGAAGCGACCGACGCGCAGGGCAGCCGCATCGCATCCGGCCAGGCTACGACGGACCGCAGGGGGTGGGCCGAGTGGACCTTTGAAGCGGCCGACCCCGAGGAAGTGGTCGTACACGCGCGGTGTTCGGGAGCGGATGCGACCGCGACAGGCGCTAGCCTGCGGCGCACGGGATGACCGGCCGGCCCCGTGAGCCACTCAGCCATGTGACACAGGACCGACCTGGGCGAGCGCGTCGGAAACGCGGCGCGCGCGCCCCTGCGCCCCGAGCTCCACGAAGATTTCGTGGGCGGCGGAGAGCTTCTCCGTCGCGCCGGCCTCGTCGCCCGCGTCGACGAGGTAGTTGCCCCACAGGCGCAACACTTCGGCAAACTCGTACTGTGACGGAGAAAACCTGAGGCCGCGCGCCGCCTCGTCGAACATCCGCAGCGCGCTCTGGGAGTCGCCTGCGACGCCGGTCGCGCCGGCCATGACCGCGCGCGCAAGCGCCTGCTCCGGCGCGTCGCCGGTGAGGGCCGCAAGGCCGTAAGCCTCATTCGCGTACACCATCGCCAGGTCCGGATCGCCGCGCTCGAGCTCGAAGAGCGCGAGGTGGATCTGCAGGAGGATCATCAAACTCTTGTCCTCACCCCGGTCGGTGATCGGCACGGCCCGCTGGAAGAACTCGGCCGCGTCGACGTCGCGCCCCTCCTCCATCGCAGCCAGCCCCAAGAGGTCGAGCGAGCGGCCGGCCAGCTGCGCCGTTCCTACGCGCTCGGCCCAACGGAGCGCTCGCAGCAGGTGCAGGCGGGCCGCCTTGGGGTCGCCCCGGCGCAGCTCCAGGAGTCCCTGGTTGTTCGTGAGCTGCACGAGGCTGTGGAGGCTGCTCTTGGCCTCGGCCGCCTCCGCACCGCGCGCGAGCGCCGCGCCCGCCTCGTCAAAGTTGCCCCGGTAGAGGTGGCCGGCGCCGATGAGGTTGAGGAACTCGGGCGCCGCCGGGGAGCTAGCTCCGGCAGCTTCCAGCGCCTTCGTCCCGTACTCGATCGCCTTGTCATGGTCCCCGATGTCGCCGCCGATGGAGGCGAGGACCCCGTAGGCGCTCGCCCGGTCGAGCGCGCCGCCCTCGGCCTCGAGGATGGGCACCGCGCGGCTGATCTCCGCTTCGATCCGGTCTACGTGGCCAAGCCGCAGCGCAAAGCGTGACCGGGCGACCACCCAGCGCGCCCATGACAGGCCTCCCTCCTCCGGCTTGTGGCGGTCCATGAGCGTCACAGCCGGCGAGTAGCCCCGCTGGTTAGCCACTGCTTCGGCCATGTTCCGGAGGTAGAGGAGGTGCTCCATCTGCCCGGTTGGCGTCTCGAGCAGCCGCGAGAAGGTCCGCTCCGCCGCTTCATAGCGACCCGCATAAAGGAGGGCGCTGCCGTAGGCAGCCCGCTGGTCGGCGGTGGCGTCCTCCCCCGCCAGCGGCAGGTAGGCCTCGTACCAGTCGGCAGCATCCGCGTGCGAGGCCGCGACACTGGCGCGCTCGGCCGCCCGAAGGATGTAGACGCGCCCCTCGGGGTCGCTGGCCTTTGCGAAGTGGAACGCGGCCACCTCCCAGAGGTCCTTGCCTTCGGCCTCGATCTGTTTGACGCAGCAGCGCGCGATAGCTGCGTGGTACTCCGTGCGCAGATCCTCGTGGATTCCCTCGTAGATGACTTCGCGCACCTTCGCGTGGTCGAACGATGCGGTCTCGCCACGCAGGTGCACGAGCCGGTGGTCCTCCTCGAGGTTGCGAAGCGCCCGAACGAGATCCAGGCGCCGGAGTTCAAGCGCGCACGCGACGCGCGCGGGGGAGAACACGTGGCCCGCCACCGCGGAGCACTCGAGGATGTCGCGCTCTGCACGGGGGAGGCGCTCGAGCCGCCGGCGCACGGCCTCGCGTAGGTGGGACGGGAGCTTGCGCCCCTCGAGCCCCCCGCTCACCTGCACGGTTCCGCCTACGGTTTCGAGGCGGCCCTCCTCCTGCAGGTACTGCAACAGTTCGATCGCCATGACGGGCACGCCGTGGCTCTCGCGGTAGATCGCCTCCACGAAGGGAGTGTCCAAGTCGACGACGCCAAGTTGCTCCTCGGCCAGTCGCTTGATATCGTGGGCGTCGAAAGGGCCGAGGTCGATCTCACGGGCGAGTCCCTCGTCGAGAAGCGAAGCGCGCGCACGGGCCAACGGGTGGGCGCCGGCGGCCGGCAGGACCTCCTCGGAACGGAACGTGGCCAGGATGAGGACGCGCGCGGTGGGGATGGACCGCGCGAGGTACTGCAGCGCCGACAGGGTGGCCGAATCCGCCAGGTGGAGGTCGTCGATGAAGAGGACGAGCGGCCGCCGCTCGGCCTCCCGCGCTACAGCGCGCGAGAGCCCCTCGAGCGTCCGGTACTTGGACTCGTTCGGGGAGAGCGAGGGGTCGTCGCCTTCGAAGCGCCCCGATTCAAGGACGCGCCGGAGCGGCCCCGAAAATTCGTCGCGGACGGTCCGGTCGCCGTCCCAGGCTGCAAGCCGGGGGCCGAACTCGGTCTCGAGCTCGTCGAGCACCGTCTCGAGCGCGGCGACGAGGTCGGCGCTCTCCTGGCCGTGCAGGATCGCGATGAGGTTCCCGAAAGGTCGGGCCATGATGAGGATGCGAAACTCACCGAACCCTAGGGCGTTGAGGCGGCTCTCGGTGCCCTTCCCGGCCGACTCCAGCCCGGAGAGCGAGTCCGTGACGAACGTCTCGACGGCCGAGAGCATGGAGAGGAAGAGGTCGCGGTCAAAAGGGCTCTCCGCCCGCGTGGCCGAGGCCATCGTCATCCCGAGGGGACTTGCCAGGTACAGGTACTCGACTCGCGGCGGGCGCTCGGTCGCGAGCAGGTGGCCAAGGCCCCCGGACCGGAGGGCCTCGTAGAGCGGCAGGTAGGGGGCGGGCGCCTCGGGCAGGCACCGCGACTGCATCGCGGTCATCCCGGCGCGCACGGCCCGGGCGACCGATTCCTGGGCAAGGCGCGTCTTGCCGATCCCCGCCTCGCCGGCGATGAAGTACACCCCGCCCTTGCCCTCCCTGGCGCGGCGGGCCGCGCCTTCGAGGGCTTCCAACTCGTGGGCGCGGCCCACGAGAGGGAGTTCCTTTTGCTCAGGCAACAACACTCGCACCCCCTGCGTCGATCCAGCGTCAGCGCATAAAACACCCGTGGCCACCGGCCAGGCAGCGGGGACGGGCGGCCCGGAAACGAAACGCTTAACCGGGCCGTTGTGGCTCGCCAAATGAATGCGGCGCGCGCGACTCATGCCCGTCCTTGCCCACGGCTTCTCCGTCCCTGGCAAAGGCCTGCTTGGAAAGATCGGCCGGAAGGAGCTGCCCGTGGCCATCGGTGCCGTAATCGCCGCCGGCCTGATGGTGGGCGTGCTCCTCGGGGCCACCGGGCCCGGCGGGACACCCCCCGGAGGGCCGCCGTCCTACCCGGTCCTCGACTGCGACCCGGAGTGCAACTCGCTCACGGGAGCAAGCCCCCGGCCGGCCAACGAAGTGACCGTCGCCATCAACCCCACCAACCCGATGAACATCGTCGGCGCGGCAAACGACTACGGAACCCCCAACGGCGACGCGTGGGTCGGCATCTACTCCTCGTTCGACGGCGGCAGGACGTGGAACCGCACGCTCATCCCCGGCTACCGACCGTCCGCCTCGCCCCTCCCCCAGCCGTGCGCGGGGGGGCTGTTCCCGGGCCAGGGGCTGTGCGGGTTCGAGGGCGCCGGCGACCCCGTGCTTGCGGCCGACAAGGACGGCAACTTCTACGTGGCGGGGATCGCGTTCAAGCGTGCGCCTGCGCCCCTTGGCCGGTACAGCTCGATTTGGGTGGCCAAGTCGACGGACGGCGGGGTCACGTGGCCCGCTTCGTCGGTCACCGTACCGATCATCTCGCTGACCACCGCCACCTTCCACGACAAGGAGTGGATCGCGGTCGACCCCAACACCAATGACGTGTACGTCTCGTGGACGGCGTTCAACCTACTCGCGCTCTCGGAGATCTTCGTGATCCACTCGTCCGACGGCGCGCAGTCGTGGTCCGTCCCGGTCCTGGTGTCGAGCGGGGGGTTCTTCACGGGAACGGAGGACGAGGTGCACCTCCCGCAGGTGCAAGGGTCGCAGGTCGAGGTCGACAACGACGGCACGCTCCACCTGACTTGGATCGACTACAATGTCCCCAACTCGCTGAAGTACACCCGGTCGACGGACAAGGGCAACTCGTGGGACACCATCAAGCCGATCGCGCCCGTGGATCTCATCAGCTCGCCCCAGCCGGAGGGCACGTACCGCACGCCGACGATGCCGGACATGGCGATCGACCTCTCGGACGGGCCGTACAACGGGTCGGTCTACATCTGGTGGCCGGACGACAGCGGCGGCGACGCCGACATCCTGCAGGTGTTCTCGCGCGACGGCGGGACGACGTGGTCGAATGTGACGCGCGTGAACAACGACAACGAGAGCAGCGGCGCCTCGCAGTTCTTCCCGGCCGTGTCCGTTGCGGGCAACGGGTGGGTCGTGGGCGAGTTCTACGACCGGCGGGACGACCCGGAGAACCGGCTGCTGTCGGTTTACTTCGCGATCTCGTTTGACGGGGGCGAGTCCTACCCGGTCCAGATCAACGTCACCGACCTCGGGTTCGACGGGGACAACAGCGCCGGCGTCTCGGGGACCGGCTTCATCGGGGACTACCTGGGCATCGCGTCGTCGGACTGGTACGCAATCGGCCTCTGGTGCGACACGCGCAATGCCGACAACTCGTCGACCGACATCTACTCGGCCCGGGTGCTCTTGGACGTCCCGCCCCCGGACACGACGGGGTAGCGAAGGCCGAAACGGCCTCCTCCCCCATGACGCCTGCAATCTTGGGGCCCTGTCGCTACCCTGGCAGGAGCCTTGCCCCTGGCCCGCACAATTGTTAACTAGGCACCCCCCGCTCCCCGGGTTCACGGCAAGGCTGCACCGACCATGACCCCCGAGGTGTTCGCAACAGTCGCCGATGCCCTTTCGGGACCCGTCGGCAGGCCGCTCAGCCTCCGCGGATGGCTCCACCGCACGCGTTCCTCGGGCGGCATCGTCTTCTCGGTGCTGCGCGACGGCACCGGGCTCATCCAGGTCACCGCCAAGAAGGGGGCCCTCCCCGACCCCGACTTTGAGGCAGCCGGCAAGGCGCTTGTCGAATCCTCGGTCGAGGTCGAGGGCACCGTAGCCAAGGACGCGCGCGCGCCGGGCGGCCGCGAGGTCCGCGCGACGGCCTTCCGCGTCGTGTCGTTCTCCGAGGTCTTCCCGATCACCGGCAAGGAGACGGACGAGACCCTCCTGGACCTGCGGCACCTGTGGTTGCGCTCGCGCGAGATGGCCGCGACCCTCAAGGGCCGTGCGACGGTAATGGACCTCCTGCGGAGGTTCTACGACGACCGCGGGTACACCCAAGTCCATTGTCCGTCGTTCGTGAGCGGGCAGACCGAGGGGGGCTCGACGCTCTTCGAGGTGCCCTACTTCGACGACAAGGTCTACCTGACGCAGTCTTCGCAGCTCTACCTCGAGACGATGATCTTCTCGCTCGGGAAGGTCTACACGCTCCAACCGTCGTTCCGCGCGGAGCGCTCGCGCACCCGGAGGCACCTCACGGAGTACTGGCATTTCGAGGCGGAGACCGCGTGGTACTCGAACGAGGAGATGATGGCCGAGGAGGAGGAGATGGTCGCGGCGCTTGCGCGCGGGGTCCTCGAACGCCACCCGGAGGAACTCGAGCTCCTGCAGCGCGACCCGAAACGGTTGGCCGCGATCGAGCCGCCGTTCGACCGGATGCGCTACGACGAGGCGGTCGAGATCGCCAACAAGGGCGGCCTCCACCTGAATTGGGGGGACGACTTCGGCTACGAGGAGGAGAAGGTGATCACGGCGTCCTTCGAGAAGCCGTTCTTCGTGACGCACTTCCCCAAGCAGGTCAAGGCGTTCTACCACCAGCCCGACCCGGCCGACCCCAAGGTCGTGCTCAACCACGACCTGCTCGCACCCGAGGGGTTCGGCGAGATCATCGGCGGTGGGGAGCGCATCTTCGAGCTCGATGCGTTGCGCAAGCGCATCGAGGAATCCCGGCTAAGCGAGCAGGACTACCGGTGGTACATCGACCTCCGGCGGTTCGGGAGCGTACCGCACTCGGGGTTCGGGCTCGGCCTCGACCGCCTCGTGATGT